>NZ_CP036292.1:4800000-5106314 GCF_007751715.1 Rosistilla oblonga | reverse complement strand
GCCGTTCATCGTTGGAACCACTCCAGCTTTGCGATCGGATCGTTGTCGCTGGCGATGATGATCCTTGGTGGCGATGTTCAGTCGGCTGCTCAAGTGATCGTCTTCCTCGTCGGCTACGTCTTGTTTCGCGCGATCCGTCGCCTTCGGATCGCCCGGCGTCGAACGCGGCGCAGCGGAAGCCTACGGCTTGGCTATTCGATGTTGATGACCGGGACGGCGCGACGTCTGATGACGATCGGTTTGGCGATCGGTCTGGCCAGCGCAGCGGCTTCGCTGCAGATCATTCCTTCGTGGCAGTGGTCGCAGCAGAGTGTGCGGCGGCACTGTCCTTCGCCGGGCGTGGCGCAGTTGACCGCGGCTGAGCCTTATGTCGCCGCGCCGTCTGCTTGGTGGCAAGCCCCGGCGGCCGGAACCCATCAAGCCAACGTCTACGATTTCAGCGTTGGGCCGTGGCAGTGGATCGGGGCTCTGTTGCCGGGCGTGTGTGGAGAGATGTTTCCCGAGAACACGCGGATCACGCGATTGCTGCCCAGCGAGGGAAAGACGTGGACGCCGTCGCTGTTCCTGGGCGTGCTGCCGGCGATCTGTCTGTTGATCCGGCTGCCGATTTATCTGCGTCGTTTGGTCAACCGACAATCGCAGCGAGGGGGTGGAAATCCGCTGCGGATTTGGGACGGAATGATCCTGGCCGGACTGGTCTTCAGTTTAGGAGGCTTTGGGCTCGTTTGGGCGGTTCGCGAACTAGCCTATCTGTTCGGCGGCGCGATGATCTTGAACGACTGCAACGCTGCGGTGGGCGGTCCGTATTGGTTCCTTGTGAGTTTTGTTCCCGGCTACAGCAACTTCCGCTTTCCTGCGAAGTGGCTCGTCTTTTTCAGCCTCGGGCTCGCGCTGCTGACAGCGCATACGATCGACCGCTGGTCGCGTACATCGCGCGACGGATCGATCCGTGCATCGGCCGTGCTGATCGGAATCTCTGCGCTAACGCTGGTGGTAAGCCTTCTACCGATCGGCAGCTTGGACATCGATCTCCGCCCCGCAGCTGATCGATTCTTCGGTCCACTAAACCTTTCGTTGTGGCAGCTTCAAGCGTTCGGGGCCGCCGTGCATGCAGGCCTATTTGCCGCGATCATCTTGGTTCTTTGTCGACGCTGCACACCCGGCTCTTCCCTGCTGCCGATAGCACTGTTCGCGTTGACCTTGGTCGACTTGACGCTTCATGGTCGCGGCTTGATCGCAACCGCATCAGCTCCGCCCGAATTAAAGCTTGCCGAGATGCAGCAGACAACAGCGCCGCTGCGGCGCGTCGTTTCGCTGGCGACCGCGCTGCGTTGGCCCGAGCGTTGGGGAACGGCGAGTCCGTCGGTGACTCCCGATCCGCAGAATCGACGGATCGAACAAGTCGAACATGGGCAACAGTTATCGTTGTTCATGCGCTGGCATTTGGATGCGGGGATCGCCAAGCTCAATTCAGCTGCGTCGATCAGTCACTGGCGCGGGCCGATCTTCTGGGACGCGGTTCGACCAGTTTTAGCCGACAGCCCACCCGAACAAACATCGGAACGTCTGAGGCGGCTGTGCCAACTGTTAGGATCCGATGCGACGCTACAGCCGCGAGTCGCTCAGCGCGAGTTAGGGCCGACGGCGAGCACCGAAGCTCCGATGCAGGTCAGCTTGGACGCGCGGATCCGCAACCCCGGTGCGGCGCCGATCCAATTGGTCGACGATTGGCGCGTCGTCGCTCCGTCGGAGATCGTCGCGGTTTGGCCCGAGCACGTTCGCGACTATCTGGCGGGGGCAACGGAAGCGAGCATTCTTGAATCGGAGGGCGATTCGCTGCGCACGGATTCGCAGCAGATTCCCGCGGCTTCCGAGTGTCAAATCGAAGCGCACCAACCCGAACGAACGTTCGCCCACGTCGAGGCTTCTCGTCCGATGCTCGTGAAGTTTTTTCAGATGCAAGACGGGAACTGGACAGCCCGGTACCGCGCGACCGGCGGCTCCATATGGCATCAAGCGACCAGCCATCCCGTCGACTTTGTCAGCCAAGGATTTGAGCTCCCTGCAGGCAACTGGCAAGTCGAATTCCGCTATCGCCCAACCTGGCTAGTCTCCGCGTCAGCGATCTCGCTGTTCGGTTGGGGATTTGGGGTGTGGCTGCTTGCGTCTGGTTTGAGGCGTTGGAGATGGGCTCGGTTGGGGGCCTGACATCGCAGTTTGGCTTGTGTCGGCCTCCGGCCTTTTAGTTTCCGTCTCGGTTTCGGTTCCGGTGGCTTACACCACCGGCAGAGGATATGCCGGCCTCCGGCCTAATGCCCGCATGCTCAAACCGTCCAAGGCCGGAGGCCGACACAAGAATTGCCGGTGGTGTAAGCCACTAGGCCTGTGGACGCTCCAGTCAACAAGGCAATAGGTCGACACGTCTTTATGCCAACCGACTGCAAAAAATCCCATCGGCTGCCGCCTTTGACTCCAACGTCTTAAACGCGGCCGGGGGAGGCCCAGAGGCCGAGGGCTGGGTTCTTGATGAAGTAGAACTCTTCGCCGTCGCTGTCGGTGTGCCAGCCGTCGTTCAGTTTTTCCGGCGGGTACTTTTCCATCAGGCTTTTCACGTCGCCGTAGTTGTAGCCGACGCTTTCGATCTCCTGCTGCGACAGTTCGCCGGGAGCGTAGGTGACACTGAAGCGGTTCTCGCTGCTGCCGTGGATCAGGTGAGCCGCGGCGGAGAGGTTGTTGCGAAGGTCTTCGTTCTGTTGGACCAACTCCATCACGCGGGCACTCGGTTGGTAACCGTATTTGCGGATCAGCCCGTCGATCGCTTCGTCTTCGCCAAACATCCGGACGGCGGGACCCAAGACGATCAGTTCTCCTTCGTCTTCGATCGCCAGTCGCGTTCGGTAGATCGACTTGTTGCCGATCCAGGTGCTGTGGAATTCGGACGGGTCGAGATAACAGACCATCTTTTTCGGGGCGCGTTCCAAAACGGTGAAGTTGACTTTTAGGGCCAGCTCCGCCGCCTCAAAGAACGTGTCGTGATCGTCGCCGATGTACAGCCCGCGAGTGACCAGCGATCCATCGGGTTGTTGGCCGATGACGGTCAGGATGTAGACCAGCGGCATCTCTTTGCAGAACAGATCTTGAGCGCGATTGAGGATCTTGCGCAGCGGCGTGTCGGCACGTCCCATCGTCCGTTCCATGCCGTAGGCTGCGCTCAGGAAGTGGCTCTCGTTGATTCCCTTCACGCCGCCGGTGCCAACAAAGATGTTCTTGTTGTAGTTGGCCATTCCGATCACTTCGTGCGGAACGACTTGCCCGATCGAGAGGATCATGTCGTGGCCTCCTTCAAGCAGCAGGCGGTTGACCTGCGCCGGCCACGGCTCCGAATAAATTCCCTCGGTCGCTTGGCTGACGAAATCGGCATCGACATCGCCCAGGGTGACGACATCGTTTCGCCAATTGTGTTCGCGGATCAGATCGGTTGGCAGGCTGGGGAACATGTGCGCCAACTGTTCCGGCGACATCGGTTTGTGTGTTCCCAAGGCGGGCATCACATCGACCATCGCGTCGCCGAGCAGTTCGTGGCAGAGGCAGGTGATTTCGCCGGCGCGGCTGGGCAGGCGGCTGTAGTCGGGAGGAATCGCCAGGGCTTTGCTGGGGCGGCCGCGGTCGGTGAACAGCTTTTCCAAGCCCTCTCGCAGATCGGCGGTCGAGAGTTCGGCGGTTTCAGAGCCACGGGCAAAGTAGGTGGTCATGGGCGGATGGTCGGGTAGGAGTCGGAGAAGTCGAAAGACCGCGTCAGGCGGGGCCGGTAGTGTTTAAGATAAGCGGCATGACAAGCTTTGGGCAGTCCGGTAGCATAGCGTTTTCAACCGTTTGCGATCGATTCGCCAATGAGCCCAACCTTCGAACCCTAGTCCCCACCAATGACTGCTGAAAAGATTGAAGCCGCCATCCCTCACCGCTTGCCGATGCGTCTGTTGGACGAAATCGTCGAACAGACCGAGCAGACGATCGTTTGCAAGAAGAGTTTTCACAGCGACGAATTTTTCGTGCAGGGGCATTTTCCCGGCTACCCGATCGTGCCGGGGGTGATTCAATGCGAATGCTGTTTGCAGGCCGGGGCGATCCTGTTGAGCAAGCAGACGCCGCAGGACGGTTCGGTCGTTCCCGTGGCGACGCGGATGGACAACGTCAAATTCAAGAAGATGGTTCGTCCGGGTGACACCGTCGAGATCCACGTCACGCTGAACGAACAACTCTCCAACGCCTTCTATATGACGGGCAAGGTGATGTTGGACGGCAAACTGGCGGCTCGGTTGGACTTTGCATGCAGCGTTGCGACGCCTGAGGAGGGCTAGGAATGACCGATTTTCTGAAACTCAGTGGCCGCAACATCTTGGTGATGGGCGTTGCCAACAAGAAGAGCGTCGCCTATCACGTCGCCAAGACGCTGGAAGAGGTCGGGGCAAACGTGATCTATTCGGTGCGTAGCGAGCAGCGCCGCGCTTCGTTGGCGAAGTTGTTGCCGGGCCGCGAGATCGTGATCTGCGACGTCTCGCAGCAGGTGGAGATCGATGCTTTGGCCGCCTACATCAGCGACAACGGCTGGACGATCGATGGCCTTCTGCACTCGATCGCCTTCGCCGATTACAGCGATGGGATCAAGCCGTTTCACGAAACGACGCGAGCTCAGTTCCTGCAAGCTGTCGACATCTCCTGCTTTTCGTTGGTGGCGATCTGCAACGCGCTCCGAGGCTGTTTTTCCGACGACGCCAGCGTCGTCACGATTGGAATCAGCACGACGCGGATGGCGAGCGAGAGCTACGGATACATGGCTCCGATCAAAGCTGCGTTGGCTTCGTCGTTGGCGTTTCTGACGAAGTCGTTCAGCAAGTTCTCGCAGGTTCGATTCAATTCGGTCGCGGCCGGACTGTTGAAGACCAGCGCATCGGCGGGGATCCCGGGCTATGTCGATTCGTATCTATTCGCCGAATCGGTGATCCCGCGTGGCAAAGCGGTATCGACTAGCGAAGTCGCCGACACCGCGGCGTTCCTGTTGAGCCCACGGTCGTCGGGAATCTGCGCTCAGCAATTGATCGTCGATGCCGGCATGGAGATCAATTATTTCGATCAAGACGTCGTCCGCCGCGCGACCGATCACTGAACGGCGGATCAGTCCTGAGTCTTCTGCAGCGAGCGTTCAAACAGATTTTTAGTGATCTGTTGAACGCGGCGATCGGGACCGTGCGGACGGCTGTAATGCGACCAGGGGATGATGTGTCCCGGCGGGGTCGCAAGGCCTTGAGCCCAGTAGATCGTCGCTGCGTTGAAGACAAAGTTACCTTTCGGGCCGGGGAAGATCGTCGCGGTCCAGTGTCCCGGATTCGTGCCGCCGGCCCAGGTCGTCCCCTCGGCGACGACCTGCAGTCCCGGTCGCTGCAGATCGGGATCGCCGTGATGCTCCCAGCCGATCAGCCCTTCGATGCGGTCGCCGCGGCGCATTTGAGTTCCTTCGTAAATCCAGTGCTTGGGCTGAGTGCAAACCCAGTCGCCGCCGCCGTTAAATGGAACGACCGTCCGCGCCCCGATGATCTTTCGTTCGTCGGGGCCATGCGTTTCGAACGGGCCCATGATCTTGCCGTAGGTCTGCGTCTCCTCCTCCCGCAACGGACCGAAGCTGCCGGTGCGAGTGATGATTCGGTTGGGCTGGCCGCTTTCGCTGGGGCTGAACGGGCTGACCATATAGACGCTGTTGGCACTCAGCCACAGCACATTGACGCCGCGATCGATCGCCGCCGCGACGGTATCGTATTGCCGCGTGTCCCAGTATTCGTCGTGCCCGACGCTCAGGAACGTTTTGCAGCGGTCGATCTCGCCGGGGTTTAGTAGGTCGCTGTTGCTGACGTAGGTGACGTCGTATCCCTGTTGCTCCATCCAGAAGCACAGCGGGAATTCCCACAGCAGGAATTCACCCGAACCGAGCGACAGCGGATGTTCAAAGATCTGGCAATACATGCCGTAGGGGCGGTCGAAGCTGACCGCGACGCCCGGCTTCTGCGGACCGTCGGGATGGGTGTACAGCGAGTCGTTCACGGGCCAGCGGTTATACGCTTGCCAAGTGTTGTCAGAACATTGGAAGACAAAATCGGCGGGGCGATCGTCTTTCACAATGAAGATCACGTAGCTCTGCCAATAAGGTTGGTCGGCTTCGGGGACCGTGGTCAGTTTTCCCAGATAGACTCCACTGACCCAATCCTCGGGAATCGTGAAGCTGACACTCGGTTCCCACTTGCACTGCCGCACGCGGTCCTTCCCCGCGTCGGGAACCGGTTGCGTGATCGTGTCGATGTTGGACAACGTTTTAACCAGCCGGCCGCCGGTGCCGCCGTAGTAGCCCATCCGATAGATGTCCAAATTCACGGGGACCGCCGGATCGGAACTGATGAAGACTTTCAGTTCCTCGCCCACCGCAAGCGATTGCTCCGAACAGTAGCCTTCGACAAGCGAAGTTCGATACCTACCGGCGTTGGGCCGGACGCGGGTCAGTTGCCAATCGGTCGTTCCGGTCCGCTGGTTTTCAGCGACGATCCGGTTGTTTTCGGCGATCGATTCGCTCGGCGCGATCGCGGTGATCGCAAATAGGAGGATTGGAATCAGCCCGCATGCAAATGGTTGGCAGAGACTGCGAAGGGGATTAGTGGAGGAGAGATTGTGTTGCTCGGGGCGAGCAACAGTTGGGATCGTTGGCATCTTTGGTTCGCTCGTAAAGGTGGGAGTCGAGTTCGGCGAATACGCTGCGCTCGAAGTATTGTCAGCATAACTGACCCGCGGTCCCGCTGCTGGTTACTCTCGGTGGATCGCAGGGCAAATCAATTTTTCGACGCGAGTATCAGCTGCCACGCGTTAGTGTCCGGTTGGCAGGAGAACCGGACGCTAACGGGGCGGCTGATTTGCAGGGAAATCGTCCGTGGCGTCGATGGCCCGGGAGCTGGCGATTCGCCATGGACTTGAAAACTCGTGGCGCGGTATATCGGCCTATGGATCGACGTAGAGAGGCGGTAGTCGTTGTGCCGCATTTATATGACACGCAACCGAGCCGATGCGGATGAACGAACCGAATAGCCGACGCATCGATGGCACGAAACTCTTGAGGAGCTCCGCTACTCCAAAACTACGTTGCGGAACTCGTAAAGAGTTTCGAGCCTTGCTGATCTGCATGCTCTCGCTGGCGGTTGTTCCGGCGCAAGCTGTCGAGCCGATCGAACCGACGGCGGTTGTCGCGGGAATCGACGCCGATCCGTTGGCCGGAATGCCCGATGCAGAGGCGGGGCGGCTGCGTCAGATCGTGGGCGACCTGATCCGCAGCAGCATTCCCGAAACCTACCAGAACGAAAAGGACTGGGGGCATCAGAAACGAATCTATGCGGGAGTGAAGGTCCGCCGCGACGGATGGAAGATCGATACCAAGCGTCGCTGGCGCGAGGTGAATCACGGCGCGTGGACGCGGTACGAGATCCGCTTGATCGATCCCGACCAACATATGAAAGCCGATCTGCACGATCTGCGTTGGTTGCCCGATGGAACGGCGACGTTTCAGTTGACCCTTGCCGGGCGATTAAATTGTTTCGCCCGTCGCAGCCGCTGGAATTACGGCGTCCAACTGTGGAGCTTCAACGTCGACGCGGATGCCGACATCGAGATCACCATTGTCGGCAGCATCGGCGTTGGGTTGGATTACGTCAACATCCCGCCGGATGTCGTGGTGAAGCCGGTGATCGAATCGGCACAGATCGCGGTGCCGCGGTTCGAGGTGAACCGGATCAGCGATGTCGGCGGCGATTTTGCTGAAGGGATCGGCGACGCGTTGGAAGGGATCTTGCGCGACGAGATCATATCGAAGCAACAGGTCAAGCTGGTGGAGCGGATGAATCGCCAGATCGCTCGGAAGGAGGAATCGCTGCGGTTTTCGATGAGCGATTGGTTGTCGAAGCTGTTGTCCGACAAGACGCTGGCTGCAGAAACACCGAAGGCCGACCTGATGCCAGGCCGGCCTTAAACTCGCGTCGTTGGGATCTCTCGCCTGCGTCGTCCCCGATCTGTCGCTGTTTATCGGTTCAACTGAAGCGACTTCAGTCCAACGGGGCGAGCGACATGAACCGTTGGAACTTGGCGTTCGATCATCGTATCGGTCGCTGTCGTTTGCAGTACGCCGTTGTCGATCGCGGGTGTCGGTATCGATGGCGTTGGTGCGGGTTGCAGGTCGTTTGCACCCAACAGATATCCGCCGTTGTCGCAGCTGCCACAACTGCCATCGTCGCAGCAGTTGTTTCCGCCGCGGCAGCATCCGCAGCCGCCGATCATCTTCGGCGTCCAGGTGAATTCAAGTTTAGGGCACGTGTATTCCTTCTTCTTCAGCACGCGAACGGTCCGCACGCGGGCACCGTTGTTGGCACAAGGGTTACAGCGTTTTTGCCAAGGGAAGACAACTTTGGGAATGCAGACTTGTTTGCATTCGACTTCCCAAGCTGTCTTCTTTTCGTCGACTTTGTCTACCTTCAATGTGCAGCACGCACAGTCGTCAGCGCACAGCCCGCATTGGCAATTGGCAGCTCGCGCGGTGCCGGTGAACTGGATCGTAATCAGGCCACCGAATAGCATCGCACCGATAATCAGTTTGTGGATGTTTTTCATCGTATCGCTCCGAATCGCCACGTCCGTGTGGCAATCAATTTAGAGAATGTAGTTTGGGAATGGAGTCTTCGGATCTGAATCGTTGGGATGTGAGCGTCGATTAGAAATCGAGCATAAATCGCATACCAAGGATCGCGTAGTCACCCGAGGTGTATTCGGTTCCCGTGGGGCCAACGGGGCTGTGGTCGTCGATCTCGCCGTAGATCAGGTTGGTCTGCAGTTTCGAATACGCAGTCCAGTACCAGTTCAGGCCACCGGTGACCGAATGCCCCACGCCGCCTTGGATGTCGCCGTCGGTAAGGTCGATATAGTCGTATCGCAGAGCCAACGCGAGAGCTCCCATGCCCATCTTTCGTCCGCGATTTCCGCACAGGCGATCGACCAGGAAGAAATTCTCAAACGGCTTGACGCGATCGATCGTGCCATGGGTTCGTTTGTAGGGAATGTGTTCCCCGGTCAGGAAGTACGATGCGAAGATGTAACCGCCGTGGAAGTGGGTATCGGGACCCGATCCCGCGATCTGGTCGTCGCGTTGGACCCAGTTGAACAAATATTCGCTGGTGATCTGCAGCGATCCGATGTTCAGCATCGATTCCAAGCCGATCGTTTCAAACCAGTCGGCACCTACGATTCGACCGGTGTTGAGCCATCGCGAATCGCTGCGAGCTTCGGGGCGGGTGCGGAAGCGAGCTTCGTTGTTGTTGGAATCGGCACCGCTGGCGTCGCCATCGGGTTTGGCGACCGCACCGGACATCGCCACGTGCCAGTAGCCGCGACCACCACTGACCTCGTCGTACCAAGGGCTGCCGCCGACGCGACCGTAACCGCCCATTTGCATGCTGTCGCCGATGAAACGGCCGGTCGTGCTGGTGTTCTCAAGGTTATAGATGCCGTAGGCCCAGAAGGTCGATTCGGCATCGTTGTGGCCGTACATTGCCAAACCGATCCGCCGAGCGTCTTCGTTGAACGCTTCGACTGCAAACGGTCGTTCCATGAAGACGTTGTGGCGACTGCTGTTCAAGTGGTCCAAGCCCATCGGACGCTTCTGGTTTCCTAACAACAGGACTTGGTTGTACGGAAGATTCGTCCAACCGATGTAGGCGTCTTTGTATTCCGGAGTCGAAGGATTGTTGAAATCCATTTGGATCCGGAAGACCATGTTCTGGGGAACATTCCCCTCGATTTCCAGTCGCAAGCGACGGAACAGGAAGCGATCTTCGGGGTCGGTTCCGTAGTTCGCGTTGGCTGGGTCGTCGTGCTCGAAATATCCGATCCCAGGAGAGTTATCCATGAAGTTCCAATAGTCCATGTGAAGACGACCGCCCATTTTGTAGGACGATTTCTTCTTCTTGGCTTCGGCTTCTTTGGTGATCTTGCCTTGGTACTGGCCCCACGACTCTTCCATGTCGTCCAGACGTTTGGTCAGATCTTCGATCAGTTCGTCTCGCGAATCCTTCTCCTGTCCCGCGTTGTCTGACTTGTCTGTCGATTCGTCAGCCGCTTTGACCGAGTCGCCTAAGTCATCCCCAGCGGGGGCTGCCAAGTGAAAGGCTGCGGCCGGTTCGTTGTAGACAACGGGAGCGATCGACGCGTCGTCTGACTTACCCAAAAGAATGGGGCTGAATGCAGCGGCTTCCAAATCGGCATCTTCGGCCGGGAATTGAGCGACACCGATCGACGCCCCAAATTGGCATGCAACTGCCAAACCTAGCAGTCGACGCAGCCAACTTCGTTTTTGAGCCTTGAACATCTGGAGTCCTTTCCAGTTCGTTTTCAAACAATAGCCAATGTGGTACGGCTGGGCGTTTAAGAGGAGTTGTGACCCGCCCATCCTTGGTTGGATCGCTCTCCTATTAATCAATATCGTCCTAGACAGACCGTTCTTGGGGGTAGCATCGTCGCCGTTTGCCCCGTGCATCCGATGCAGCAGTCTCAATCGGATGAATCTTAACAATCCCCCTCGCTGTAACCGGTGCAACCGTTACAACGCGATCGATCGGCCGGGCGGCTCCGGCGGGAAGTTAAGGAAGTGTGAAGAGCCAGTGAAATTGGCTGGCTGCCACGTTTTGCGACTTGAGCGTCCCTTCTGCGGCCAATACCGTGGTTCCGGATTCAACAATCTAACCCCCTCCTCATTGGGAAATCATCGTGCGTTGGCGAAACTCAAGCCTTTTCGTGGCGGGACTGACCGCTTGCCTGTTGTTCAGCGGTTGCTCGTCGCGGAGCTCCGATTCGAGCGGCGGAGCCGATGCTGCGGATAACGTTAAACTGACCGGATCGGGAGCAAGCTTCCCTTTTCCGCTGTACGATCGCTGGTTTAAGGAATACAGCCGCGCCCACTACGGCGTGCAAATCGACTACCAAGCCAAGGGGAGTGGAGCCGGTATCAAGGACTTCACCAACGGCACCGTCGACTTTGGCGCCAGCGATGCTGCGATGTCCGACGAAGAGATCGCGGCGGTCGGCGCTGGCGTTCAATTGCTGCCGATGACCGCTGGCGAAGTGGTGCTGGCCTACAATCTGCCCGGCGTCGAAGGGCTGAAGCTTTCCCGCGAAGCGTACACCGGAATCTTCTTGGGCAAAGTCACCAACTGGACCGATCCGCTGATCGCCGACGCCAACCCCGGCGCGAAGCTGCCCGATGAAGATATCACCGTCGTGCGACGCGCCGACAGCAGCGGAACGACGTTTGTCTTCACGCAGCACTTGAGTGCGATCAGCGAAGCTTGGGCAAACGGCCCCGGTACCGGCAAGACGGTCGTGTGGCCCGACAGCGACAAGATCGTCGCCTCGCCAAAGAACGACGGCGTCACCGCGACGATCACGCAAACTCCTGGTGCCATCGGATACATCGAATACGGATATGCCAAGCTGACCAAGTTGGCGATGGCGAGTCTTGAAAACAAGGCGGGCAACTTCGTCATGCCGTCGTTGGAGAGTGGCCAAGCTGCGTTGTCGAACGTCGAAATGCCAGCCGATCTGCGAGCTTGGTTGCCCGATCCTCCCGGCGAACAAGCCTTCCCGATCGTCAGCTACACCTGGTTGTTGTGCTACAAGAAATACGAAGATCCCAAGCAGGCCGAAGCTCTCAAAGCTGTCGTCAAATATTGCTTGACCGACGGGCAGAAGATCAGCGACGAGATGGGATACGTTCCTTTGCCCGAGGACGTGGTCGCCAAGGTAACCGCTGCGTTGGATGCGATCCAATAACCGGTCGATCTACCGGCTTTCCTAACGATTACGAAATGGTAAGCGAACTATATGGCAACATCTATCGAGCCAAACGAGTCGATTGATTCGGTCGCATCGCCTCCCACGACCTGGGATGTTGCGTGGGACCGGGCGTTCCGAGCGATGACTCACGTCTTCTCTTGGATGACTATTCTGTTGGTGTTGTACATCTTGTATGAGATCGGTGGAAAAGCGATTCCAGCGGTTCAAGAATTTGGCTTCTCGTTTATCACGGGAACCACTTGGGATGCCAATAAAGGCGAGTTCGGCGTGCTGCCGGAAATCTGGGGGACGCTTTACAGTTCGCTGTTGGCCCTTGCGATCGCCGGCTTCTTCGGCGTCTCGATCGCGATCTTCCTGACCCAAGACTTCCTGCCGGCGTACCTGGAAGTCGTCTTCAAGAACATCGTCGAACTGTTGGCTGCGATCCCCAGCGTGGTTTACGGTTTGTGGGGAATCTATGTCGTGATCCCCGCGATTCGGCCGGCGGCTAATTGGGTGCACGAGCACTTCGAATGGATTCCGTTCTTCAAAACATCGCTCAGCGGTCCCGGGATGCTTCCCGCGTCGCTGGTCTTGGCGATCATGATCTTGCCGACGGTTTCGGCGATCTCCCGCGATGCGATCAGCTCGGTCCCGCATAAGCTGAAAGAAGCTGCGTTTGGCCTGGGTGCGACTCGCTGGGAAGCGATCTTTGGCGTGATCATTCCCGCCTCGGCGACTGGCATCTTCGGTTCGCTGGTGCTTGGTTTTGGTCGCGCTCTGGGAGAGACGATGGCGCTTGCGATGCTTGTTGGAAACTCCAACCAGTTGACGGTTTCGCTCTTCTCACCAGCCAACACGCTTGCGGCGCTGCTGGCGAATAACTTTCCCGAAGCTGGCAAACAGGAGGAGCAGGTGTTGATGTACGCCGCGCTGCTGCTGATGGCGATTACTTTGGGCGTCAACATCTTTGGTGCCGCGATCATGCGACGAGCTTCGGCGCATATGAAGGGAGCGACGAAGTGAGTCAAGAGATCACCGACGCCTTTGAAGGCATCGACTTTCCAACTTTGGAACGCTCGCTGCGTCACCCGCGCACCTTTTTCAGTTCGGCTCTCAGCATCCTCACCGGGGTCGTGACGGTTGTCGCTTGCATCCCTTTGTTCTCCGTGCTGTTCATGCTGATCTGGCGCGGTGGGAAGCGGTTGAGTCTGAGCTTGCTGACCGAAACACCTCCTTCGGCTTTTGAAAGCGGAGGTGGGTTTGGCAACGCGATCGTGGGGACGTTGTTGATGGTTGGGATCTCGGTCCTGATCAGCGTTCCCTTTGGCGTTTTGGCCGCTCTGTTCCTGGCGGAATTTGGCAGCGACAGCAAGACGGCATCGGCAGTCCGGTTCTGTGCCAAGTTGTTGACTGGATTCCCGTCGATTTTGGCTGGCGTGTTCGCTTATGCGGCCGTCGTTTTGGTCACGGGGACTTATTCGGCTCCCGCCGGCGGCATCGCCCTTTCGATTCTAATGCTGCCGATCGTGATGCTGACCGCGGAAGAGGCGATCAAGATGGTCCCGCACCGCATGAAAGAAGCGGCGATTGGGATGGGGGCGACGCAAACTCAAGTCGTTTGGAAAGTGATTCTGCCCACGGCGCTGCCGGGGCTGTTAACCGGAGTGATGTTGGCCGTGGCGCGTGCCGCTGGCGAAACCGCTCCGCTGCTGTTCACGGCGCTCAACAGCAACTACTGGATCGTACAAGATGGCGAGTTGGCGTTGATGGATCCGACGGCTTCTCTGGCAGTGCTGATCTTCAATTTCTCTGGCGTTCCTTTCGAGAATCAAATCGAACTCGCTTGGGCAGCCGCTCTCGTGCTGGTGATGATTGTGTTAGTGATCAACATCGGTGGGCAAATCCTATCACGCAACAAAGTCACAAGCTGAGCAGGTATTCCAATGGTCCAAGCAACTTCAGCGGTACCGTCGAAAAATACGAAGGCGGGAAGTGCCGTCAACGGTCGCGACAACGGGGCTGCCGAGAATGTCGTGATCGATTGCAAGATCGACAACCTTTATTACGGCAAGTTTCGCGCTGTTCGCGATAGCCACATTCCGGTCCAGCAGGGGCAGATCACCGCTTTTATCGGCCCCTCGGGCTGCGGCAAGAGCACCGCGCTGCGATGTCTGAACCGGATGAACGATCTGGTCCGCGGCTTCCGCTTCGAAGGACATGTTCATTTTCGCGGCCGCGATATCTACCATCGCAGCGTCGATCCCGTGGCGGTCCGTCGCTACATCGGGATGGTCTTTCAACAGCCCAATCCGTTTGCGATGAGCATCTACAATAACGTTGCGTTTGGACTGCGTTTGAACCGCGTCAAAGGGGATGTGCCCGAGCGTGTCGAGAAGGCGCTGCGTGGGGCGGCGCTGTGGGATGAAGTTAAGGACAAACTGAAGAACAGCGGATTATCGCTGTCCGGCGGACAGCAGCAACGACTGTGTATCGCTCGGGCGATCGCAACCGAACCCGAGGTGCTGTTGATGGATGAACCTTGTTCGGCGTTGGATCCGATCGCCACGCGACGGATCGAAGAACTGATGACTGAACTGAAGAAGCAATACACCATCGCTGTGGTTACGCACAATCTGCAGCAAGCTCAGCGTGTCGCCGATATGACGGCGTTCATGTATGTCGACACCTCGCAAGGCGCGCGAACCGGCTATCTGGTCGAATACAGCAAGACCGAAGCGATGTTCGCCGATCCGCAGGAAGAGTACACCAAGCAGTACATTCGCGGCGAATTCAGTTAACGCAGCGACGTCAGATTCCTAGGTTGCCAAAGCCGTTGTCCTGCAATCGGACCAACAGCTTGATCAGTTCGACCTCCGACTCGATCTGCAGCGTCTTTAGAATCGCCTCGCGTCGGCTTTTCAGACGCCCGTGGGGCACGTCTCCTCTTTCTGCCAACGCGGCGGCGGGATCGCTGCTGGCCATCGCGATCGCAATCTGGCGATCCTCCGGGGACAGTTGTTCAAAACGCTGCCACTTTTCTGAAAGCATCGACGCTGCGTTGACTTTGGTGCCGACGATCCCCATCACCCGCGTGATGCCGAGGATTGCGTAGCGCGGATCGCCCGCCTCCTGCAGCGATCGTTTGTAGGTGCGGTATCGCAGCGACCGCCCCTGCTGATCTTCTCCCTGATGGTTGAACAGCACCGACGAACAGCCGCCAAGGATCATCTTGTCGCTGCGGTGCGAGGCGTCGACCACCGACGGATGCAGGTAGGAGACGCCCGATTTACCCGCCGGGTCGGCCCCCGCCGAAAAGCGGCCGTGGTACGCTGTGTTGACCTGTTGGATGACGCCATTGGCCGACTTGACGTAGATGCAATCGGGTTCGCTTACGATGACTTCTTTGAACCCTTCGCGCTGCCGTATGCAGCCGAGAACCGCTTCGGTGACCCGCTGGACTGTCTGTTCAAAGTTTTCGAGGTTGTTGCCCATTAATGGCATCGACATAAAATGAATTCGGTAGACGAGAGTTCTCCCGCTGGAGCCGCCGACGTCGACGGTTCTTGCTTGAGAAGATAATGGGCGTTACCCCCCTCTCTCTACGCGTCGGATGCCTCCGAACTCCGCAGTTACTGTGGTTGGTGGTTTTCCACTATCGTGTCGGCTCTCCGTCGCTTTTTGCGGGCGAAGTCCGAATTGGAACCGACGGGATCCAGGTCGATCTGTTATACAGGGAATTTGGAATCCGGTCGGACAGGATAATCAAAAGATTTTGTTTTGGAAAATATGATGCTCACCAGGACACCCGCGGTGTTGGGATCGATTCTGATCGTTGCTTTGTTGGTCGTCGGATGCGATCGCTTCCCCGCCAGCAGCGGTTCAGCCAGCGACGATCCGCACTACAGCGAACAGCAGTTCGACGAATTAGTCGCAAAGTCGCCGCTGACCTTGATCAAGTTTGGGGCTCCGTGGTGCGGTCCGTGCCGGATGCTCGACGAAGAATTGCCAAACGTCACCGGTGATGTCGAGATCGTATCGATCAACGTCGACAACAATCCCGAACTGAGTGCGCGTTACCGGATCTCGGGGATCCCGCACATGATCATGTTCCGCGATGGACAGAGGATCGACGAGCGGACTGGATATTATTCGGCAGACGAGCTTTCGAAGTGGGCGGCTGGTTTCTCCCATTCCAGCGATCCTGCCCTTTGATCCCTGCCGCCACGTGTCGGCGCGGTGTGGAACTCACGCCGGGCCGCTATCTGTTCGCTGGCAACACCGTTTGCAGTGACGTCGGTTTATGGGATCCGCACTTTTTCTACACCAGACAAATAGGTCTTGCATGAACACGCGCGACTTGACCGAGTGTTGCGTTCGACGCCGCGGGCTAGCGAAACTGTGGCGATTTTGCGGTTGTCTGTTACTTTGCTGTGCCAGCGCGTTGCCCGCTGTGGCTGCCGAATCGGTCCAGTCGCTGCAGTTGCCTTCGGCGGTGGAGAACCAATCGGTTCGCTTGTTAGATCCCGATGCGGGCAAGCTGCATGTGATCTGCTTCCTGGGGACTGAGTGTCCATTAGCCCGGTTGTATGGGCCGCGGTTGTCGGCGTTGGATGCCGAACTGCGCGATCGCGGGGTGCGAGTCTTGGGAGTCAACAGCAACCGCCAGGATTCGCTGCAAGAGGTCCGCGAGTATGTCGACCGGTATGCGATTTCGTTCCCGATGGCGAAGGACTACGACGGGGCTGCGGCGACGCTGTTGGGAGCGACGCGAACGCCCGAGGTCTTTGTGCTCGATTCATCTGGCAAGATTCGCTACCAAGGCCGGATCGATGATCAGTATCGCCCTGGTATTTCGCGTCCCGTCGCCACACGCAGTGAACTGCGCGAAGCGATCGACGACCTGCTGGCCGATCGCCCCGTGGCGATGCCACGGACCACGGCGGTCGGTTGCATCATCGGCCAGTCGCGACCGTTGGCCGATGAGGGTTCGATCACCTTCTGCAAACAGGTCTCACGCGTTTTGCAGCAGCACTGCGTCGAATGCCATCGCGCCGGCGAGATCGGACCGTTTGCCCTGACCGATTACGATGAAGTCGTCGGTTGGGCCGATATGTCGCTGGAAGTGATCGACCAGGGACGGATGCCTCCCTGGCACGCGAACCCCGAATATGGCGACTTCTTAGGAGCCCGGCAGATGCCGGCGGGGGACAAGCAGATCTTGCGAGATTGGGTCGATCAAGGGATGCCCTATGGCAATGCCAACGACCTTCCCGAGCCGCTGCCGCCGCGAGGCGATTGGGGGCTGGGAACTCCCGATCTCGTCTTCTCGATGAACGACAAGCCGTATCGCGTGCCGGCCGAGGGGACGGTGGAGTACCAGTATTTTGTCGTCGACAGTGGCTTTACCGAGGATCAGTGGATTCAAGCGGCCGAGGTGATCCCCGGCGACCGCAGCGTCGTCCATCACGCGATCATCTTTGTCCGCCCGCCCGATGGCCAACGCCAACGCGGCGTCAATTGGTTGACCGCCTACGTTCCGGGCCAACGCATCGCGGAGTACCCGCCTGGGCTGGCCCGCCGCGTTCCCGCCGGTTCCAAGTTTGTCTTCCAGATGCACTACACGCCCAACGGTTCGGAGGTTGACGATCTGACGAAGGTCGGCATCAAGTTGGCCGATCCCGCAACGGTAACCAATGAAGTCTTCACCGTTGCGGCGATCGATCAAGAGTTCGAGATCCCACCGCGGGCGGCGAATCATCCCGTCAAAATCAAGCCGGGCGGATTGCCGAAAACCGGGCAATTGTTAGCCGTTGCGCCGCACATGCATCTGCGCGGTAAAGCGTTCCGTTTGGAGGGACGCATCGCGGGCCAGCAGAAGACGTTGTTGGACGTGCCAGCGTACGACTTCAATTGGCAGCACTCCTACGCCTTCGCCAATCCGATCGATCTGTCGACGGTCGATGATCTGACGGGGACCGTTTGGTTCGACAACTCTAAAGACAATCTGGTCAATCCCGACCCATCGCAATACGTCAGCTGGGGCGATCAGACTTGGGAGGAGATGGCCTTGGCGTTCTTCGAAGTCTGCCAACCGTTGGATGGCGGAGCGAAGAAGCAGGCGAAATCAAAGGCATCCAGTGGCAATAGCGTCGCCGCCGACGCAGCGACACAACGCGTGAACGATTTCGTCAGCGACTTCTTTCAGCAGATGGACACCGATGGTGACGGCAAGGTCGCTCGCGAAGAGACGCCGATGGCCTTCAGCCGCTACGGATTTCGCAAGTTCGATCGCGACGGAGATTCGATTTTAACGCGGCAGGAAATCGAACAGGCCGCCAAGCAGCGGTTTGGCTTGTGAGTCGCTTGACCTCAATTGCCGCACGAGGGGCCGATCATGGATGCCGCTGATCTGCCGCGACGCTATCGAAATTTCATCCGCTTTCACACGCATGTGACCTACCCGGACGAGAGCGAGCGGCGTCAGCAAATCAACACCGCCGAGGTGATCCGGCGGCTCGACGCGATCGGAATGCAGCACATTCCGATTCCAACGATCTGGGACGGCGTGCACTTGGTCGACGACGGGCGCTTGGCGGGATCGTTGGAGATCGAGCGGCGGATCGGGCTGACGTACCGGATGCGGATGGGGCGGATCAAACGTTTCCTCGACGACATCTTTTCTTGGTCGCAGCGCGACACCGCGATCTACCATGCCTTGGCATCTGCGCTTCGCGAGATCCAGTTCGATCGGCTGGAGGGACGCACCGACATCGATCGCGCGATCGCTAACGTCGCCTTGATATCGACCGTCAAACAAGCCCTTGCGATCGGGCTGGCGTCCGACGTGGTCGCCGCGCAAGTCAATTGGGCGCTCGGCGAAGTGGGCGGGCTGACAGCCGATGAGATCGAATTGTTGGAGTGTCTGCCCGACGAGGACTCGCTGCAATCGACCGATTCGCTCGACCTGGAACGGATGGCCTTGGATCGTGGGATCAGCCAGATTCAATTGGTCGAAAACCTGGAGACGCGCGATAAGATCGCGTCGCTGCTGAGCGACTGTTTCGGTGGCGTCCGTCGCGAGACCGAGCACAAGGAGATCCATCCACTGTCGGTCCGGCGGTTGGATATCGCGTCGCGGATGCTCAGCGAACCGGGGCTCGAAGCGTTGGTGCGGATCGCGCGGATCGCCAACGAATACGTCGGCTTTCAGCCTCGCTTTGAAAAGAAAATGTTGCCCGCGGCCGATGGGGACCAGACGCGGATGCGGATGATGCAATCGTTCGACGAACTGTCGCGGATGGTGCCGGCAGCGTGGGCGCTGAAAGTCGCGTCGCCCAAATATTTTCGCTACCGCGTGGCGACAAAAAGCTTCATGGTTCGCGAGAAGATTAAGAGGAGCGACAAGAAGCAGCTGTTCTACGCGATGTTGGATCGCTCGAAATCGATGCAGCAGGGAGAACGGATCTACAAGCTGATCGCCATCCTGATGAACCGTTTGCGAGCGGTGCTACGGCGCGAAGCTATTTTGGGATTCAGCTTTTTCGATTCGGTCGTTCACGAACAGGTGCTTGTCGACGAAGTGTCTCAGGCCCGCCAGGCGATGCAAAATTTGCACTCCAGCTTTTTCCTAGGCGATGATACCGACATCAACCTCGCGATTCGCGAGGGGATAACGCGGATCGAGGCCGTTGTCGCCGACACTCAGGCCGAACGACCAGAGTTGATCATCGTGACCGATGGAGATCACGGGATCAACGTCAAGCCAGAAGAGCTCAACGGGATCATCCTGCATGCGTTTATCGTCGAAGAAGTCAACGACGATCTAATCGAGTTAGCTAAGGCGACCGGAGGCGTCGCCTTGCAACAACTTTAGCGTCAAGCTCGAAGGTCGTTGAACCAACGTTGTGTTGAGTCTAACTAACGGTGAAACCAGGTCTCAAGCAAAGCTTCGCAGGAAGTCGCACTATTGTTCTACTTGCCGTAGAACCAATCGACGTTCAGGCGAGACATATGCAAGCCATCGTTGCTGTGATAGACGATCAACGCGGTTCCATCTTTGAGGAATTCAATGCACTGATATCCCAAGTCGTTGGTAGGGGCGTCAACCAGGTTTCGCCTCGGTCTTCGAGATAGGTTTTCACCGGGGCTCGCTGTTCGTGCGAGCGAACAGCAACAGTTGGCCGTCTTCTAATGTCGACGATATCCGATTCTTGGACCTCCATTTTTGACGAGGCATACCAGTCGACCGCATTCTTGCTAGGATGCCAACTGTTCTCCTGATCGTCACAGTAGAAGGTTAAGCCGACATCGCCATTGTGGTCTTGGGAACTTGGCGTGTATTTCTTCGTAGCGACCGTTGAATTCGATCCACCTTTTCAAGAAAAGTCTGATATGCAGTTGGCATCCGTGGTGACTCCTTTTGATAACGAGAACCTGGCGCGCGTCGCCCAGTTGGGCGTCAGCGCTGTCGCCATCCGCTATCCGGGGCTGGAGCTTCGAGACCTTTTGGAAACCCGCGAGCGGTTGAGCCGCCATGGCCTCAAGATCGCTGCGATCGAGGGAGAACTGCCGATTCAAAATGCCATCTTAGGCACCGCGAATCGGGCGGATGATTTCAGCCGCATGAAGCAGTTGTTTGCCATCATGGGAGAAGCCGAGGTACCGATCTGTTGCTACAACTTTATGCCAGCAACCGATTGGGCTCGAACCGACACGAAGGTTCGAGAACGGGGTGGATCGCTCACGACAGCCTTTCGCAGTTCGGATGCGGAATCGGCCGCTTCGCTGCATTCCATCTCTCTGAGCGATTCGATTTCGCCGATTTCCTCCAACCAATTGTGGCGCAACCTTCAGCGGTTTCTGGAAGAGCTGTTGCCTGCTGCCGAAGCGGCTGGTGTCGCCTTGGCGATGCATCCCGATGATCCTCCGCTGGCATCGTTTGGCAAACATGCTCGCATCATGAATCGGCTGGAGGACTTCGACCGGCTGTTGGAGATTTCCGCCTCGCCCAGCAACGGGATCTGCTTTTGCCAAGGCAACTTCGCCGCAATGGGAGTCGACATTCCAGACACCATCCGGCGGTGGGGAAAGCGGATTCGCTATGTTCATTTTCGAGACGTCCAAGGGACCGCCGACGACTTCATCGAGACATTCCACGACAACGGCCCGACCGATATGGTGGCTGCGATGAAAGCCTACCGCGATATCGGATTCACCGGGCCGATACGTCCCGACCACGTGCCCCAGTTGGCCGGCGAAGAACAAGGCCAGCCCGGATATACCATGCTGGCCCGCTACTTTTCTTTTGGATATATCCGAGCGTTAATTCAAGCGACCGAGCTGCCTGCGGATTGCTAAGGTATTGGACGAGGCAACGAGTCCCGGCTCCTTCGAGGCACGACGGGACTCGTGATCTCGTCCACTACGGAGGAAACACTTCACTCGCGTGAGATGTTGCAATACTCGAACGACGAGATCATTTCCGAACGGTGCCTGGAGGAATGGTTTGACAAATTCGACGAGGATTTTCCCACGCCCAACGACCGTTCCACCGAACCCAAGCAAAGATTATGAAACTCAAAGACAAGACGATTATTGTCACGGCAGCAGGCAGAGGGATCGGGAAGGGGTGCGCCGTCGAACTAGCTCGCGCCGGTGCAACTCTGATCATTAATGATCGGCCCGGAAGCCAAGATCTGAAGCCGACCGTCCAGGAGCTTCGCGACCAGGGGGCCAATGTGAAAGGTGTCGAAGCCGATGTGTTCACGCGGGCAGGCTGCGAAGACTTGCTTCGCGAAGCCGTCGAACAATCGGGGCCGGTGCATGGACTTGTCAGTTGTCCCGCTTATCAGAAGGTCTCTCCGTTTCTCGACCTATGCCCGGACGACTTTGAAAGGGTGATTCAGGGAACACTGTTCAGCGGTTTTCACATGAGCCAATTGGTGGCACGCCAGATGGTCGACGAAGGGATTTCCGGGAAGCTTGTTTTTATCTCAAGCGTACTCGCTCAGCGGCCTATGGCTCAGAAAAGTGCCTACTGCGCAGCCAAAGCGGGGCTGAATCAATTGGCTAAAACAATTGCTGTCGAACTGGCCAGTCGCCACATTAATGTCAATGTGATCGAGCCTGGCTGGATCGATACGCCCGGGGAGAGAGAGGCGTTCACGCCGAAGTTCTTCGAGGAGGAAGCGCCCAAGCTGCCTTGGGGAAGGCTGGGATCAGCTCAGGATATCGGTCGTGCGGCCGCATTTTTGATGTCGCCCAATGCCGACTACATCACGGGATCCGTCTTGCCGGTCGATGGGGCGTTTCGCTATCGCGATGGACGCATGCTCGACTGATCCAATCGATGCCGCGTGGGCCGTGAAACGCGTCGCCACGGCTCAACGTTTATCGGAATTTTGATCGACATCGGCTGCGGAAAGCTACGGTTGTTCTGTCGATTCGATCTGCGGCAGTCGTCGCGTGCGTCGGATCGCTGACGCTCATTTTGGATTAGCTTGGACTGCCGCAGCTTTTACGTTCGTTGAGCTCCGCGACGCTACTTGTTCCACGTAGGGCGAGCGTTTGCCGTGATCTCGGCGTCCAGCGCTTTCATGCGTGCTTCCATCGCCGCAACTCGATCGGGATGGGCATCGGCCAGGTTCGTCTGCTCGCCAACATCAGCCTGCAGATCGAACAACATCCGCTGCGGCCGTTTAGAGTCGGTCTTCAGCTTCGCCGACGGTTTCTTTTGCGGCGGCGCTTTGACCAACAGCTTCCATTTCCCCTGACGCAGCCCTTCCAGCACGCCGTGGGACGTGTAATAGACAAATTCGTCGCGTGAGGCTTCTCCGGCTTCTCCGGTCAGCAGGTGGGCGAGATTCATCCCGTCGATCTTGCGATCGCTGGGCAATTCGCTGTCGGTCAGGGCGGCGATCGATGGCAACAGGTCGATCGTTCCCATCAATTCGTCGCACTGGGTCCCCGCGGGGATCCGGCCTGGTCCCCAGACGACACACGGAACACGTTGGCCTCCTTCGAACGTGGTCCCTTTACCGGCGCGAAGCGGCCCCGCCGAACCGCCATGATTCTTGAACTGCAGCCAAGGGCCGTTGTCCGACGTATAGATCACGTATGTGTTTTCCGACAGCTCCAAATCGCGAATGGTATCCATCAACCGGCCGACTTCCGCATCGATATGCTCGATCACGCAGGTGTAGGCGTTTTGTGGATCGGCGTCGTAGGCATCCTCGGGAACGTACAGCGGAATGTGCGGCATGCTGTGAGGTAGGTAGACGAAGAATGGCTTTTCGCGATTCTCGCGGATGAACTCGATTGCCCGGTCGGTGTAGCGACGCGTGATAGTCCGCTGGTCGACGGGCAGTTCGACGATCGTTTCGTTTTCGACCAGCGGCGTATTCCAGTAACTCACCGCGCTGCCGGGATCTCGCCACAGGTCGTCCGAAGCCACTCGCGACTTGCGTTTGTTGTCCGGGTGATTCATGTCGTTGGAGTATGGGATCCCGAGGTAGGTGTCAAACCCGTGCTGGCGGGGAAGTGTTTCGGGGTGATGACCGAGGTGCCACTTGCCAAAACATGCCGTCGCATATCCGAGCCCTTTCAAATGGTCGGCGAGCGTATGCTCGGCTGGATTCAGCCCCTTGGTCGATTGCGGAAAGAGGACGTGTCTGTGAAGGCCGACACGCTTGGGATAACATCCGGTCAGCAAAGCGGCCCGCGACGGAGTGCAGACGGGCGAAGCGACCATGAAGTTCGTCATCCGTCGCCCTTCCTTCGCCATCCGGTCGATGTTGGGCGTTTTGATCTTTTCGGAGCCGAAGCAGCCGAGGTCACCGTAACCCTGGTCGTCGGCGAAAATGATTACGAAGTTGGGAGTCGCGGCAGGGCTGATCTCGCAGCGGAACAGACAGAAGCCGGCGATCGCGGCAAATAGAATCGATCGGAACATCGACAAACTCGCTTGATGTTGGGGGACTTGGTGTTGCCATTCTAGCTGCACGCGAAACGCGATGTGGAAGAGAGATCAGTTGGAACGCTGGTCTTTCTCGCGCTGGCGATTCTCGATAGCTGTTTCGTAGACGGTGGTTGCAGCTTTGGCCATCAAGTGGAGCGTTTGGGGAGACGGCTGCAGCGGAAATTCTTGAGTTTCCGTTCGGGCGAAGAGCTCCGCCAGAACGGCTTCGATCTCCCGTTCCAATCTGCTGACAATCTTGGGTTCCATGCCAAAGCTTCCTCTTGCGCTGATGGGTTCTCGCGGGCTTTCCGCTGAAAGGCTCCATTCTTGCCCCGACTCGGCCCGCTGGGCAAGCCAGTCCCCACACTCTCTCTGTGCCACCTGGGTGGCTTGGTTTGCGTGCCTGTAATGGTTGCTTGTGGCGCAGTGCGGTAGCGTTTTCCGGCAAAAGTGTCTGGTAGGGCCCCGTAAATCGCTGACGAAAACAAAGAAAATGAATGACGTGTTTGCCACCAAGCAGCGGTGGATGTGTGCATTAACGGGGCTGCGGGGGCCATTGGTTGTCTATAGGGTCCGGTAATTGCACGGCGGCGCATTGACAAGTTTCAGAATGGCAGCAAAATCCCCCCCAGAGTTCCCATTTTTTTCGATTGAATAGTCTACGAGTACTTTGAGGTTTTACTGAACATGGTCCGAAACGCGAGACGGGGTTTTACGCTGGTTGAATTGTTGGTCGTGATTGCGATCATCGGCATTTTGGTTGGGCTGTTGTTGCCCGCGGTCCAGTCGGCTCGCGAAGCGGCTCGGCGGATGCAGTGCAGCAACAATCTGAAGCAGATCGGCTTGGCGTTGCACAACTACCACGACACGTTCAAGAGTTTTCCGAGCGCGGCGATCTACACCGGCACCGCACCTAAGCAGAGTCCGCCTTTGGACGGCAGCAACCGCTGCAACGGCCGCGATGCAAACTGGGGTGCAACTTGGATGGTGATGATCTTGCCGTTCATCGAACAGCAAGCCGCATACAACCAGATGGATTTCACCCAGCGGGCTCGTTCCGCTGTTAACTCGGCCATCACTGGCCAGCCGATGGACGCTTACATCTGCCCCTCGCATGTCGGAGTCGCGTCTCGGTTGACCCAGGACTATGACGGTTTTGCGAAGGGGAACTACGCAGCCAATGGCGGCACGCATTACACCCAGGACATCGCCAACTTTAATAGCAGCACCTACAAGGGCCCCTTCTCGTTGGCCGGTCAGTACGGTGCAAAGTTTCGCGACATGACCGATGGTACATCGCACGTTATTGCTGCCGGTGACATCGTCGCTACGCCCGGCAACACCGGCGATGATCGTGGTGCATGGGGCTGGCCTAGCGGTGTGCTCTTCGGTCTGCGAGCGCAGGCGTTTGCCAATGGTCTTCTGACTCCAAACGATTCGCGGCAAACCGACTGCACCGCTTACGCGAGCAACGACAACACCAACGTTAACTTCAACCAACGCAACAACCCGGATTGCACCACGACGCAGGGGATGGCGCTACGCAGTTATCATCCCGGCGGCGTGCAAACGGTTTTCTGTGACGGTAGCGTGACCTTCATCGGTGAGACGATCGACGAAGCGATCTACGAAAACCTGTTGCGTATTCAGGACGGCCAACCGATCGGCCAGTATTAAGAATGAAGAAGCCTTGCGGAGCAGGTTAATTGCCGGCTCTCAAAGCATTCCGAAGTCCAAGCGATCGCTTGGACTTCGCTGCGTTAGTCGCTTCGACGGTTCGCCTCTCTTCACGTTCCTCCCATTGCAATCTGGATCTTGTACCGATGATGTCGTCTGTTTCGAAAACCCTTGTTTGTGTCTGCCTCTCTTTGCTGACTTTGGCTGGTTGCACCGGCGGAGCTCCCGTTCCAACGGAAGACCAAATGTTGCAGGATTCAGGCCGCGTCGTGTGGACCTTCATCGATGAAGCGAAGAAGGAACGCAAAGCGGATGTGATCCAAAGCAAGTTGAGCATCATGTTGGAATCGCTTGATGCCCAAGCAGCAGCTTCCGGCGGCAAGTTGGTTGAACTGCGCGACGCGGCCAAAACGCTGCAGTCGGAACTGCAAGCCGGCGAGAAACCTGCCGATAGCCTGCAGAAGTTCGCCGACTCGGTCAGCGCTTTGGTCCCCGAGCCGCAAAATCTAGGCGAATAGACCGCCGGCAAACTGTTCCTTAGACACTTCGCCTTCAGTTCGGCCAGGTTTCTTTTCGGCTGAGCTTTTATGGCTGCAGTAAGTCGATCAATCCATTGGCAAACGTGTAACGCCAGTAGAAATATCCGTGGCTGCTGGCGTACTGGCGGTAGGTGAATGCGTAGCCTTTGGCGGTTAGCACGTCTCGCAGATGGCGTGTCGAATTGAGGATGTCGACTTCAAATTTGCCAGCCTCTAAATGGAACCGGATCGGTTGCCGCGGAGCGTCGGCGATCTGGCGTGCCAGCCACTCGGGTTCCGATGCCGGTAGCGTCGGTCGACTTCCCGACGACCACCAGAACGATCCCGATTGGCAGTAGACGTTGCCGAAGAGCTCGGGGTGTGCGTGACCTATATATGCGGCGGCGAGTCCGCCGTAGCTTGCTCCGGCGATCACGCTGTTGGCTGGCGAGGCAGTAATCTCTTGAGTTCTCGCCCAAGGAATCAGTTCGCCGGCGATGAAGTTGGCGAAGTCGGGATTGCATGGCAATTCGAGCGAACGGCTCTCGGGACTCGGATTGCTGACGAAGATCGCTGTGGTGCTACGGATCGCTTTTGCTGCGATCAGATTGTCGAGAATCGTTGCTGCGTCGATCTGTTGCAGATATTTGTCGCCATCAAAGACGAGTAACAATCCGTTTTCTGGATCGCCTGGTCGATAGCCATCGGGTCGATAGAGATGGATGTCGCGCGTGTTGCCAAGCGTCTCGCTGGTCAATTGATGTCGCGTGACGACGCCTCGGGGTGTTTCGGGGTTGGATTCGATCCAGATCGGTTGCGGTGCGTCGGGCAGTTCGACGACCGAGCTGCCGTCGTAGTTGTCGACCGGATCGGCGGGGAAGCAAAGCTTGTTTAAGGGATCACGCTGTGCCGTGGCGAGGATCGCTCGGCGTCGCTCCCATGGCGTTCCGTCGAAGACTGGCACGTCGGGAGCGAATCGGTAGTCGATCCGGGCGTCGCGAGGGACGCGGTAGCTGCGATACCAAACATCGGAATCGCCGAGGCGATGCAGTTCGTCGTGGTCCCCCGACGGCGCGCCAAACAACCGCACGTTGTGATGATCGCCCCGCCAGAGAAAGGTCACTAAAGCGTCGGACTCCGGCAGCGGTGGCATCACCCCTTCGGATTCGACCAACGGCGCTCCGGCTGCCCCGATTTCGCTCCAGAATCGCTCGGTGCTTAGATCCTTTAAAAGTTCTTGCTGCAGCTGACGCAGACGAGGGCTCTGCAGTTCAGGTTGCGGAGCCTTTTGTTTGGCCAGCGGGATGCTGCTGCGTAGCGTCAACGAAAACTCTCCCTTCGCGGGACCGGAGATCGAAAACGCGTAGGGGCCTTCGCTGCCGACGACAAACATGAAGGTTTGGGTTTTCCCGTGGCCGGCGGTGAGTTGACGGATGTGGTTTCCAGCGGAACCGACGAGCGACAGGACCAGTTGTTCGCCATCGATTGCGCCACGAATGAAGTCCCCAGCGGATGCGGGAATGACGATCGTTGGCGAATTGCCTTGAGCGTCGAGCGAATCGTTTAGCGGTTCGCCGAGCGTAAGCGTTGCCGCTGCCGGTGGTGAAGCATTTTCTGAGGCCCGCAATTTTGCGGATGAGTTGCAGGCGACCACGACCAAGGCAATTAGCAAGCGGCACGTAAGCGTTGAACTTGTGTTGAACAATGGAGATCTTCGGCAAGAGTGGAATGGAGTGGATCTGCGATTCGAAGCAGCAGACGGACGAAGGCGATACGAAAACTCCAAGCCGTTGCAATCACAGCTTGGAGCCTCGCAGACGTTGCATCATAAAAAGAACCTGTGGGGCGATTCTATTGCGACGCAACGGTCTTCACTTCGCCGCCGTGACGCGTCCAGCTGGCGTGCCAGACGGCGCGATCGATCGTATCGCTGGCATTGCGGACGCTGCCATCGGCTAGGCTGAGCACAGCGATGCCGGGATGGTAGCTGCGGGCGGCTGTCATTTTTGAAGAGCCGTAGGTCATGTCGGGAACTTCGCTGTTCGGCGTCAAGCGTCCGTTCATCACCGGGCCATTGGGGACGCTGCCACGCAACCAATAGTGATTCCGATCTCCCTTCCACGATGCGATAAATGACTGAACCCCCGCTAGTCCTCCGGCATCGGCGGCATCTGCCATCGCAGCGTTGACGCCCGACGTTGCCGAGGCGCGATAGGCACGCGGATCCTGCACGGGCGTAGGCGATGCGATGTCGATCCCCGTCCCGATCGTCGTCTCGGCAAACACGATCGTGTTGCTAGTTCCATCGACGATGTCGCGAAAGCGAATCTTCGCACCGATCCAGCACAACCCGTCCGACGGCGTGCCGTTGCCAGGATGGAACACGCCGTCGAGTCCACTCCCTTGATTCATCGCATAACTTGTCCCCGCGATTTGGATCGTTGTTCCCGAGGGCATGGTCAATGGGTGCACATCGGCTCCAACATCGCTGGGGCATTCGAACGTCGGAACCCGCGTTCCCGCGGCGGCTTGCAGCGCCAACGGCAAGTCGGCCAGTGCCGGGTGTCCCATGTAGAGGTCGAAATCGATCAGGTCTTGCAGGTTTTCCTGCTCAATGAAGGGGAGCAGTTTCGCAAAGGGTGAGAAGTCGTTGGGGTATCCGCCGGGATAGGACCAGCCGTTGTTGGGGAAGGCTTCGTTATAGGTCGAAGCGTAGTTGTGAAGCGCCAACCCGAGCTGCTTCATGTTGTTGCCGCATTGCATCCGTCGCGCTGCTTCGCGAGCCGCTTGCACGGCGGGCAACAATAATCCGACCAGGATCCCGATGATTGCGATCACAACTAACAGTTCGACAAGCGTGAACCCGCGTCGTCGTTTCTCGCTGGGATCACTGGACGAACATGTGGCGGGAGTTTGGGAAGAGGGAAGCAGAAGTTGGCTCGATGCCATCATAGAGATCTCCTTGGTTAAGCAGTCAAACGGGAACGGTTGCTTGCGGTCCAACGCGGACCGCGACATGGAAAACCGAGTTTGGCTGGCTAAGAGATAGAGACTCTGTTGCTTGCTGGCCGCGGTTGTTCCCGCCGATCGGTGCGATCGGAGCTGGCGTGGTATCGCCAAACGGAACAAGCCATTGCGTGCGTAGGTTTTCGCTTTTCTGAACTTCCAAAATTGGCAGCTCATCTTTCCAGACGCCGATTGAAATCGGAATCGACTTCACGACGAATGGAAACAGTTTTTTCGCCGAGGCGATTAATGGGATGACGCCATCGCTGGTTCACCCGCTCCCAAGATCTCTTGGTAGTGGGCTGCCAGCGCTTGGGCGTCGTTGTATTCATGGGTCGATAGCGATTCAACGATCTGACCATCTTTCAGGATCACCACGCGATCCGACCAGATCGCCACGCTTGGTTCATGCGTCACGACGATGATCGTCCGCTGCTGTTGATCGCATAATTCACGCAGCAGTTTGCAGATCGATTGACCGGTGACCGAATCGAGGCTTCCGGTCGGTTCGTCGGCTAGCACGATCGCCGGATCGGTTGCCAACGCCCGCGCGATCGCGACGCGTTGCTGTTGGCCGCCGCTGAGCGCATCGGGGCGGTGCGTCAAGCGATCGGCGATTCCCAAGCGTTCCGCCAACGCGTCCAACGAACTTTTCTGGGGCTGTTTGAGCCCAGCGGCGTACAGCGGCAGCAGGATGTTGTCGGCGGCGCTGAGCGCTGGAACTAAATTGAACGATTGGAAGACCAATCCGATATGGTCGCGACGATATTCGGTCAGCTTGCGATCCGAAAGCGTCGCAAGATCCTGGCCGTCGACGAAGACGGCTCCATCGGTCGGCCGCGTCAGTCCCGCCATCAAGTGCAACAGCGTGCTTTTGCCCGATCCACTGGCACCCATCACGGCGACAAACGAACCGTGCTCAACAGTCAGGTCGACATCCTTCAACGCATCGATCGCACGCTCTCCCTGGCGAAACGTTTTGGTCGCGTTTCGGACCGACAGCGGGGCGGCTAGCTTTTCTTGGCTCATTTATAGGTTGGCAACTTTTCTGTGGATGAAGGATCAAAAAGGTGGTGACGCCGTTTCATTAGTGACGCCGCTCTGCCGGCAACAACTTCAAACGCAATTTCCGTTGCCCCTCCCCTCAAGCAACCCGCATGCCAACTCCGTCGATCGGTCTCCGTTTCGAAGCGCGATCGCACGGCTCGTTCCGACGCTTCCCTGCCACTCCGGTCAGCTGATTCCCGAGTCAGCCGATCGAATCTCCCGAACGAAGCCCTGGAAACAAATATTTGCGTCCGATCCGCACGAGCCGCCCAACAGTGGGGGGCTTGCCGCGGCGGTGGCGGAAGTTTCACCGCCGGCGATCAATCGACCGCCGGCGGGCGTTGGCCAAGGAAAACGCTAGGGAAATTCTGGCAGAGGACCACGAATTTCCGACTTCACCGGTTGCCAACCAGGCCGGCGGCAACTACGCTTATTGCGACGCGATCTCAATAACGCGTCGTCTCAGCCGGCAGCAAACTGTTTGCAACCGGTTGTTCCCGCCAGCAAATGGCAATGCTTCGACGATCATCCGCCGCATCTGGGCACCGATCGACGCCAAGCATTTTTGCCTTGTAGCCAGCATCCAACGGCAGCGTCGTGCTCGCCGATTTGTACTGCAAACTCAAGGCTACCAATATGCAATCTCCAACGCTTACCGCACTGTTCGACAGGCCAAGTGCGTCGATGTTGCCCGCTCTCACCATGGAGAGTCCGGTTTGAACAATCGACCTTCCGACACCACCACGCCACCGATCGAATCGGATCTGCCGTCGGTCAGCCAGACGCTGCGACGCGGGTTTTGGTTGCGAACGATGATCCAATGGCACTGGATCAGCTCGGCCGTCTGTCTGATCGGGATGATCTTGTTTTCGGTCACCGGGATCACGCTGAATCACGCTTCGCAGATCGAGACGGTTCCAGACGTCGAGCACCAGATCATCGAGCTGCCGCAGGAGATAACCGACGCGATCGACGCTCAGACACCTCCCGAGAAAGCTCCGCTGCCACCAGCGGTCGCGACTTGGTTGAGCGATCAAACGGGGATCGCGATCGGATCGCGCGACGCCGAATGGAGCGAGGACGAGATCTATCTATCGATGCCGGGCCCGGGGAGCGATGCGTGGGTGAGCATCGATCGGTTTGCTGGCGAAGTCGAATTCGAACGGACGCAGCGCGGCTGGATCTCGTATTTCAACGACCTGCACAAAGGCCGCAACACGGGGCCGGCGTGGAGTTGGTTCATCGACATCTTTGCGATCGCAACGCTCGTGTTTTGCTTTACCGGTTTGGGGCTATTGTTCCTGCACGCAAGAAACCGGCGGATGACGTGGCCGCTGGTCGGACTGGGGCTGATCGTTCCGTTTTTGCTCGCGCTGCTGTTGATCCACTGACCGCCACGCTTCCAATTTTCACCATCCTCTCCATGACTGTTTCCTTGAACAACAAGAGTCGACGCATGTTGAAACGCTTTCCCCTTCTTGCCGCTTCGTTCGCCTTGGCGCTTGCCGTGCCAGCCGCGCCGGCGACGGCCGCGGAGATCGAACTGAGTATCGAAATTCCGCGACTGAACGTTTCGGAATATCACCGCCCGTATGTCGCCGCCTGGATTCAAACCGCCGACCGCAAACAGATTCGCAACCTGACGGTTTGGTATCAGATGCGCGACACGAACGAAGGGCACGGCACTAAATGGTTGCCCGACCTGCGGCAGTGGTGGCGGATCTCTGGCCGTTCATTGGACGTGCCGGTCGATGGCGTCACCGGAGCGACCCGGCCGGTCGGCAAGCACTCGCTGACCTTCACCGACAAGCAGCCTCAATTGGCCGATCTGCCGGCGGGGGAATACACCCTGATCGTCGAAGCATCGCGCGAAGTCGGAGGCCGTGAATTGGTGAAGATCCCGTTCACATGGCCTGCCACGTCGCCGCAGATGCTCGACGCCAAAGGCAAAAAAGAACTGGGTGAGGTGACCCTGTCGGTCAAACCCTAGCCATCACACGATTCCATGTTCGATTTCGGTTCCCTGTCATTTCCCTTCGCTAACCTCAAGAGAGTCTCACGATGAAAATTTCGTCCTTCCTGGCTGTTGCCCTCGTTCTCACGCTGTCGCAGATTGCATCCGCTCACAAGGTGTGGTTGCTGCCATCGCAGACGTCCCTTTCGGGGAACGATCCTTGGGTCACCGTCGACGCCGCGGTGTCGAACGACCTGTTCTACTTCAACCACTTTCCACTGCGTCTCGATAACCTCGTGATCACCGCTCCCGATGGCGGTTCGGCGGAAGCTCAGAATCCCGCGACCGGCAAGTATCGCAGCGTCTTTGATGTTCAGTTGGAGCAAGAGGGAACCTACCGCATCGCGTTGATGAACCAAGGCTTTTTTGCCAGTTGGGTCGAAGATGGCGCACGCAAACGCTGGCGTGGATCGGCTGCATCGTTTGCGACCGAGGTGCCGACCGATGCCGAAAACCTGAAGGTTACCGAAAGCGTTGGACGGATCGAGACCTTCGTCACCAATGGGGCTCCGAGCAAAGAAGCGTTGAAGCTGACGGGCGTTGGAATCGAATTGGTTGCCGCGACGCATCCCAACGATTTGTATGCGGGAGAGAAGAGTCAGTTCCAATTGCTCGTCGAAGGCAAGCCCGCGGCGGGATTGGAGATCGAGATCATCCGCGGCGGAACGCGTTATCGCGATTCGCAGGAAGAGATCATCGCAACGACCGACGAGAACGGAGAGTTCACTGTCGCGTTTGAGAAGCCCGGCATGTATTGGTTGTCGACTTCTTCGCAGGACGAAAAAGGGAAGACCGCGCAAGCGAAAAACCGTCGTCTCAGCTACGCCGCGACGCTTGAAGTTTTGCCCCAGTAAATCCCTTTGATTGATTAGGTCCCATGGCAAACCAACCACCCCGCCGCAGATTCGCTGAAGTGATCGGCAACGCAGTCGTCATGCTGCTGTTGGTGATTGTTGCGTTGCTGTTTCTGCGGCTCACTCGCGGCGTTTGGTGGATCGCAAATCCACCCTCATCGCGGTGGTGGATTGCCGGTGGGGCGTTGACATTTTATCTGCTGTTTTGCCTGCGGATGCTCCGTCGTCCGGCGAAACATTTGCAAGCCAGCAAATCCCTCGGTGCGGCAACCGCTGCTGCGACGGGGGAAGCCGCGGTCGATCCCTCTTCGATCGCCGTGGTCTACGCCAGCCAAACGGGCTTCGCTTACGAACTGGCTCAACAGACAACCGCGTCGCTGAACGAAGCGGGCAAGTTAGCGCACCTGGCGGGGATCGAACAGATCGATCGCGAGCGATTGGTCCGTGGCGGACGTTTGTTGTTTGTCGCCAGCACGACGGGAGAAGGCGATCCGCCCGATCACGCCTATGGATTTCTCGAAGAGGTGATGGGGCAGGCGGCTGATCTGCAGGCATTGGAATATGCGGTGCTCGCCTTGGGCGATCGCACCTACACCCAGTTCTGTGCGTTTGGGCGGCAGGTCGATCAATGGTTGCGGCGGCACAAGGCGCGGCCGCTGTTCGATATCGTCGAAGTCGACAACGGCGATCCGGCGGCGCTGCAAACTTGGCAAACCAAAGTTGCCGAGACCTTTGAAACGGTTGCGGCAACGCCTTGGCAACCGCCGAAACTGGAAGACTGGCAACTGGTCGCACGCCAGGAATTGAATCCAGGCAGTCTCGGTGGCGGCGTCTATCATCTGAAATTGCAACAAACAAGCCACGAGGCGAGCCCGGTGGCTTGGCAGGCGGGAGACATCGCCGAAGTCGAGCCCCGGAATTCGCGAGCCTCGGTTGAACGTTGGCTGCAGCAAGCGGGATGCGATGGCGAGACGACGATCGAAGTCGGTCACGAGAGCACGACGTTTGCCCAGCGGTTGGCGCGGTGTGAGCTGCCGGATCTCGATGGCGTCGAAGATCGGAATCCGCAAACGCTGGCCGATGGATTGAAGCCGCTGAAGCCTCGCGAGTATTCGATCGCGTCGTTGCCAAGCGATGGCAATCTGGAATTTGTCCTCCGCCGCGTCGTGCGGACCGATGGGACGCTCGGAATTTGTAGCGGTTGGCTGTGCGAACACTTGGAATTGCAGCAGTCGGTGCGGTTGCGGATTCGCAGCAACCCGAGCTTCCATCCCCAATCGGTCGATCGGCCGATGATCTTGATCGGCAACGGGACCGGGATCGCGGGACTGCGAGGCCATCTGAAGCAACGCGTTGCCGCGGGGCATGCCGAGAACTGGCTGCTGTTTGGCGAACGCTCCGCCGATCGCGATTTCTTCTTTCGCGATGAACTCTCGAAATTGCAACAGCAAGGGCTGCTGAAACGTTTGGACCTCGCCTTCTCCCGCGACGGCGAACAGCGGACCTACGTTCAGGATCGACTGAGTGAAGCGGCTGACGAATTGAAAGCCTGGGTCGCACGCGACGCGGCGATCTACGTCTGCGGCAGCCTCGCCGGGATGGCTCCCGCAGTCGATGCCGTGATCCGCGAAACGCTTGGCAACAAGCTGGTCGACCAAATGCTCGCCGACGGCCGCTACCGCCGCGACGTCTATTAGTTGGTGGCTATACCACTCCGTCGCGTGGTCTAATTCGAAGCCCCGATGTTATCCTTATAGCATCGAAGCAATGCAGTCGAAGCCACAGAGATCTCCGAGTTCACCGAGGCCCACGAATCGCGGCTAGGTTTCTCTGTGGCGAAGCCGTGCTTCAAATTGGATCTATCAGCCGGGCACCAATAGCTCCCGCGGGTCTCGGTGACCAGTTTTACTTCTCGCATGTAGCGATGTAGCTTATAGCGTTGGTTCGATTGATGGATGCGTAGGACTAGGAATCTTGGATGCGAATCGGTTTTGATGCCCCCGAATTTTTGTGGCTGCTGTGCCTGTTGCCTCTGTTCTGGGTAGCCGCGTACCGGCGTCGCGGATTGGGCGTCGTGCATGCGACGGTTGCGATCGGTTTGCGTTCGCTGGTCCTGTTGGCGATCGTTGCGGCGATCGCGGGAGTGCAGATTCGTTGGCACAGCGACCGCGTCGCGGTGATGTATCTGTTGGACCAATCCGAGAGTATCGATGCCGCCCGGCGCCGGGAGATGTTCGATTTCGTCGCTGCCAACGTGCGCGAGCATCGCCACGCGTCGCGCGACGATCTGGCGGGAGTGATACTGTTTGGCAGAGAGGCGACGATCGAAGTCCCTCCATTCAGCGACGACCTCCCGCAGCGGTCGCAGTTCAGCGACGGATCACTTCGCACCGACGCCACGAATCTCGAACAGGCGTTGCAGTTGGCTCGGACCGCGATGCCGACCGATGTCCGCCGCCGGATCGTGATCCTCACCGATGGGAATCAGACGCTGGGACAGGCTGCGCGGATCGCCGATCGGATCGCGGCCGATGGGATTGGAATCGATATCGTTCCCGTTCCGACGCAGTCGGGCAGCGACGTGTTAGTCGAAAAGCTCGACATGCCGGCGCAGATTCGCCGCGGACAACCGATCGAAGCCCGCGTCGTGATGACCAATTTTGCCGCCGAAAATGCGGACGCTCCCGTTTCGGGACGACTGCAGGTCACGCGGCGCAGCGGACACGACGACCAGATGATCTTGAATCAACCGATCCAGCTGACGCCCGGCAAAAACGTCTTTCCATTGCGACACACGATCGATCGAGCCGCTCCTTATACGTACACGGCGACCTTCGTCCCGGACGATCCGGCGGACGACGCGCGATCGCAGAACAATCGCGCCGTGGCGTTTGCGAATGTGCGGGGGCAGAGTCGCGTGCTGCTGATCGAACCGGCGACCGAAGCTGGGGCGTGGGGCGAGTTTGCCGATCGGTTGCGGGAAGAGAATATCGAAGTCGTTGTCGAGCCGAGCGATGCGACTTTCAGTTCGCTGGCTCAACTGCAAGCTTACGATTCAGTGATCTTGGCCAACGTGCCGCGCGTCGGCGGGGATGCTGCCGATTCGCTGCAATGGTTCAACGATGATCAGATCGAGATCTTGGTGCGCAACACGCAACAACTGGGAGCGGGCTTGCTGATGATCGGTGGTCCCGATGCGTTGGGTGCCGGCGGTTGGACCGGGACGGCTCTCGAAAAAGCGATGCCTGTCGACTTTGAAATCAAGAATTTGAAAGTCGCCGCGGTCGGGGCGTTGGCACTTGTTATCGACAGCAGCGGATCGATGGATGGCCAAAAAATGCAGCTGTGCAAAGCCGCGGCGTCCGAGGCGATTAAGATGCTTGGCCCGAGCGATCACTTGGGAATCTGGACCTTCGACGGCGCGACGCGCGAAGTGATTCCGATGCAGCCGGTTGCGGGGCGGACGCACATGTTGCCGATGGTCTCGCGGATCACAGCTGGCGGCGGCACGGTGATGTATCCGGCGATGGAGCGAGCGTTTATCGGGCTGTCGCAAACCGAAGCTGCCGTGAAACATATGATCGTGCTGACCGATGGCCATACGACGCCCAACGATTTTGGCCCGCTGACGCGGCGGATGAAGCAGCAAGGGATCACCGTTTCATCGGTAGCGATCGGTAAAGATGCCGATCTCGCTTTGATGCGGGAGATCGCGTCGATTGGCAGCGGAAAGATGTACCACGTCCATTCGCCGCGTGGGATTCCGCGGATCGTGATGCGGGAGACGCGTCGGGTTTCGCGGCCCTTGATTTTCGAACAGCCAGCAGGCGTGCGGCCGCAGATCGCGCAAGACCATCCGCTGATCCAAGGCGTTGGCAGTCCGCCACCGATCCGCGGCTATGTGATGACGACGGCCAAGGATAGCCCGTTGGCTCAGGTCTTGCTGTCCGCGGCGGGACCTCAGAACAGCCAACAACCGGTGCTGGCCGTTTGGCAGTATGGACTGGGCCGAACCGCTGTCTTAACGACCGATGGCGGCCAGCGTTGGGCGAGCGATTGGCGGACCTGGGACGACCGTAAGAAATTGATCGCTCAATTGATGCGATGGCTGAATCGGCCCGCTGGCGACGCGGGGAAGTTCACGTTGGCGACCGTCGTTGACGATGGACAGGTGCAAGTTGTTGTGAACGCGTTGGATGAGAGCGATCAGTATTTGAACTTTCTGGAGATGGGAGCGTCGGTGCTCGACCCCGATCTCGAACCTATCGACTTGCGGATGCGGCAGACCGCGCCGGGACGTTACGTCGGTTCGTTTCCCGTCGATCGCGCGGGGAACTATTTTGTTCACGTCGTCCCTGAAGCAGGCTCCGCTCCGCTGACCACCGGCGTCAGCGTGCCGTTTAGCGCCGAGTACCGGATCCGCGAAGTGAATCGCGGGCTGTTGGAACAATTGGCCGCAGCGGAGCCACGCGGCGGCGCGGCGGGAACGTTGGCTCCATCGATGGCGAGCGGCGACGCAGATCCGGCGGCTTTGAACCCGTTTCGTGGCGGTTTGGATGCGATCCGTTCGATCCAAGATTTTTGGCCGATCTTCGTTCTGATCGGCTGCTGTTTGTTTGTCGGCGACATTGCGGTCCGCCGCATTCGATGGGACTTCAGCGGCGTGAAACGTCTAGCTGCCAAGCGATCCACGAAATTGCAGGACGCCGACGCGAGCAAGCTCCAGCGACTGCAAACGCTTCGCTCGATCAAACAGCAAGCGGCTGGCAACGCGATGCAGGAGCCCGAACCCTCGGCACCGCCCGCTGCTTCTGAAACGCCAACCGTTCAAAAGAAGCCCCCAACTCTCGGCAGCGACGATGCTCCCGAAGCCCTCTCATACACCGAGCGATTACGTCAAGCAAAAGCGAACGCGAAACGTTAACGGGTATTCGAAAAGTGCATTGGCAACGAACCGAATCTCGTTTTGCGGCCTCAACCCACATCGTTCTTGCTGGTGTTGCGGATGCGTTTCTGTTGCGGGGCGGTGGTTTGGTGCCCGACGCTACGGCGTTGGTTGCACGCCCCAGAGTTTGGTCAACAACTGGCAGACTTCGGGATCGTGCTGTTGCAGTTCTTTGCGGTCGAAGGGGAAGAAGTCGTTCCGCGTGAAAAAGGCTTCGGTTGTCTCGGCGAAATATTCTTGCGGGTTGGTCAGCGCATAGGCGCGATCGAAGCGTTTGTTCCCTTCGGAATCTTGCCGCTCCACGCGATCATAGCCGCCGCTCGCTTTGGCTTTTTCGAAAGCCGATCGCAGCGGTTCGTTTTGGAAGCCATCGGGAAGTTCGCGATGGTGGTAGGCGTGGGCGAGTTCGTGCAACGCAAAGTTTGGCATCCGACGCGTCTCGGCGGCGAAGATGCGGATGTTGGTGAATTCGATTCCGCGGGCCATCGCCGGATCGCGCCCGTTGGCTCGCAACCAATCGCCGCTGGGATGGTATTCGGCGCGAGGCGGGATGCCAGGGTACTGCGGCGAAAACCAAAGCGTTACCTGTTGCAGCTGTTTCAGCGCCGCCGAAGGAACGGCGCGGCAGATCTCGTTCAATTGAACGGTCAGCAGTTCCAAAGCCTGATCGGTCGCGGCGCGGTTTTCCGGTTCGAGCAGTTCGCGGCGGATTTGGATCGTCCAGCCGGAGAGGCTGCGCGCCGCGTACCGCTGCGCCGGCGTGGCGGTCGCGGGCTGCTGAGGCTGGTCGACTGCGGCGGCGGGGAGACCGACGGCGAGGCTGATGAGAAGGCAAAAACTAGCCAGTGAATGGGTTTTGATAGCGGATATCGACATCGAGCGATCCTGGGGTTGATAGCGATTTGTCGGGTGGAGCGGCGAGAAGGGGGGCTGGTTGGGTAGACGCGGGCCCCTTGCAGCGGAAGGTCCAGTCTATCCGCAGCGGCTTGCTGTCACAAAGCACTAGCCTTTCAGGCACTTCCGCTGGTAACATCTACACCCATCAGGGCTTAAGTGGGGGTGCGTGTTCGGGATCCCGGACGCGGTAACGAATCGGGAATCGCTATCTGGAAGCTTATGCCGCGTGGGTGCTGACTACATAAATATGATCCTCTGGGTGGTCGGGTCGATTCTGGCTGTGGGGATCTTGATGGGCTTGATGCGTCGTCGGCGCGATCAATTGGTCCAAGAACTTCGGGAACATGTCGAGCGAGAGCGTTCGACCGACAAATCGCCAAAGAGCGAAGCTAAAAGTAAAACATGACGAAACGACTTTATATCGAAACTGTCGGCTGCCAGATGAACGTCTTGGACAGCGAGATGGTCGTTGCCAATTTGCGGCAACACGGCTACGAGGTCGTGCAATCGACCGAAGATGCCGACGTGCTGCTGTACAACAGTTGCAGCGTTCGCCAGATGGCTGAAGAGAAAATCTACAGTGCCGTCGGCGAGGTCAAACGGATCAAGGAAGCGCACCCGGATCGCGTGGTCGGCATCATGGGCTGTATGGCTCAGAAGGATCAGGCGAAGATTTTTGATCGCGCCCCGCATGTCGATCTGGTGATCGGCCCGGGCCAGCTGCATCAGATTCCCGACTTGATCCAACAGGTTCGCGCTGGCGCCGGGCCTCAGGTGATGGTCAGCCTCGGGCGTAAAGAAGGTTCGCAAGCCGACATCCGCCGCAGCCACGAGACGTTTGATCCGTTGCGCGATCCGTCGATGCGGCCGACTCCGTTTCAAGCCTATCTGCGAATCCAGATCGGTTGCGACAAATTCTGCACCTATTGCGTCGTGCCGATGACTCGCGGTCCGGAACAGGGACGCCGTCCGGCCGACATCTTGTTGGAAGCTCAAACGTTGGCCGACCAGGGCTGCAAAGAGATCACGCTGTTGGGACAGACTGTCAACAGTTACAAGTACAGCGAAGATGGCACGACGACGCGGTTGGCCGATCTGCTGCGATCGCTGCACGAGATCGACGGCATCGAGCGGTTGAAGTTCGTGACAAACTATCCCAAGGATATGACCGAAGATCTGCTGCGAACGGTTCACGAATTGCCGAAGTGTTCGCCCTATCTTCACGTTCCAGCGCAGAGCGGATCGGATGAGGTCCTGAAGCGGATGAAGCGCGGTTATACGATCGCCGATTACCGAGCGATGATGGAACGGATCCACAAGTTCCTGCCCGAAGCGTCGGTTAGCAGCGACTTTATCGTCGGCTTCTGCGGCGAGACCGAAGAGCAGTTCCAGATGACGATGGATCTGGTTCGCGAGTACCGCTACAAAAACAGCTTCATCTTCCAATACAGCGTTCGCGAGGGAACCGTCGCCAACCAGCGATTGGAGGACGACATCCCGTTGGATGTCAAGAAGCGTCGCAACAACGATTTGTTAAACCTGCAGAACGAGATCTGTCTGGAAGACAATCAACGCTTTGTCGGCGAGACGGTTCAGGTGCTGGTCGAAGGGCCGAGCAAGAAGGCGATCAAAAACGGCGACGATGGCCCCGTGGTGCAGATGACCGGGCGGACGCATTGCGACCGGATCGTTGTGTTCGATGGAAATCGCCGTCAAGCGGGACAGATGATGGACATCGTCGTTCGCGAAGCGTTGTGCCACACGCTGATTGGCACCGTCCATACGAAGCACCTTGGCCCGCAAGTTTTTCAGCTCGCTTAGTCGTTCGCTTGGCTTATAAGAGAAGACGTATTTAGCTCCCGTTTCAGTTCATTTTCAATTCGCGTGGCCCGGGCGACAGAACTTGCTTTTTCGCAGGCAGGGTTTGTTTTCAGAGACCATGCACGGCATAGATCGGGACGGCGCTGCCGTTGCACCGTACGGATCGATCGTTCATCAAGGACCGATGACAAATGAAAGTTGTAGCCTTTCCGCTGGCCGTTCTGCTTGCCTTTGCCGCGACCGCTTCACGTGTGGGAGCGGATGATCCGCTGACCGCGGTGACTCTGGAAACGATCGATCTGACCGACCAACTGCGTCGCCAAGTCGTGGTCGACCGCGAAACGGGACTCTATCTCGGCTATCCCACGACCGCTTTGTTAGACGATGGCCAATCGATGCTGTGCATCTATGCCAAGGGACGCGGCCGCGGGGCGCTTCTCTATAAACGCAGCGAAGATGGCGGAAAGACTTGGGGCCCGCGACTGGATACTCCCGAGAACTGGTCGACTTCCAAAGGAGTTCCCAATCTGCATCGTGTCATCGATGCCGAGGGGAAGCGTCGCAACTTGTTGTGGGCGGGGATGTATCCGGCGCGAACGGCGGTTTCCGAAGACGAAGGAAAGCAGTGGAGCGAATTGAAGCCGGCCGGCGATTGGGGCGGCAGCATGGTGATGGGGTGTGTCGAAGCCTTGAACACCAAGGGGCATTATTTGGCGATGTTCCACGACGACGGCCGCTACTTCACCGAACGTGGTGGGAGCACCGAAACGGTGACGGTTTACAAGAGCCTGTCGACCGATGGCGGTTTGACTTGGTCGCGTCCCGAAGCGGTTTTCCGTTCCGACGAGATTCATCTTGCCGAACCGGCCTGCATTCGATCGCCCGATGGCAAGCGGTTGGCGGTTTTGTTGCAAGAGAGCCGCTTGCGTAAGAACTCGCACGTGATGTTTAGCGACGACGAAGGGAAGACGTGGACCCAGCCGCGTGAGCTTCCGCTGGCACTGACCGGCGAGCGGCATGTCGCTCGATACGACTCCGACGGCCGTTTGATGGTCAGTTTCCGTTGCCGGTCACCTTATCGCTCCGCGAATACTCGTCCTTTCGAAGGCAGCTGGGTCGCTTGGGTTGGCACCTGGGACGATATCGCCAACGGAAAGCAGGGCCAATACAACGTCCGCCTGAAGGAAAATACGAAGGGTTACGACACTGGTTATTCGGGCGTTGAACTGCTGGGTGACGGTACTTTTGTCGCCACCTCTTACGGTCACTGGGACGAAGGGCTCGACCCTTACATCCTCAGCGTGCGATTGAAGCTGGCGGAGCTGGACGGAATGTCCAAGGGGCTTGCTGCATCGGAGTGATCGGTGTGGCCGGGAGAGCGGTTCGGTAGACTTCCGTGTCTACCGACGTTATCTCCGGGGCAATCCGGCGTCGGCAGCTGGCAAATAGTCGGCAATGTTCCTCCCCCGGTATTGGGCATACGATCGGATCAACCGGAAAACTCCGCGGTTTATTTCCATCATTTCGTCCTTAGGGCGTCTCTGGTGGCGTTGAAGGCGGGTTAACTTCCCCAGTAGGCTGTGCGTGGGAGCGATCGCTACCGGTCGGTGGCGAGGGGATAATACGAGTGCCGGGGCAGTCAAGCGGGGGATTGCAAGGTATCTTGTGGTCTGGGTCTGGAAGGTGTTAAGGCGAAAGTGCGTCTAACCCTACCGGAATGTCCGTTCTTTCTTCGCTGACCGACAATGAAGGTGCTTCTGGTAGCGGCTTGCTAGCTGATTCGTCCGGCCATCGCTCAAATAAAAATGGGCGAAGGTGCATGAAGAATCCGGCCGAAGTCGAGACCGGGGGGTATTGTTTTTACATAGGCAATTTGAAGCCTGTCGATGAACTACCCCTTGAGTCATGCTCCAGAAGGATCTCCGAAATATGCTCATGCGTCACCCGCACCCCGAGTTGCAATTCGCTTACCAACTGCCTTACGGGGCGGTCGTGAAGCCCAATGGCGTTCAGTTCTCTGTTTACAGCCGTTCTGCAACCTCGATGCGTTTGCTGCTTTACAAGAATGTCAACGACCGCGATCCGTCGAAGGTGATCGAGTTCGATCGCGACGTCGACCGCTGGGGGGACATCTGGAGCATTCAGGTTCCGAATCTCAAGCCGGGCCAGCTGTATCACTTCCAAGCCAGCGGACCTTTCGATCCCGAACGCGGCCAGCGGTTTGACGCCTCGGCGCGATTGATCGATCCCTACGCCAAGGCATTGGCAGGGAAGTTCCAATCGAACGAAGACGGGATCACCCGTCCGCCGAAGTGCGTTGTCGTCGACGACAGCTTCGATTGGGAAGGCGATCGCCACTTGCGGCACGATCTTTCCGATTCGGTGATCTATGAGATGCACGTCCGCGGCTTTACCAAAAGCAAGACGGCGAAGATCAAAAATCCCGGCACCTACCTGGGCGTGATCGAAAAGATTCCGTACCTGAAGGCGTTGGGCGTGACGGCGGTCGAGTTGATGCCGGTTCACGAGTTCCCGATCGAAGCGACCAACGGCGAAAAACTGGAACGGCCGAACTATTGGGGCTACGACCCGATGGCCTTCTTCGCGCCGCACCGGGGCTATGCGGCCGGCAAGCAGCCGGGGGCGCAGGTCAACGAATTCAAAGAGATGGTCAAGGCGTTGCACGCCGCCGGGATCGAAGTGATCCTGGACGTCGTCTTCAACCACACCTGTGAAGGGAACGAACAGGGACCGACGTTGAGCTTCAAGGGGCTCGAGAATTCGGTCTACTACATCCTTTCCGAACAAGAGCACTACACGAACTACAGCGGTTGTGGAAACACGGTCAACGGAAACCATCCGGTTGTCCGCGAGATGATCTTCCATTGCCTGCGACACTGGGTGCACAACTACCACGTCGACGGTTTCCGGTTCGATCTGGCGAGCATCTTGAGTCGCGATCGGCACGGCAACTTGGTCCCCAACCCGCCGATGGTCGAATTGATCGCCGAAGATCCGATGTTGGCTGACACCAAGATCATCGCCGAAGCCTGGGACGCCGCGGGAGCTTACCAAGTCGGCTCGTTTGGCGACCTGCGTTGGGCCGAATGGAACGGTCGCTTCCGCGATGACGTTCGCGGTTTCTGGCGTGGCGATGGCGGAACGCTCGGCGCCGTGGCAACTCGCCTGGCGGGCAGCAGCGATCTGTACCAACACGCCGGTCGGGCTCCGTTCTGCAGCATCAACTTTGTCACGTCGCATGATGGCTTCACGATGAACGACCTGGTGTCGTATCGTGACAAGCACAACATGGCCAACGGCGAAGACAATCGCGACGGCGACAACCACAACATCAGCGACAACTACGGAATCGAAGGACCGACGCGGCGACGCGGGATCCAATCGGTTCGTGAACGTCAGATCAAGAACATGCTGTCGACGCTGTTACTCAGCCAAGGCGTTCCGATGCTGGTCTCGGGCGATGAAGCTCGACGCACGCAAAAGGGAAACAACAACGCCTACTGCCAAGACAACGACATCAGTTGGTTCGATTGGCGATTGGTCGAGAAGAACGAATCGATGGTTCGGTTTGTCCAGGGGCTGATCAAATTCCGCCGCGACCAACCGACGATGCGCCGCAAGAAGTTCCTCACCGGTCGGCCTGAAAACGGTCGCAAGATCCCTGACGTTTCGTGGTTCAACGCCAACGGCGACGCGCTCGATTGGCATCAACCCGAATTGGCGATGTCGGCTTATTTGGCCGCACCGTTGAAAGCCGACGATCCCGACGGGATGGGACGCGATGTCGTGATGTTCTTCAATTCGACCGGAGAGCGGAAGACCTTCAACATGCCATTGCACGGCCGTGGGATGAAGTGGAATCTGTTTGTCGACACGACGGCGCCTTCGCCAGCGGATATCTATCCCGATCTGGACGGTCCCGTGCCGGTCAGCGGTCAAGCGATCGACCTGTCCTATAAAGGGCTGATGATCTACGTTTCCGAGTTGGTCAATCAGTAGTCGACGTCGGCGGGCGGCTCTTCGGAGCCGCGAGCCAGATAGACAATGACAGCGCCGCCGGCGGCGGTGCTGATCGCTTCTCCATAAGTCCAGATCGCGGGCATGCCGGTCGCTAGATCGACCCACCATTGCAGAACGCCCAGGACAACGATCCCCCAACCGAGCTTCAGCACCAACGCTCGGTATCGCGGCAAGTCGCGGGCCAGTTCCAGGACCGCGACGCCTAGCATTCCGTAGACCACCGACAGGTGCCGAGCCAGGTACCAGGTGAGCCGGTGGTCGGGGAAGCTGTCGATTTCGAAGAACTCCGCGGTCGCGATCATCCACGCTTTCGGCATCGCGGCAGCGAAAAAGGCGGAAAAGACGACGCCGCCAAACAGCAGCAGGTACCAATAGAGCAGTCGATGGCGAGTGGCCGTTTTCATCGGTTGCGGTCCGGTGGGGAACAATTCGTTTTCGTGCGAGTGATGATACCACGTGCAGGCAGGTTTCCAGCCCGGCGGTGTCAAAACGAGCGAAGTGCGGTCGGGCTAAAAAGTTGAACGTACGCTACAATGCGAGAGTGCGATGAGGCTGCGTTTGTCGAGCCTCCCACGCCTCTGTTCCCCAACCGCAAAAATCTACCTTGTCCACCTCATCGCTCGATCGCCCATCGCCCCTGCCTCCCGAACTGCTTGCTCCGGCAGGCGACATCGATTGCGTTCGCGCGGCGATCGAAAACGGCGCCGATGCTGTCTACTTCGGCCTCGACTGTGGATTCAACGCCCGAGCTCGGGCTCACAATTTCGGCCCCGCCGATTTGCCTGAGGTGATGGATCTGCTGCACAGCCGTGGCCTGGCGGGCTACGTCACCCTGAACACGCTGATTTTCCCTAGCGAGCTGCCGGCGATCGCCGACCTGTTGCGACAGATCTCCGACGCCAACGTCGACGCCGTCCTCGTGCAAGACCTCGGCTTGGTTCGCTTGGTCCGGCAACTGGTTCCCGATCTGCCGATCCACGCGTCGACGCAGATGACGATGACCAGCGCCCAATGCATCGACGAGATCGAATCGCTGGGGATCGAACGCGTGGTCGTCGGCCGCGAATTGTCGGTCCGCGAGATCAAAGCGATCGCGCAGAAGACGACGATGCCGTTGGAGTGTTTCATTCACGGCGCGTTATGCGTCGCCTATTCTGGCCAATGTCTGACCAGCGAATCGCTGGGGGGCCGCAGCGCCAATCGCGGCCAGTGCGCGCAAGCCTGTCGTCTGCCGTACGAGCTGATCGTCGATGGCCAGGACCGCGATCTCGGCGACCAGAAGTATCTGTTGAGTCCTCAGGATCTGGCCGGATATGCGCTGATCCCCGATCTGATCGATGCTGGAGTCTGTTCGCTGAAGATCGAAGGGCGTTTGAAGACGCCCGAATATGTCGCCAACATCGTTCGGCATTATCGCAAGGCGATCGACGACGCGATGGCCGGCCGCGCGGTCCATCTGACCGAGACCGAAGTCCGCGAGATGGAGCTTTCCTTTTCGCGTGGCTTCTCGCCGGGCTGGCTGGAGGGTTGCGAGCACAAGCGTTTGGTCCCCGGGCAGAGTTCCGCTAAGCGTGGCGTCCGGGCGGGAACGGTGATCGCAACGAATCGCCGCGGCGTAATCGTCGATTCCGAGATCCCTCTGAATCGAGGCGATGGGGTCGTCTTCGATGGCGATCGGGATCAGCAAGCCGAACAGGGCGGACGGCTGTTCGATGTCCGCGCGTTGGATCGCGAGGATCCTTCGCGAGTTGAACTGCAGTTCGGAACCGGGGCGATCGATTTTGATCTGCTGGAACCGGGCCAAGGGATGTGGAAGACCGATGATCCGAAGCTGAACCAGAAGCTGAAGCGAAGCTATTCGCAAACCGACCCGATCCGCCGCCGTCCGCTGCGGATGCGCGTGACCGCCGCGGTCGATCAACCGCTGCGCGTCGTTGCCGAAGCGGCTGGCATGGCGGCTGTCGAAATCGAATCGGACCAAGTGATGCAGGAAGCACGCAAGCACCCGATCGACGAAGCAACGCTTCACGCCCAGCTGGGGCGGATGGGCGGGACCGCGTTTGAATTGGCGGCGCTCTCGGCCAAGATCGTCGGCCGTCCGATGTTGCCGCTGAGCGTGTTGGGACGGTTGCGACGCGAACTGGTCGCGGCGCTGGAAGCTCAAGCGATCGCGCGGCCGCCGCGGCGGTACTGCGAATCGGCGCTGGCGGATCTGCAGCAGAGTGTTTCGAAAACGCAAGCCGCAGCAGCGAGCGAAGCTGGCCGCGTGCCGACGCTGCACATTTTGTGTCGCACGATGGAACAAATGCAGTCGGCGATCGACGCCGGGATGCGGGATCTGTATGCCGATTTCCACGACATCCGCGAGTATCGCGGTGCGGTGGCGATGGCGCGGCAGGCCGAAGCCAGGATCGTGCTGGCGACGCCGCGGATTCAGAAGCCCGACGAATACGGGCTGTTCCGCGCGATGCGACGCCATCAGCCCGACGGCTACCTGGTTCGCAACTTGGCCGGCCTGCGATACTACCGCAACGAAGGCTTCCCCGTGATCGCCGACTTTTCGTTGAACGCGACCAACGAAATCTCCGCCGATCATTTGATCGCACAAGGAGCGACGCGGATCACTCCGTCGTACGATCTGAATCGGCAGCAATTGACCGAACTGATCGAAGCGGTTCCGAGCGGATGGCTGGAGATCGTCGTGCATCAACACATGCCGATGTTCCACATGGAGCATTGTGTCTTCTGCAGCGTGCTTTCTCCCGGAACCAACAAAACCAACTGCGGCAGGCCCTGCGACCGGCATGTCGTTCACTTGCGCGATCGAGCAGGGATGGAACATCCGCTGCAAGCCGACGTTGCTTGTCGCAATACGCTCTTCAATGCGGCGGCTCAGAGTGCCGCAGAGATCGTCCCGTCACTGATCTCCGCTGGCGTGGCGGCGATGCGGATCGAGCTGTTGGAAGAGACCGGCCCCGAGATCGCGCGGACGATCGAACTGTATCAACAGCTGTTGCGCGGCGAGGTGACGGGCAAAGAGGTCTGGACGCAATTGCGAGCCAGCAACCGCGTCGGCGTCACCCGCGGCACCCTGGAAGAACGCCGCAACCCGCTGACGATTCTGTAGCCGCGGTGACTGAGCAAGGTTGCGACTTGAAGAGCTACCGATTGGAAGGTTTCAGCGACATGCGTTCGATGTGCCTTGAGCGGTAACGATTGGAAACCAAATCGCACCAACCGATTTCCGCATGTCCTTCAGCAACATCATCAGATGGAGTTCGTTGGTTGGACAGGGTTCAAATCCGAACTTCTTGTAGAACGCTTGAGCTTGCTTTTCTTTGGCATGAACTAATATTGCTCGTAGGCCACCGATTTCGGCAGCTTGCAGGGTCCGCATGATCGCGTCTTTGAGTAAGCCCTTGCCGATTCCGGTCCCTTGTTCGGATTGATCGACTGCCAAGCGGGCCAGCAGCATGATTGGAATCGGATGTTGCGGGAGCCCTTTGGCTACTCGCGGCGTAGCGGTTTGGATGTCGACACTGCCGAAGGCCAGCGAATGGAAGCCGACAACTTTTCGGCCGCGGCACGCAACATAGGTTCTGGCAGCACCGGAGCGATGGTTGGTAAAAGCAAATCGGACTAGGTATTCGTCGAACGCTGCGTCGCCGCAGGAAAAACTATCGAGTTGGTGCTTTTTCGCTAACGGTACGGGGGCGGATAGCTGTGGTTCAAGCATCAAACACGCCCGGTTCTGAAAGCAATTTATTCAGCGCGGGGATGGTTTTGGGAGGTGCGTCGAGCGCTTGGCAGAACCTCTTCCATTGCCTCTCGTCCAACCGGAACTGACTCTGGTCGGCGAGAATCGCTTCGGCTTCCGCATAGGCTTTTTCGAGCACGAAACGGCTGACCGTTGCGTTCACCGACTGGGCCGCCCGCGTGATCACATCTTTTTCGTGTTCGCTGACACGAATGTTCAAACGGGTCGGTTTGTTATTGCTGACGTCTGTCATCGCTCTCCCTCGGTTCGCATTGCCCTGTGAGTACATTGTACGTACCCGGTGAACTGCGGACAATCTTGGAAATCGTTGACGGAGCTGAAGCCCGATTCGGCGGACTCGCGTTGTTAGTCTTTCGCCAGCTCGACGGTCGCCCACAGGGTGGGATCTTCTTGGCAGGGGTATTCGGGGCCAAGAGAGAGCGTTTGCCAGCCGATCTCGCGGTCGACGATCGCGTACCACAAACTGATCCGCGGGTATTCGCTGGGGTCGTATCCGGTGAGTCCCTTGGCTGGGATCAAGCCGCTCATTTCGTAGCCGTGCTTTTTCAGCGTGCTGTGAACCTGCAACGCATCGGAATCGACCGGCGTGGGCAGTTCGCGAGCTCGATGGATATTGAGCATTCGGGCGACGGGTTGGTCCCGCTTCACGCTCGCACCAATCGGCAAAAAGGCGAACTGGTGGCAGTAGCGATTGGCGCGGTGGATGCCGGGTGAGTTGCGCGTGTCGATATACAGATGCAGCCCATCGCTCTCTTCGACGCGGGCTTCGCGGCACCAAGGCATCTGGGCTTTGCCGACAACTTCGACGCGAAAACCGATCCCGTTTTCGTTCCATCCCATGCGGAGATCGGCATAGTGCGGCCGGCCGGCAAGCGTGCCAAAGGCGGGAATGCGATAGCTTTCATCCAGCCGAACGCCGGTCTTGCCCCACTTCAACGGCGCTCGTTTGAGTGCGACGGAAAACTCAAAAAGAAAGGTCGGATCAATTAAGCTTGATCCTTTTCCGACGGCAGACGACATAGAGACAGCTTCCAGCGTTCAAGTTCGGCAGATAAAACAACGATCCTTCATTGTCGCAATCGCCCGGAAATCCGCAACCACCGGAGATCCGAAGCCCGCGATCACTCCCGCGAGGACTTGAACATCGGCCTCGAGGCGGATAGCATATTGATATCGATTCTCATCTAGCGTGGCGGCGTTGAGGCTGGCTTGCTCGAGTGCGTTCGATACCCATTCTGTCTGCGGCGTCTGGTATAGATGCCGGTCGTTTGGGCGACCTACCTTAAGTTTCGAGAAGCCATCGCGGCGAGCAGCCGTTCACCGACTTGGCACTCCTTCTTTCGTTGAGATACGCAATGCATGCACGTTCGCTGGCTGATTTACCAGCCAATTCATCGGGGATGGTTCTGCGATTCAATCTATCGGATGAGGATTCGATTCGGATTCGGACGCTGGGGATCTGCCCGGGGATGACGGTTGAAGTCGTCCAAAATGGCGACCCGCTGATTTTGGCTTCCGCCGGAACGCGGATCGGTATCTCGCGGCGGATCGCTGCGCAAGTGATGATCGAAGACGAACCGGTCGCCGCAGGCGCCGCGTCTTAGCGACCATCGCGATGCTTGCTCCAGTATTTGCCCCCACCATCAAAACCCTTCGATTTGGACTGCCACGTGTCTGAAGCGACTTCGATTCCGTTGCCCGTCCTGGGGCAGTCATCCCAAGCGTCCATGTCGATCGCTTTGGTCGGAAACCCCAACGCCGGGAAGACAACGCTCTTTAATTCGCTGACGGGGCTGCGCGCCAAGACGGCGAACTTCCCCGGTACGACGGTCGATCATCGCCAAGCGACCATCGTGTTGGATGGCGAAGTTCACCAATTGGTCGATCTGCCGGGAGCTTACAGTCTCGAAGGGATCAGTCCCGAGGAAGAGGTGACGCGCGACGCGTTGATGGGAAAATTGGGGGACAAAGCGATCCCCGATGTGATCGTGTTGGTCCTCGATGCAACACAGCTGACTCGCAACCTCGTCTTCGGCAGCCAGATCCTGGAACTGGGCCGACCGACGATCGTCGCGCTCAATATGATCGACGAAGCCGAAGCCAATGGGCTGGAGATTAGCGTCGATCAATTGAGCGAAGAACTGGGATGCGAAGTCGTCCCGATTGCGGCTCGGCATGGTCGCAACCTCGACGAGCTGTTGAACAAATTGACGGCGTTGGTGAAACAACCGGTTACCGGCACGTGCGGCAGTTCGGCCGCGTGCGCCGGATGCAGCGGATGCCAATATTCCAGTCGCTTCCGCTGGGCAACCGATCTGACTCGCCGCAGCGTACAAGGGGAACAGACGGGGCGGACCTACACTAATGAAAAGATCGACCGGATCGTCACGCATCGCTGGGTAGGGCTCGCCTGCTTTGCCACGTTGATGGCTGTCGTGTTCATGTTGATCTTTTGGTTAGCCTCGTTCCCGATGGATTGGTTGGATGGCATGTTCGCCTCCACGTCGGAACTGGTCGGCGGCTTTTTGCCCGAAGGCGATTTTCGCGATCTGATCACCGAAGGATTGATCGGTGGCGTGGGGGGAATGTTGGTCTTCCTGCCGCAGATCTTCATCCTGTTCTTTATGATCACGCTGTTGGAAGATTCGGGTTACCTGGCGCGAGCGGCGTTTGTGATGGACCGCTTGATGCATCGTGTCGGTCTGCCAGGCAAAGCGTTTGTCCCCTTCTTGGCCGCTCACGCGTGTGCGATTCCCGCGATCATGTCCAGCCGCGTGATCGACGATCGCCGCGACCGATTGAACACGATCCTGATCATTCCTTTGATGACCTGTTCGGCTCGTCTGCCCGTCTTTGCGATGGTCGTGGCGTTGATGTTCCCCGACAACGCCGTCTTGGCGGGGCTCACGTTTGCCGCGGCATATGCGATCGCCATCATCGGCGCGTTGGCGATCAGTTTCGTCTTCCGACGCACGATTTTGCCGGGCAAAACGAAACCGTTGGTGATCGAACTGCCACCCTATCGCCTGCCGTCGCTGCGGAACGCGTTGACGACCAGCCTGGACCAATCGCGTCTGTTTGTTCGCAAGGCGGGAACGACGATCTTAGTCTTCTCGTTGGTCCTGTGGGTGTTGGCCACCTATCCGAAAGCGACCCCTGACATGCTGCCGACCAGCTGGCAGAATCAATTGAGCCAAGTCGAGGCGAGCGGTGATACCGAGGCTTACGACACGATGTTGGCTCAGGCGCAGAGCGAATATTCGATCGCGGGTCGGATGGGCAAATTCATCCAGCCGGCGTTTGCACCGCTGGGCTACGATTGGCGATTGAGCGTGGGAGTGATCAATTCGTTTGCCGCCCGCGAAGTGATGGTCTCGACCTTGGCCGTTTTGTACGGTGCGGGAGACGAGGAGGAGGGCTTGCTCGGTTCGCTGCGGCAGGCTCGCGACGCCAGCGGCGGTCTGGTCTTTACGACGCCGACCTGCCTGAGCTTGTTGATCTTCTACATCTTTGCGATGCAGTGCTTCCCGACGTTGGTCGTCGTGAAACGCGAGCTGAAGGGTTGGAAGTGGCCCGCGTTCCAGTTGGTCTATATGACGCTGGTCGCTTACGTCGGCGCGTTGATCACCTATCAAGCGAGTCTCTATTTTCTAGGTGCTTGATCGATCGCGGTCCGGTTTGGCCGAACTAGACCAGATTGGTCAGTTTGACTTGCGGCACGGGCAGCTTCAGCAGCGGCGCGAATTTTTCGGCGCTCTCATCGACGTCTTGCAGCAGCGATTTGAGGTCGTCGGTCGATCCGACGAGCTGTCGGTAGCCAGCGACGAACAAGTCCTTTTCGTTCCAGTTCGGATCGTTGCAGCTGGGCAACAGCGACGCCAAGGCGACGCACGCGCGGCCGCGGAGTGTTTCTCCGCCGGCGAGCAGTTGATCCAATTGCGTGTGGTTTTCCATCAGCCCGGCAAACTCTTCGGGCAGGTTCCACTTGCGAGCCAACACGCCGGCGGCTTCGGCATGATCCCAGCCGAAGAATTCTTTCTCGAGGCTGCTGAGCCGAGCGTTTTCGCTTATGCGACGCTCCAGCAGCGGAGCGTATTGTTCGGGTAATTCTTTCAACAGCAACGGGATCGCCATGTCTTGCAGCAATGCTCCGGCAAACAGATCCTCCGCTTCACGCAGTTTCAGTTGGCGTCCCAACAGGCGTGCGAACAGCCCGCGACGCAGCGAATCCTGCCAAAGCCCCTTTAGATCGAAAGCACCAAACTTTGGATTCGGGACCAGGCTGAAGACAGCACTCCAAAGTGCAAAGTTGGTGATCGCTCGGACCCCGACAAGCGTTAGGGCTTGTTGAACGCTGGCGATCTCACGGGAGAAGCCGAAGTAGGCGGAGTTGACGAACTTGAGAACCTGTCCCAGCAGCCCGGGATCGGCTTCGATCGGGCGAGCGAATTCCGCGGGACCGTTGTTGGGATCTTGCGAAAGTTGCAACAACGTGATCGCACTTTGCGGCAACGCCGGCAGTTGAGCGGCGGTTAAAACTTCGCTTAACTTGGTCGTTGCGGTCGCAGTTGTCATCGTTGGTGGTTGCCTAAATTCGAATCGAAGGGGAGGTTCTGTGCGATTCAAACGTAGGATATCCCCTTGCGAAAGCAAAAACGCAGCCACTCTTTTCGCTGCATTTGTCGCCTGGGAGGAGAAGTTCGGTGAGGAGTATTCCGCTGGGAACACCTCGGAGAACTGAATTTGCCCGGAGCCAGGTCGGATCAGACAGATGGGATCAATCATCTCCCAAGCCCCGAGCGGCGTTGCCCCAGTAGTTTAACCGCGTGCCCACCGGTCCGCGCTCCGTAGTGAGGTGGTTTGTCGCGTGCCTGTTCGCTTGTGCCGCATTGAGGACGCGCGGGGCGTTGCCCGCGCGGTTATACGAGAGGGGCTGGAGCGAGCGCACAATGAGGTCGGTTGGCTCAGTCGTTTAACCGCGTGCCCATCGGGCCGCGCGTCGCACCGGAGTGGTTCGGCGCGTGCCTGTTAGCTTGTGCCGCATGGAGAACGCGCGGGGCGTTGCCCGCGCGGTTAAACGAGAGGGGCTGGAGCGAGCTTGCGAGGAGGTCGGTTGGCTCAGTCGTTTAACCGCGTGCCCATCGGGCTGCGCTCCGTAGCGAGGTGGTTGGGCGCGTGCCTGTTCGTTTGTGCCGCAGTGGGGACGCGCGGGGCGTTGCCCGCGCGGTTATACGAGAGGGGCTGGAGCGAGCGCACAATGAGGTCGGTTGGCTCAGTCGTTTAACCGCGTGCCCATCGGGCCGCGCGTCGCACCGGAGTGGTTCGGCGCGTGCCTGTTAGCTTGTGCCGCATGGAGAACGCGCGGGGCGTTGCCCGCACGGTTAAACGAGAGGGGCTGGAGCGAGCTTGCGAGGAGGTCGGTTGGCTCAGTCGTTTAACCGCGTGCCCATCGGGCCGCGCTCCGTAGCGAGGTGGTTGGGCGCGTGCCTGTTCGTTTGTGCCGCAGTGGGAACGCGCGGGGCGTTGCCCACGCGGTTAAACGAGAGGGGCTGGAGCGAGCGCACAATGAGGTCGGTTGGCTCAGTCGTTTAACCGCGTGCCCACCGGGCCGCGCTCCGTAGCGAGGTGGTTTGGCGCGTGCCTGTTCGTTTGTGCCGCAGTGGGAACGCGCGGGGCGTTGCCCACGCGGTTAAACGAGACGATCGAGCTAGATCGTCCCGCGAGACGATCGAACATGGCGGCTTGCTGCCTCCGCTGCTACTTCGTTGGGAAGCCACGCTTGCGGAGCAGGGCGCTGGTGTCGACATCGCGTCCGCGGAAGGCGCGGAATCCGTCGGCTGGGTCGATCGTGTCGCCAACGCTCAGCACCGAATCGTACAACCGTTTGGCTGTCGCTTCGTCGTAGTAGCTGCCTGCTTCGTCGAACACCTCCGCCGCATCCGCAGTCAACGCGTCGCTCCACAGATAGCTGTAGTAGCCGGCCGAATAACTGTCGCTGGCAAAGATGTGCTGGAAGTGCGGCGTGCGGTGTCGCATCGGCAGTTCGTCCGGCATTCCGATCTCCTTCAGCGTTTCGCGTTCGAACGCATCGGGATCGATCTCGTCGCGATCCGACGTGTGCAGCTTCATGTCGATCAACGCACTGGCCAAATATTCGACGGTTCCAAAGCCTTGGTTGAACGTCGCCGCGTTGGCGATCTTGTCCGCCAGTTCCTGTGGCATCGGTTGGCCGGTCTGATGATGGACACAGTAGCGGCTGAGCACCTCGGGCGTGTCGAGCCAGTGTTCCAACAATTGGCTGGGGAATTCGACATAGTCGCGGGCGACGGAGGTGCCCGATTGCGAAGGGTATTGGACGTTGCTGCACAAGCCGTGCAGTGCGTGTCCAAATTCGTGGAACAGCGTGACCGCATCGTCCCACGAAATCAGGACCGGTTCGCCGGGAGCACCTTTGACAAAGTTGGAGTTGTTCGAAACGATCGTCGTGATCGGTTGATCGATATTCTCTTGAGCACGATAGGCGCTCATCCACGCTCCGCTGCGCTTCCCTTCGCGAGCATACGGATCGAAGTACCACAGACCGACGTGGTTGCCATCGGCATCGTTCACTTCCCAGACGCGGACGTCGGGATGGAAGACGGGCAGATCGGTCGTCTCTTTGAACTGCAGGCCAAACAGTTCGCCCGCGGCCCACATCATCCCTTCCCGCAGCTTCTCCAGTTGCAGGTACGGTTTGACTTCGTTGAAATCGAGATCGTATTTCGCTTTGCGGACCTTCTCGGCGTAATAGCGATAATCCCAAGGTTCGATCTTGATCTTCGCCCCTTCTTCGTCGGCGATTTTTTGCATGTCGGCAACTTCTTCTTGAACCCGAGCGACCGCCTTGGGCCAGACCTGCATCATCAGATCCATCGTCGCTTGGGGCGTCTTGGCCATCGTTCCTTCCAGCCGCCAGTCGGCGTGCGTTGGATAGCCCAACATGTTCGCTCGCGTCCGACGCAGCTTCAGGATCTCCGCGATCAGCGTGTTGTTGTCGTGTGCGTCGCCGTTGTCGCCACGGTTGTAATAGGTACGCCAAACCTCTTCGCGCAGTGGGCGATCGTCGGCGTAGGTGAGGACGGGATCCATCGACGAACGCGTGTTGGTGACCGCCCATTGCCCCGGCTTGCCTCGTTCTTTCGCGGCTGACGCCATCGCGGCGACGACGGATTCGGGTAGGCCCTTGAGTCGCGCGGCGTCATCGATCCAGGTGACGTAGCTCTGTTCGTCGTGCAATACGTTTTGGCTGAAGTCGGTGAACAGACTGGCCAGCCGCATGTTGATCTGCGACAGCTTCTTCTTCGCGGCGGAGTCCAGCTTGGCTCCCTTGCGAACGAAGTTGCGGTAGCGGTCGTCGAGTAGACGCTGTTGGGCGAGCGTCAGTTTCGATTTCTCATCGCTTTGGAAAACGGCTTCGATCCGCGCGAACAACTTTTCGTTTTGCGTGATCTTATCGGCATGTTCAGCCAGCTTGGGCGAGACGGCTCGTTCGATGTCGGGGATCGGACCGAGATTCAGATTCGACGAGTGAACGCTGAACAGAGTATCGAGCCGCTCCAACGTGCGCCCCGCCTGTTCCAACGCCACGATCGTGTTCTCGAAGGTGGGCGGTTCGGGATTGTTGGCGATCGCATCGATCTCCTGTTGCGCCTGGTCGATCGCTCGATCGAAAGCGGCGACAAACTCTTCTTGGCGGACCAAGTTCCAAGGGGGGACGCCGCCAAAAGGGCCAGTCCATGGTTCCAGCATCGCACTCATCGGTTGTTCGACTCCGTTGTCTACTGCATTGACGCTCTGGATCGTCGCCGGGCAAACCGCGGCGATCAAAAGCAGGCGTTGAAATAAAGGAAAACCACGCATCGGATATCTCCAGCAAAGTTCGCGACCGCGGCGCGAACGGATTGGGAACAAATTACATAGGTTAAGCCTAGAACCAAGATCCTTGAGATTCCAGTCGCATCGGCCGCTCAGCCTAGACATTGCCGCTGGCAGAATCAATCCAACGTGTCAGCTTTGCCAAGCCGTCCAGGTTTGGCTGGAGCGTTCAAGCGGTCTGCGGTTTGGGAATCTCCACGGCCGCCAAATCAAAATGCTAGCGATGCCACCGAAACGGAGTCGAAAGAACTCTTTACACAACTCTGTTTCTCAAACCGGGAGGTCCTCCCCGTGCGTAAACTGCACTCCTCCGCGCGTATGGCATTCTCATTGGCAATCGCTTTAGCTGGCGCTTTGATCGATCGAGATGCCTGTGCGCAGCCACAGTTTTTCCTTTCGGCGGGTGCTTGGGTGCCCGTCCTACCCGAATATAAAGCCGGTTCGATTTTGGACGGCGTCTCGAGTACCGATCTGTTCTCCGACGATCAGACCGATGCCGGAGCCCAATTGACCCTTGGCGGATTCTACCACTTCGCCCCTACGCGAACGATGATTGAATCCGACCTGCAGATCGCCGGAATCGGATCGATGGGGTCGAGCGGAACGTTCACCGACCCAGGGGCGGCGAGCGAAGGTAGTTTCGACAGCCTCAGTGGTAGTTCCTTGGGGGTGACGGGCGCTGGCGAAACGTTGTCGATGAATGTGGACAGCGATATCTTCCATCTGCACAAATATGTCGGTTTGCGCGATCGCTTTAGCCTCGATTGGATCGGTTTGGGTGACATCACGATCGGCTGCGGTTTCAGCTGGATGTTGTTCGATCAAGACTTCCAGTCCGATGCCCGATTCGGCGATGGCCGTCGCGGACAATATCTCGAAGACCTCGACACCAACTACCTCGGCGGTGAATTTCGCGGCACGTTGCGGCAATCGATCTTCGGTCAGATCTGTTACCTCGACGCCCGCTACGGCATCTACGAGATGGACGCCGACTACTATGGTACCAGCACCTACCATAATGCGGTCGGTGCGCTGATGGATCGATCGCAGCTCAGCACGAGCCTGAAGCAGACGACGACAACGGCGGAACTCGCCTTGCGAACCGACGTTTGCGTTGGCGGATGGCTGGTTCGCCCAATGATCGGGGTGAAGTACTTCGACGACATGGCTCAGATCGAGCGTTCGCCGGGTGGGGTAGGTACGTCGCTGACGACCGACAACGCCTATATCTTCAACGGATCGATCGAGTTCTCCTTCTAGAACTCTCCGCAATCAAGGGCTCACGTGTGTTGAAAGTATCTCGACGCGCGTGGCCCATCCCGGGCCGATGTCTTTTCTTTCCGATGGCAATCTCCATTGAACGTGCCCGTGGATTTGTCGCCAAGCAATCAGCAAGTCGTCTTTTTCGTTTAACCGCGTGGGCATCGCCCCGCGTTTTTAGCGCCAGCCCGTCCAGAGGGGCCCGCGGTTAAACGAAAAACTTCATGTTGATGTGCTTCGCAGCTGCAAAGTTTGCCAATCTGCAAAATCGATGCGACCCGAAATCTTTGCCAAGCCGGGCAGGTTTGGCTGGAGCAACCAAGCGGACATCGGTCGCGTGTTCTCAGTGACTGTGGGGGGTATTGATAGCCAGGCTCTCGCATATGGCCCGAAACAGAAACGTACACGAATCTGTTTCTCCAACCCGCGAGGTCTTACCTGTGCGTAGATGGCATTCCTACACATGTTGGGTATTTTCCTTAACGATCGCATTGGCCAGCGCCTCGACTAGTCGAGAAGCCAAAGCCGAAGCCCAGTGGTTCCTTTCAACAGGTGCTTGGGTTCCTGTTCTGCCCGATTACAAAGCGGTTACTAAAACCTCTGCCACGCCAGTCAACGACGTCTTTGTCGATGACCAGACCGGTGTTGGAGCCCAGTTGACCCTCGGCGGCTTTTACCGCTTCGGCGAAACGCGAACGATGTTCGAATCCGACTTGCAGATTGCGGGAGCCGGATCGATTGGTTCGAGTCAGACATTCTCGGACGCCGTGCCGGGCGAAAACTACTGGTTCCCTAGCCTCGATGGGCTCGGTGCCATCGCTGTCGGTTCATCTACCTCGATGGCGGTCAATGTCGACAGCGATGTTTTTCATCTGCATAAATATGTCGGTTTGCGCGATCACTTTAGCCTCGATTGGATCGGTTTGGGCGACATTACGATCGGTTGCGGTTTCAGTTGGATGTCGTTCGATCAAGACTTTCAAACCGACGCCCGGCTCGAGATTGGCCCTCGCGGGCAATACATCGAAGATCTCGACACGAACTACCTCGGCGGTGAGTTTCGCGGCACGCTGCGACAGTCGATCTTTGGCCAAGTCTGCTACTTCGACGCCCGTTACGGCATCTACGAAATGGATGCCGACTACCACGGCACCAGCAGGATTTACCTCGGGACGGGGGCCTTGTTCAGTGAATCGCAAGTCAGTGCGGGGTTGAAACAAACGACGACCACTGTCGACCTGGCGGTTCGGACCGATGTCTGCATTGCCGGTTGGTGGGTTCGACCGTCGATTGGGTTCAAGTACTTCGACGATATGGCTCAGATCGTTCACCCTCAACGACCCAGCAACTCGCCGACGACTTTGGCGACCGATAGCGCTTATATCTTCAACGGATCGCTTGAGTTTGTCTTTTAGATCCGATTGCTGATTCGGAACACGTGCGTCGCGCCGATCGAAGCGACGCACGTAAGGCACGACGCAACGCTTCTCTTGCTGCCACGCACTGTTGTTCGGGTACTTCACTGAATTTGCAGTATGCATTTTCGACTCCCTGCAAGGCTCTGCGATTCTCATGGCTGATGGCGATGACCACCCCGGTTGAACCGCAGAGCTACGGTTTTCGACAACCCGACGTTAACGTGGGACGGGGCCAAACAGGGAGACCAATCCCAAGTGGATCCGATCCTGTTTCGGTGTCCCAGGCACGTCGTTGAATCCGTGTCCGTAATCGAGTCGCAGGTTGACCCGGTTGGAGATCGCATAACGCATTCCAACACCGGCACTGGAGATGAACTGGTCGCCTATCTCACCCGGTACGGGGCTGCGGGTATATGCTTCGCCGAGATCCGCGAAGACAAAGCTACGCAGGACGCTGGTGCCTCTGCTAGTTCGTTTGATCCATGGTTGAAATCCGAGTTCGAGATTCGCAATCCAGCCTCCGTCGCCGTTGAGCGTGCGTTGATCGTAGCCGCGAATCGTGTCGTAGCCACCCAGTCCAAGCGTTTCGCTGAACAGCAGACGGTCGCTGGAGATTTGGCCGGTCAGCCCGCCGCGGAACTCGAGGTTGCGAGGCAATTCGTAGCGTCCGTTGATATGTCCGCGATAGTAGACGTAAGAAGGATCGGTGTTGGCGCGAATCGTGTTGAAATCGACGGCCGAACTGTGCGATGTGAATCCGCTGCCGGGACCGATGTAGAGATCGTGATTGACGATTAAGTAGTTGTCGTTTCGAGCTCGCAACAAACGATCGTAACCGACGTTGATTTGGACCAGATCGGCGAGGCTGTTTTGTACGTTGGTTCCGCCGAACTCCAGGTTGTTGTTTGTGCTTTTGAAGTCGAGGCCGATCGAAAAGGCTTGCTCTCGCATCGATGTCCGCTGGAAGAATCGCGAGAGGTAAATTCCGGTTTGCCAGCCTTCGCCCGACTGATCCAACGGTGGTGGCAACGAAGGTGCTACCGAGGACCAACTGCCGTAGGTCAACAGCGAATAGTCGCGGTTGAAGTCGACGTTGTAGCTTGCGGCGTGGGCGTGTAGAGCTGAGAAATTTAAGTCCGAGGTGTACTGGTAGCCGAGCGTGCCGTCGTAGCCAAACGGATTTCCAAGAATCAAACCCGCATACAATCGCTCCAGACCAAGCGTCCGCACACCGGTGTCCTCATACCCTGCATAAGCGCGGACCGGAAGAACATCGGTGACTTGAAAGCGAACATCCGTCGTGCCATCCTGCTCTCCCGCATCCAATGCGAGATCGACGTGACGGAACGGGCTGCGGTTCAACCAGTAGAGATCCTCTTCGAGTCGCGATTCGTGGATCCTCGAACCGACTTGGTTGTATCGAACCTGGTCGCGCAGACGCTGTGCGTCGCTGAATCTCGAACCCGAGACCCAGATCTTGCCGATCCGGCTTTCGATGACCACGATCTGAACCGTTCCGGCGGTGATCTTTTGCTCGGGGATCTGAACGTCGACGATCGGTTGCCCGCAGCGACGGTAAAAGAGAATGATCTCCCGAGACAGTTGATTCAATTTTCGCAGAGTGATTGGTTGGTGCAGATGCGATTCGAGAATCGAGCGGATCCCGCTGTCGTGGACAAGTGAGCGTTGCGATTCGAAATCGATGCTGATACCGGTGGCATCGGGAAAGGCGTTGTGGGTGTCGACTTTGGAAGGATCGTCCAGAACGATCAACGCGTCGAGCGAAGCGACAAGCACCTCGTCGCTCCCTTTCTCCGGCAGATCCTTCGGTTCGGGAAGCCTCGCATCCAGCGGCCGTGCATCGAGCGACAGAGGTTTGTAGCGTTCAAAGTTCTGCGCCGTACCGACCTTTCCGATCGAAAATAGTAGCGTTGCCGCTACGATAAAACGTAGCGTCGTATGACGTGCATCCATGCTTTCGCAGCCTTATAGAAATCGTGTGTAGCTTTCGCGAAGTTGCATTTGCAAACATGCAATGCGTCCTCGAGAACCCTCGTTGGGCTTTGCAGGGAGCACCGTCCTGGTTGACATCCTGCACGATGGATACATCGTTTACATTGGTGTGCCGGGGCTACGTAAAGGATAGCTTGGTATGTTTTCGCTGCGTGAGAACGTCCTCTTGTATGAATTGTGCTTGCTGGAACGGCGGAAGCGGGCTCGATCGCGTGCTAGCATTTCACCGCTCGACCCCGTCGTTACCCTTTCAACCAGTAGAGTCGGCCGCGCCGAAGCGCGGCCGACTCTTCCCCGCTGAATGACAATCCTGTTACGGATTCGACGCGTCGATCAGCGGCGAAACTCCCGAGCGACTCGGAACGTTGACGTCGATCGTCGCTTCGCTCTTGTCGAACAACTGGTACAGCGAAGTCGCCATCGCTTGAGCTCGCGTAAACAGATCGTGGCTGTAATATCCACTGTTTGGCGAGACGAGCAGGTTACCGCTGTGGTAGCTGATGTCGTAGTTCGCCGGGTTGAACGTTCCGCCCGAAGCGTCGGAGACATTCAACAGATAGGGGCCGGACAACGCGTCTTCGTGTGCCCCATCGCTTTGAAACTCGACGGTTCCAACGGTCTCGCCATTCTTGAGGCCGTCGGCCCGCCAGCTTGTGGAATCGAAGTGGGCGGTGTCGCGGAAGTCCTTCAACACGTTTTCACTAAGAATTGCCAGCGGTGCTTTGTCGACGATAAACGTGCCGTTGAACGAATTCTGCAAACGGTACTTCGGCGACAATGTGCTGTCGTCGACCGACAGCGTGTAGGTCCCCGCGTTGGTTGTCGGAGTGATCGCAAAGGTGGTTTGTAAACCGATCGACGACAACTGGTCGACGGTAACCAAGTTACCGTCGACCAGTTGCATGCCCGGATTAACAGGGACGTCGCCATAGATCGATTGGCCGTCGAGTGCCCGGACGATGATATCGATGATCCCGACGAAGATCGACCAGTTCTGCGAAGCGCTACCGATGTAGTCTCCTTCAAACAGATCCGCATAGGTTTGCTTCGGATAGGGATCGGCGCTGTTGAAGGTTAATCCGTATACACCATTCAAGTTCGCGTTATCGGCGATCACAACCCGTTCCTCGCTGGGGACGTACAGTCGCAATTCGCCACCATCCGCCCGGCTGTCGCTGATCAACTTACTGTTGTTACCGATCGTGATTCGGGGCTGCCCCACGCTTAAACTGTCTTCGGTCACAGCGAGGTAGGTGTCGCCCGAAGCATAGACGCCGTAGTAATCGATCTGATGACCGATGGTTCCCGCATTCAGCGTGATCTGGTCGGCAGCGCGAACATAAATATCGCCCCCGACTGTTTTACCTAAGTCGGTGTTGCCCAGGTAATCGCCATGGCCGATCGTCGCATAGTCCAGTGGATGCGTGCCACCGGTCAGCGTCGCCGATCCCATCAGGTAGGTGTCGATCGATCCTGTTGCCGATGTTGTGGCGTCCAACCGGTAGCCAAGCTGTGCCGAGCGATGGTTGATTGGATCGGCGGTGATGTTCAGGTCTTTGGCGAACACATTGGTTTCGCCCAAGCGGCTGCCGACCGAAACGTTTGCGGCTTGAGTTCCATCGCCGATCTGGACAACCCCCGTTCCCGTGCCGAAGAGCGTCGTGCCGTAGGCTTCGTCTTTGAAAGTCTCCGTGTCGAAGGGCGTCAGTTTCTGAGTCGTTCCGTCCCAACCGGCGACCAAATTGACGTCTCCGGTGCCGTTGGCTTTCACATCGGCATTCACCGTCATGTCGTTCAAGCTGCGGAGCGTGATGTTGTCGTTGCCGGTTGTCGACATCGAATCGAGAACGATCAGATTGTCGGCGTCGACAGCGATATCACCGCTCGAACTAAAGTCGCCTAGTCGGAGGGTGCCGCCACCCGCGGTTGCGTCGATCCAGATATCTGCGTCGGGGTTGCTGGTCGAAGCTTCGACATATTGCGTGCCCGCGACACGCAGCCCGCTCGATTCCATCAGGCCGTTGATGTGCTCGATGCCATCTCCCGCCGACAAGACCAACTTGATATTCGAATTCTCATCGTGGTGTGCGTATTCGGTCTCCAGAATGCCGTCTTCGGTTGTTTGGAGTTTTCCCGCCGCTGTGATTTCCAGTTTGCCGTCGGCATAAACCGAGTCGGTGAAGATCAAATCGCCAGCAGACGACTGGACCTTCAGCGTTTCATAAGTCGAAGGACCGCTGAATGGATTGTCATCGTCGGTAATCGTCAGCGTACCAAAGCGAGTGGTTCCCGAGGTGAGAATGTCCATGCTCCCGTCGTGAGCAACTCCCGTGACAAGACCGTCGTTCGGATTGATGATGGCGACTGCAATGTCACCGTTGGCCGATTCAAAATTGACGTCGCCATCGGCATTGGAACCGCCGATGTCACCGCGGTTCAGCGTCAACCGCGGCGCTCCATCGATATCTTGGGTCGCCGATAGATTTACATCACCATCGCTTGTGATCGTTCCACCCACGATGTTGTTTGCCGTGATGTCGGTCGACTTTCCAGATACTGTGTGAGTCAACTGAGTGATCGTCGTGTTGAATGCTCCCGAATCGATCGACACGTCTTTGTCGAAGGTTGCATTGACGTGAGTCGCTTGACCCGAGAAATCGAATTTGTCAAATCCGATGAATCGATCCAGTTCGGATTGATTGATGTTGACGCTTCCCGCGGTACCGTTGCCGATGCCTAAGGATGAAGAGACGTTGATGTCGAGGGTCTGAGGCTGCGCCGATAGCGTCTCGATAGGACCTGTGCCACCAAACGATGAAGCGATGTTGAGCTCCAACGATCCATCGATTTTGAGACCTTCGGTGCCGGAAACGATAAAGTTGTCCGCTGTGAAGGTTGTCGCGCCATCGACCGCGGTGATCCCCGTCAGATCGGCGTCTTGCAGCGAGATCGTTCCGCCGGCGACTTGGTTGTGGAAGTCGATGTCAGTGAATCCGGTGATCTCATCGATTTCCGCGTTGGTCAAGGTCCAGTTGCCAGAAGCGCCGGCACCAATCTTCATCGTCGCCCCGAACCCGCCAGTCGGTTTGACAAGTTCCAGCGTTCCGCCCCCCGCGTTGTTGAAGGTCTGGTGCAGCGCGTCGGCATCGGTGGCGATGACCAAATCAGACGACGAGAGCCGGATGTGATCCGATGCGGTCTTCAAGTTGTCGACGTAGATTGTTCCGCTGGTCGTCGAAAACGAAAGCGAATTGGGATACTGTGACGCCGTCTGAAAATCAACGTTGATATCTAGATCGCCGAAGCTGGTTGAAACCGAAAGATCGTCGTATCGCCCCAGATAGTCCAGTTCCTCCGTGCGGATCTGAAAGCCGCCGCTGGTGCCATCGCCGATCCCAATCGAGATCGATGTGTTCAACGGAGTAATCTCCAGCGATCCCGTGTTGTTAGTTTTGGTGACGGGATTTGTGATTACCAGGTTCTGCGTCTGGAGAGCTAGATTTTCTTTAATCGAGACGTTGTCGAAACTGATTTGAGATCCTCTCAGGACCACATTGGCAAACGCACTCAGGTCGGCACCGACCGCCGATAAGGCCGATGACGCGGTGTGAGTGTTTCCGATGATGAACTGGCTGAAACCAGTAATCCCCGCGAGATCCGCCGCGTCCAGCGTCACCGCGCCAGCTCCCGACCCCAGACCGATCGTTTGGAACGTCGGGCCAATGTACTCGAACGTGTCGGCAACTGATGTTGATGTCGAACCGGTGGCGGTGCTGCCAGTGATCGGACCGTTAACATCGAGACTTGTTCCTGTCAGTTTCAGACCGCTGCCAGAATAGCTGTCGATGTTTAATGCCTCTCCTTGGATCTCCAGCCGCTGTTGGAAGCCAGCCGCCCCGTCAAAGTCGAGGTCAAAATCGCCCCCTAGGATCGTCAATCGGCTGCGAATGTTTCCGAGATCGGAATCGGACAGGCTGAACGTGCCAGTTGCTCCATCTCCCATCCCGACATTTTCAGTGTATGTCTTCGTGATGTCGTCGAATGCGTTGAAGGTCAAGCCGCGTGCCGACGAGAGCGTTCCATCCAAGTCGATGTTGGCAGCGGTGATGACCGTTTTGCCTTTCATCGACACCGACCCGCCTGGCTCGATCGCAAACGTTCCGCTATTGGCGAGGAATGACGAGGTAACCGCAGCGTCATCACCTGTCCGCGTTTCTGTGATATCGGCCGCGACAACGATATCGATGGAGTTAACGCCTCCCAATTCGTCGCGCATCGTCAACGAGGTTGGTGTTCCTGTCGTAAGCGGAACATCGCTCAAATCGGTTGGAAACAAATCCGCAACGACATCGATTCGAGTGCTTGCTTCGATGATCAGATTGCTCAGCCCCCATTGCCGCCGCAGCGCGGGTGCGGAGGCACCATCGACAGTGAAGATCGCGGGGTCTAACAACAGAGTTCCAAACTCGCCCGCTGCTGCGGACAGGTCCGCCAAGCCGCGGAATATCAATTCGCTTCCCGAAACCTCTGCAAATCCGCCGTTGCCCGTGGCGCCGTTGGCGCGACCAACGATCGTTCCCCAGAACTCCGTCGCGACGTCCGACCAGACGATTGCGGTTCCCGCATCGCCCGCTTCGGTAGCGCTGACGTCGATCACCGTGTCGGCAGAGACGAATGTGTTGGCAGCGTTAGCGATCCGTGAGTCGCCGCCACGATGGCCGCCGCCAACCAAGACTTCACCTCCGCCTTGAGTTCCCGATGCGTCGATCATGGCATCGTCCAAGTGAACTGAATCACCCGACACAGCGACAAATCCGCCCTCGGTCCCCGATACGTCGATCGTGCCACCGATCTCGGCACTTCCGCCCGACGCGTCGATCCGTACGCTGCCGCCCGCCAGTTGCGAATCGGATTGAGTCAACTGAGCGGCAATCGTACCTTCATTGACGACGTTACCGTTGGGATTAACCAAATAGACCTCGCCACCAACACGCAACGCGCCGGTCACGCGTACCGTGCCGCTGTTCTTGATCAGCGAAGCCGTTTCGCTGATCCCGTTGGCGATCGATTGGATGTCGGCTTGGATGTAGCTGTTGCCGTTGGGCAGCTGAATCGTGCCGCCGGTCGCCAAATTGATCGATCCGCCATTGGACGTGATCGTCCCCGAGTTGTGGATCTCGTGGGCAAGCAGGTGAGCGCCGCCAGACCCCGTCGCGATCGTCCCTTGGTTGATGATCGCCGCCGTCGAATCGCCAGAGAACTGCAGGTCCTCACCTTCCATGAATTTGGAGTTGGAGATGTCCAACGTCGAACCAACAAAGCCGTTGGTGTTGATAACACCCGTCGAACCGACAACGATTCCGCTGGGGTTGACCAGAAAGACGTTGCCGTTGGAGTTGATCGCTCCGTTGATCAACGACGGCGTTCCGCTGCTGAGCACGCGATTGAGGACGGCCGAGTCGACGCCGGGCTGGTTGAAATTGACAGTCGATCCCTGACCGACCGAGAAATTATTCCAGTCGATGATGGCGCGATCGGTAGCCGTGGTGATATTGGTCGTCAAACCTTCGGTCGCGATGGTGCCGACACCTGCGGTGATGTTGCCTCCCTCGGGCATTTGGCCGTAGATCGAGCCTCCCGACAGAGAACCAAACAACAACGAAAGTAATAGTAGACGCCGTTTTCGGCGGCTATTTGTTTTCGCGGATTGCTTGCGATTGGTTTTGAATCGACGAAGACGGCTCAGTCCGAAATAACGCCCCATTGCTTTGCCCCGTTAAGTGCATGATTGTTTTGTGGTTTGGCTGCGTCGCTACTCGATGCGCCAGTTTCTAATGGTGAACATGTGAAACGTTGCACCTCTAGGCAAGCTTGGCGTGTGGGGCAGGCGTAATTGTCGGGGATTCTAGCGCCGACAGGCAACCTGTGACGCTTGCAACAATTGGTAGGATGGGCGCCGGAGAGGGACGCAAGCACAGTGAGTCAGATCCGCTCACATTCTCTGGACGGGCCGCACCAGCGGCCGTTGGCTGGGGCCGATGTAGTTTGCGGTCGGTCGGATCAAGCGGTTGTTGGCCCGTTGTTCAAAGATATGAGCGCACCAGCCCGCGGTTCGAGCCATCACGAACAAGGGCGTAAACAGCGCGGTGGGGATTCCCAAACAATGGAATGCCACGGCGCTGTAGAAGTCGAGGTTGGGGAACAGCCCCTTCTCACGTTGCATCACCGTTTCGATCCGCTCGGCAACCGCATAGGTTTTCAACTGACGTGTCTGTTTGCACAGCGTCAGTGCCCAGCGTTTCATGATCTCCGACCTCGGATCGGTCGACTTGTAAACGCGGTGTCCAAATCCCATGATCTTCTCGCGCCGGGCGAGCTTGCGTAGAACGCCCTGTTCCGCCTCGTCGGGCTCGGTGAAGCTGGAGATCAACCGCATCGACGCTTCGTTGGCACCGCCGTGCAGCGGCCCTCGCAGCGTTCCGATTCCGGTGCAGACCGCCGAATAGAGATCCGATCCGGTCGAAGCGGTCACCCGCGCGGCGAAGGTCGACGCGTTGAATTCATGTTCGGCGTACAGGATCAATGCGACATCCAACGCCCGGCGATCGACTTCCGACGGCGCACCGCTGTGCAACAGCTGCAGGAAGTGTCCCGCCAAGGTCGTCTGTTCGGATTCGATTTCGATCCGGAACCGATCGTTTGCGAACCGGTACCAATAACAGATCATCGATGGGTAGACAGCCAGCAGCCGCGCGGCGATCCGTTGCTGTTGGTCGACCGAATGATCGGGCTCCCAACATCCCAGCAGCGACGTCCCGCTGCGCAACACGTCCATCGGATGCGACGTCTCGGGCAGTTGCTCCAGAAAGGTGAGCATCTCGTCCGATAGCCGTTGCTGGGCGATCCGGTCGGCGAGGAATTGATCGCGCTGGGCGGGAGTTGGCAGCTCGCCGTGCAGCAGCAGCCACGCCACCTCTTCAAACGTCGAATGCTCCGCCAAGTCTTCGATGGTGTAACCGCGGTAGGTTAGACCGACGCCTTGCTTGCCCACGGTGCTGATCGCCGTCTCGCCAGCGACTACGCCGGCCAAACCCGTTGAATTCGTGAGAATCATGACAGTCCTCTGCGGTTGATTTGCGGTGCGTTATCCTTAATCCGGTTCTTGGGCGTGATAATCCAACACGTCGTACAATTCCTCGCGAGTTTGCATCGCGGCAATCAATTCTGCCTGCGTTCCGTCGCGGCGTAGTGTTTCGTAGGCGTTCCGAGCGGCGGCATTCATGCAGCGGAACGCTGTCAACGGATATAAGATCAACCGCACTCCGGCCGACCGCAATTCGTCGACCGTGAACATCGGCGTCTTCCCGAATTCGGTGATGTTCGCCAACACAGGCACTTCGACCGCGGCGGTGAAGCGTTTGTAATCGTCCAGCAACGCAACCGCTTCGGCAAAGATCATCTCCGCCCCGGTCTCGACGTATCGCGCCGCCCGATCGATCGCCGCATCGATCCCTTCGACGTCCACGGCATCGGTCCGAGCCATGATCGCGAACCTGTCATTGGTTCGGCTGTCCAAGGCGGCTTTCAAACGATCCTGCATCTCGATTGTCGAGACCAGTCGTTTACCGGGGCGATGGCCGCAGCGTTTCTCCGCGATCTGATCTTCCAAGTGCAGCCCGGCTGCACCAGAGCGGATCAGTTCACGTGTCGCGCGGCCGATCATCCGTGAATCGCCCCAGCCCGTATCGGCATCGACCAACAGCGGCAATTCAGTCGCCGAAGCGATGCGCCGTGCATCCTCTAATACATCGTGCAAAGTCGTCACGCCCAAATCGGGCAGCCCGTGCGACGCGCTGGCGACACCGGACCCCGACAAATAGATCGCTCGAAAACCGGCTTGCTCGGCTAACATTGCCGAGATCGCGTTGACAGCTCCAGCGATCTGCAACGGTCGCTCATGGTCGACGGCGGACCACAAACGTTCCCCGGCGGTGACAGGTTGCGAAGGCGACATGGTTGTTTCTGAGAAACGAAAAATGCCCAACGATCGATTCGCAACAGAGTGTCCGATTCGACTGGCCCCGGATTAGCATTCCGTTGGGCGTTGCCGAAATTACCTAAACCCTGCCGCCATTGGTGGCGAAACTTCACGGCGGGTGCGGATTGCGGCGACGCCAGTTTTGATTTGTTGCGGCCGATGGTGCATATAATGCATTGTACCCATCTCGAGGGAGTGTCGCGATGAATTTCGTTGCCGCCGAATCACCCGCTTTCCGAACATCGCTCAGCGGCGTTCCGATAAAGCCGTTGTACGGTCCCGCCGACCTGGCGGACTTTTCGGCGCAGGCGGAGATTGGTCGGCCTGGACAGTTCCCCTACACCCGTGGCATCCACGAATCGATGTATTGCGGACGGTTGTGGACGATCCGCCAGTTCGCCGGCTTTGGGCGACCTCGCGATACAAATCGCCGCTTCCGCTTTCTCTTGGATCAGGGGCAGACGGGCCTCAGCACCGCCTTTGATCTGCCGACGTTGATGGGATTGGACAGCGACGACCCGCGATCGGTTGGCGAAGTCGGCCGCTTGGGCGTCGCCGTCGACACCATCGACGATATCTTGGCACTTTTCGATGGCGTCGATCTGCAGAAGGTTTCCGTCTCGATGACGATCAACGCTCCGGCGATCGTAGTGATGGCCTTCTATCTGGCAGCAGCTCGGCAGCGCGGCTGCGATTGGCGTCAGCTGAGAGGGACGATTCAGAACGACATCTTAAAAGAGTTCCATGCGCAGAACGAATTTGTCTTTCCGCCGGAGCCTTCGGTTCGGTTGGTGGTCGATTTGATCGCGTTTTGCACCCGCTATGTCCCGCAGTGGAATCCGGTATCGATCAGCGGATACCACATCCGTGAAGCCGGTTCGACGGCGCAGCAGGAGCTGGCGTTTACGCTGGCCGATGGACAGCATTATGTGCAAAAGTGTCTCGAACGGGGACTCAGTATCGACGCGTTCGCGCCGCGGCTCAGCTTCTTCTTCAACGCGCACAACGATCTGTTTGAAGAGGTCGCCAAGTATCGGGCGGCGCGAGCGTTGTGGGCAGAGATGATCCGCGATGATTATGGTGCGAAATCGGAAGCTTCGTGGAAGCTGCGGTTCCATGCGCAGACGGCTGGTTGTTCGCTGCAAGCGGCGCAGCCGGAAGTGAATGTTGTGCGAGTCGCCTATCAAGCGATGGCCGCAGTGCTTGGCGGCTGTCAGTCGTTGCATACCAATTCGATGGACGAAACGTTTGCCTTGCCCAGCGAACAAGCGGTCACGTTGGCACTGCGAACTCAGCAGGTGCTGGCGCACGAGACCGGCGTTACCAATACTGTCGATCCGTTGGGTGGCAGCTATTTTGTGGAAAGCTTCACGCACAAGATGAAGCAGGACGCCGACGCTTGCTTTCGGGCGATCGCCGATCAAGGCGGCATGATCGCCGCCGTGGAGAATGGCTATTTCCGCCGCCAGATTGCCGATGCCGCTTTCGAATATCAAACCGCTGTTGATCGCAGCGAGAAGCTGGTCGTTGGCGTCAACGCATTTCAACAGCCCGATCGCGATCCGATCGCAGTGATGGAGATCGACCCGGCGACGGAACCCGGCCAAATCGGTACCCTACGCGCCGTCAAACAAAACCGCAGCGGTGCCGATGTGACGCGTTCGCTCGACGCGCTGCGGCACGCTGCCGAACATCGTGACAACGTGATGTCCAGTCTGCTGCAAGCGGCCGACGACCGGGCGACGGTGCAGGAATGTGTCGACGCCTTGGCCGATGTCTATGGCCGCTTCCGACCTTCGGCGGCATGGTGATATGAACCAACCTCCACTTGCTCAACGAATTTTGTTAGCCAAAGTTGGCCTCGACGGTCACGACCGCGGGATCAAGGTCGTCGCCCGAGGCTTGCGCGACGCGGGGTTCCACGTCATCTACAGCGGCCTGTGGCAATCGATCGATGCCGTCGTCCAAGCCGCGGCTGACGAAGATGTCGACTGGCTGGGCGTCAGTATTCTCAATGGTGCTCATATGACTCTGGTTCCCGCGCTTTTGGAATCGCTTCGCCAGCGTGAGCTCTCCCAAATCGGCGTGATCGTCGGCGGGATCATTCCGCCAGCCGACCAGGCGAAACTGATCGAACTCGGAGTTCGTGGCTGTTTCGGCCCCGGGACGCCTCTTCCTTCGATCGTCGAGTTTTGCAACAGCTGAGATTCTCCCATGCCGCACGATAGCTCTCGTAACCAGATTCCATCGCTTGCCCAACGATTGGGCCGCGGCAATCGAGTGGCACTGGCGAGGTTGTTGTCTTTGGCCTGTAAACAGGAGCATCGATCGACCATTGCGGCGGCGATACGCGGGCAGGATGCGAGCGCGTCGCCGCGCGATGCGGAGGTGATCGCGTTGACCGGCAGCGGCGGTGTGGGCAAGAGCAGTCTGTTGGGATTGTTGGTCAGCGATTATGTCGATCGTGGAGCCACGGTCGGTGTGTTAGCTTGTGATCCGGAGAGTCCGATCAGCGGCGGGGCGGTGTTGGGAGACCGTTGCCGGATAGCGACCGGATCGGCGACCGAGCGGTTGTTCGTTCGCAGTCTGTCCACGATGTCGGGGCAGCAAGGCGTGGCCTCGTCGGTAGCGCTATCACTGCGAATCATGAAGGCCTTCGGGTTCGATCGGATCTTCGTGGAGACCGTTGGCGTCGGGCAAGGGGATGTTGCGATCCGCGATCTGGTCGACGTCGTCGTCCTGACGCTGCAACCGCAGACCGGTGACGATTTGCAATGGGAGAAAGCCGGCCTCTTGGAAGTCGCCGACGTAGTGGTCGTCAATAAATCGGACCTGCCTGGATCCGATGCGACAGTCGCCGAACTGCGACATCAATTGACGAGCGCCGAATCACAATCGGTAGCGATCGTGCAGACGTCGGTCGCGGATCGCACAGGGATCGAAACGCTTTGCGCAGCGATCGACACCGCGTTGCGATCGCGCCGCGACGTTCGATCAATGTACGCACCCGCTGCGAAACCGCGTGCGCTCGCTGCGGGCGATGCAAGTCAGACCGATCCGTTGTTGCAACAGATCGCCGATTATGTCTGCGCCCCGGCGGACTTCAGCGACGAAGCCTGGGCCACTGCCAGGCTGTGCCTGTTCGATAGCCTCGGTTGCGGTTTGTTAGCACTCAACCATCCGCAGTGCACCCGGTTGTTGGGGCCCGTTGTTCCCGGAGCAACATTGGAAAACGGAGCGCGAGTGCCGGGGACGGCTTATCGTTTGGATCCTGTCGCGGCGGCTTGGAACATCGGATGTATGATCCGTTGGCTCGACTTCAACGACACTTGGCTGGCGGCGGAATGGGGCCATCCGTCCGACAATTTTGGCGGCATCTTGGCGGTCGCGGACTATCGAACGCGTCACGGCAATCCGCTGACGGTCCGCGACGTCTTGGCCGCTGCGATCAAGGCGTATGAAATCCAGGGGATCTTGGCGCTGGAAAACTCCTTCAATCGAGTCGGCTTGGATCATGTGCTGTTGGTCCGGATTGCGACCGCCGCCGTGGCGACTCATCTGTTGGGAGGCACGCGGCAACAGGTGATCGATGCGGTCAGCAACGCTTGGGTCGACGGCGGCGCCCTGCGATGCTACCGCCACACGCCGAATACCGGTTCGCGAAAGAGTTGGGCGGCTGGGGATGCGACGCGGCGTGGCGTACAGTTAGCCCTCTTGAGCGTCGCCGGCGAGAGCGGTTATGCCAGCGCATTGTCGGCGCCGCAGTGGGGATTTGAAGACGTCTTGTTCGGCGGACAATCGATCGCATTGCCGCGACCGCTGGGATGTTACGTGATCGAGAACGTGTTGCTTAAAGTCGCGTTTCCGGCGGAGTTCCATGCGCAGACGGCTGCCGAAGCGGCAATCGCATTGTCGCGACAACTTGGATCGCGGGCGGATTCCATTCAACGGATTCGGATCGAGACGCAGGAGTCGGCGATCCGGATCATCGACAAGACGGGGCCGCTGCACAATCCGGCCGATCGCGATCATTGTTTGCAGTACATCGTGGCGGTCGCGCTGCTGAAAGGACGCCTAACGGCGGAGGACTACGGCGCCGAAGCCGCCTCCGATCCGCGGATCGATCGGCTGCGATCGTTGATGGAAGTCGTCGAAGATCGGCAGTACTCGCGCGACTATCTGAATCCCGACAAGCGTTCGATCGCCAATGCGGTCCAGTTGTTTTATGACGATGGTTCGGCCAGCCAGCGGATTGCCATCGAATACCCGCTAGGGCATCGGCGTCGACGCGACGAAGCGAAACCACTGCTGCGGGAAAAGTTTATAAGCAACGTGGCAACGCGCTTCAGTCCCCAGCGAGTTGAGTTATTGCAGCGCTGTTTTGACGATGACGGATTGGATGCAATGTCGATCGATCGATTCATCGATCGTTTTGTGGAAACCTCGTGAGAGACCTCGGATGACCAGCTTGAGAGAGCTCACCGAACAAATCACTTGCCAAGAGCTGACGCTCCGCGAAGGAGGCGGTGCCGAGGGGCAGCAGCGACAGTTGCGGCACGGCCGATTGCCGGTGCGTCAGCGGTTGGAATTGTTGTTGGACCACGGACGTCCCTTCTTGGAACTGGGGCTCTGGGCGGCGGATGGGATGTACCAAGAATGGGGCGGCGTTCCGGCGGCTGGAATCGTCACGGGGATTGGTTTTGTTCAAGGTCACGGTTGTCTGATCGCCGCCAACGATGCAACGGTCAAAGCGGGAGCGATGTTTCCGCAATCGGTCAAGAAGCTGCTGCGAGCACAGAAGATCGCCTACCAATTCCGGATGCCGGTGATCTACCTTGTCGATTCAGCCGGCGTCTTTTTGCCGCTGCAGGACGAGATCTTTCCCGACGAAGACGACTTCGGACGAATCTTCCGCAACAACGCAGTCCTCTCGGCTGCGGGAGTGATCCAATACGCGGCGGTGATGGGAAACTGCGTCGCCGGCGGATCGTACCTTCCCGTCTTGTGCGACAAGCTGCTGATGACCGATGGCAGCCAGATGTGCCTGGCGGGGCCGGCGCTTGTGAAAGCGGCGATCGGTCAAACCGCCGATCCCGAACAACTCGGCGGGGCGTCGATGCACGCATCGATCAGCGGCACCGTCGACTTTCACGAACCGGACGATCCCGCTTGTTTAAACCGCTTGCGTTCGCTGGTCGATCTATTGCCGATCGATCGGTCGCGGTCGAGCGACATTTGTGACGTGGGGCCAGAGCGAGATTGCGATTCGGTTTACGACATCGTTTCGGCGGACGGGCGGCAGGAGTACGACATCCGCGACGTGTTGCGAAGCATCGTCGATGGAGACTCGTTGCAGGAATACAAAGCGGAATTTGGGCAGACGATTGTAACGGCATTCGCTCGGATCGGCCGACATCCCATCGGAATCGTCGCTAATCAAAAACGGCGATGCCGGGCGGCCGACGGTGAGCTTCAAGTCGGCGGCGTGATCTATCCCGACGCCGCCGACAAAGCTGCTCGGTTTGTGATGGACTGTAATCAGATGCGGGTTCCCATCGTCTTCGTTCAGGACGTGCAAGGCTTTATGGTTGGCAAACAGGCGGAGCAAGCGGGGATCATCCGCGCCGGAGCCAAGTTAGTCAATGTAATCAGCAATTCGATCGTGCCGAAGTTGACAGTGATCATCGGCGGATCGTTTGGTGCGGGGCATTATGCGATGTGCGGAAAAGCGTACGACCCCGCGCTGATCCTCGCCTGGCCCTCGGCGAAGTACGCGGTGATGGGCGGCAACCAAGCGGCCGACACGCTGTTGCAATTGCAGTTGCGCGAAGCCCAACGCAGCGGACGCACGTTGGCCGATGGAGAAGTCGATGCGCTGCGCGATTCGATCCGCCAGCGATATCAAGAACAGACCGACATTCGCTACGGTGCAGCGCGCAGTTGGGTCGACGCGATCATCCCGCCGCACGAAACGCGACTCTGGTTTCTGGCGGCGCTCGATCTGTTGCCAGCCACCGAGCAACAAAATTTCAGAGCGGGAGTGTTGCAGGTTTAGGGGAGGAATGTTGTTGGACTCAATGAGAAGTGTGTCGCCCTCCGGGCTTGATGGTTTACGGCTGTGCCGGTTCCCGGTGGCTTACACCACCGGCATTAGATTTGCCGCCCTATCGGGCTGAAGAGAGTGGGGAAATCAGTCAACTGCACACCAGGCCGGTAGGCCGACACAACAACTGCCGGGGTCGTAAGGCCCCGGAAAGAAAGAACAACAGATCGACAAGGCCGATAGGCCGACATAAGGTTCGATCCCTATGCCGCCCTCCGGGCTTAGGGCATTGCCAGGTTCCGGTGGCTTACAACACCGGCATTGGATATGCGGCCCTATCGGGCTCAGGTGAGAGTGGGGAAATCAGTCAACTGCACACCAGGCCGGTAGGCCGACACAACAACTGCCGGGGTCGTAAGGCCCCGGAAAGAAAGAACAACAGATCGAAAAGGCCGGTAGGCCGACACATGGTTCGGTCCCTATGTCGCCCTCCGGGCTTTGGGGCATAGGGCACTGCCAGTTCCCGGTGGTTTACACCACCGGCATTATATTTGTCGCCCTATCGGGCTGAAGAGAGATGGGGAAATCAGTCAACTGCACACCAGGCCGGTAGGCCGACACAACAACTGCCGGGGTCGTAAGGCCCCGGAAAGAAAGAGCAACAGATCGACAAGGCCGGCAGGCCGACACAAGACCCGCCGGGGCCGTCAGGCCCCAGGACAAGAGGCAAACCGGAAGACAACCACGAGGCAATAACCCATCATGTCGCGTTCGATTCGAATCGGAAATGCTCAAGCCTTTTGGGGGGATCGCAGCGCAGCGGCGGCGGAGATGTTGAATCTGGAACCCGAGCTGGATTACCTCACGCTGGACTATCTGGCCGAGGTCTCGATGTCGATCTTGGCGATGCAGCGACAACTGAATCCAGAATTGGGATACGCTCGCGATTTTGTCGATGTCATCCGTTCGTTGGCTCCCTATTGGGCGGCGGGAGGCAGCTGCCGAGTGCTCGCCAACGCAGGCGGACTAAATCCGGCGGCGTGTGCCGAGGCGTGTCGCAGGGCATTGGAACAAGCAGGGTGTCCTGCGCTGCGGATCGGGATCGTCAGCGGTGACGACGTCTTGGACGAACTCCGGTCGTCCGCTGCCGCGGCGGAATTCAAGAACTTGGACGACGGCGAATCGCTGGCCGGCAACGTCGAGCGCATCGTGACGGCCAACGCGTATCTGGGAGCCGGTCCGATCGCCCAAGCGCTGGCCGATGGAGCCCAGATCGTTATCACGGGCCGCGTCGCTGACCCATCGCTGGTCGTGGCGGCTTGTCTGCATCATTTCGGCTGGCAAGAGAGCGAACTGGATCGCTTGGCCGGCGCGACGGTGGCGGGCCATCTGATCGAATGCGGAACTCAAGTGACCGGTGGGATCAGCACCGATTGGCTAAATGTTCCCGACCCCGCCAACATCGGATTCCCGATCGTCGAGGTCGCCGACTCGGGAAACTGTATCGTCAGCAAACCGCACGGCACGGGAGGACGCGTGACGGCGACGACGGTTCGCGAGCAATTGGTCTACGAAATCGGCGATCCCCGCGACTACCGAAGTCCCGATGTTTGTGTTTCGTTCGATTTGCTACAGGTCGAAGATTTGGGATCCAATCGGGTGCGAGTCTCCGGTGCGGTTGGTCATCCACGCCCCGAACGTTATAAGGTCAGCGCAACGCTCCGCGATGGCTACCGGTCGGCGGGAACATTGGTGATCGTTGGCCGCGATGTGGTCCGCAAAGCGAATCGATGTGGCGAGATGGTTTTGCAACGCGTCTGCGAAGCGGGATTCCAAATTCGCGATAGCCTGATCGAATGTCTGGGGAGCGGTGCTTGTTCCGGAAGCGTTTTATGCCAAGACAGCGATGGCGATCCGGATGTCTTTGGCGAAGTCGTTCTGCGGATCGCTGTCGAGTCGGAAACGCAAGCCGCGGCTGAGCGGTTCGCTCGCGAATTGATGCCCTTGATCACCGCGGGGCCACAAGGGACGACGGGCTACGCCGAGGGACGGCCTCGCGTGCGACCGGTGATCCGGTATTGGCCCTGTTTGATCGATCGAGATCGCGTCACGCCACGTGTCGACACGATCCAAACCGATGACACCTCATCGGACGACCGGTCGCCGAGTGCTTCCGAAACGCAGACGAAGACGCTTTTGGTACAAGGTGGAATCGCCAGTCAGTATTGCGAAGAGGAATCGGAATCGGGAATGACAACCGGCATGGACGCACTAACAACATACGCTTCGCGATTGGGGGCGATCGCGTTTGCACGTAGCGGCGACAAGGGGACATCGGCCAATATCGGAGTCTTGTTGCGATCCGATGACGATTGGGATTTTCTGCAAGCTTGGTTAACCACGGATCGCGTGGCAGCGTTTTTGCAGCCGCTAGGTGTCCAATCCGTCGAACGCTATGAACTGAAGAATCTCGCCGCGCTGAATTTTGTCATCCGCGGTATCTTGCAGAACCGATTGCGCAGCGACGCACAAGGGAAAACACTGGGGCAATTGCTGTTGGAAATGCCGTTGCCCACCGAACGTGGGCGTACAATTGAAACTGAACAAAGGTGAAAACTGTGATGGAAGAATGGATCCTTGTCGAATCGATCCAACCGGGAATCGAGTCGATCGTGCTGAACCGCCCCGGTCGCCGCAATGCGCTGAGCATCGAACTGTTGGATCAATTGTCTGCCGCGTTGAAACGGATCGAATCGGATCGCGGCAATCGCGTGGTGATCTTGCGAGCCGCCGGGCCGGTCTTCTCCGCGGGGCTCGATCTGCGTGAAGCTGCCGATCACGCGTTGGTCGAACGATCGGCGGCGGCGGTCGAACGGGCGCTGCGACAGTTGCGCGAGACATCGTTGATCGTGATCGCGGCGGTTCAAGGCGGAGCATTTGCCGGCGGAGCGGGATTGATGGCGGCTTGCGATCTAGTGATCGCAGCAGAGGATGCCAAGTTTGGGTTTCCCGAAGCGCGGCGTGGTCTGTTGCCCGCATTGATCTGCGATGTGCTGCGTCACAAAGTACGCGAAGGGGATCTGCGGGAACTGTTTCTGTTGGGCGAACCAGTCGACGCCGCGCGAGCGCAGCAGGTTGGGCTGGTGCAGCGGATTGTTGCGGCAGATCAGTTGCGTGTCGCTGCGGTTGCAGCAGCTGAGGCCGTGATCGCTGGCGGTCCCCAGACGATTCGCCAAACGAAGCGGTTGATCAACGAGACTTTTGCCGTTCCTAAAACGAATGATGCGGGAGACAGCATCAAAAAACATCTGGCAGCTCGTCACAGCGCCGAGGCGCATGAAGGGCTGGCCGCGTTTATTGAAAAGCGAGATCCAAGATGGGAAGCCACGTAACCGAACCGTCGGCGGAGCGTCTGCAGCAGCGAGCCGAACAGATCCGCCAAGCCGAAGAACTGCTGGGCTCGCTGCCGCAAACAATCGGATTGGCCAAGGGTTTGTTTGCCGGGCGATTGATCGCCGATTGGGTCTTTCCCTACCCGCAACTGTCGATCAATCAGAAAGCCGACACCGACGCGGCGGTTGCCGAATTGGAGGCGTTCTGTGATCGGAATCTCGATCCGGTGCGGATCGATCGCGAAGCGGACATCCCGCGCGAATTGATCGATGGATTGGGGCAGTTTGGATTGCTGGGGATGACAGCGCCCGAGGAGTTTGGCGGCCGCGGGTATTCCCAAATGGCCTATTGTCAATTGTTGGAAGTGATCGGCAGCCGATGTAGTTCGACGGCGATCTTCGTCAACGCGCATCATTCGATTGGGATGCGGGGGCTGTTGCTGTTCGGCAGCGATGCGCAGCGGCGGCATTGGCTGCCCGATCTGGTCAGCGGAAAGAAGCTAGCTGCGTTTGCGTTGACGGAACCCGAAGCCGGTTCGGATGCATCGAACGTGCAAACGATGGCGGTTCCGACCGCGGACGGCCAACATTTTGTACTCAATGGACAGAAGCGATACATCACCAATGGAGCGATCGCGGATGTCTTGACGGTGATGGCGCGGACTCCGGTTGCCGAGAGCGACAAGACGGCGATCACTGCGTTTCTCGTTACGCCCGATATGCCGGGATTCCAGGTGACCGAGCCGCGGATGGAAAAGCTGGGGATTCGCGGGACCGCGACGTCTCGGCTGGCCTTCGACAACATGCACGTGCCGCGAGAAAACATCTTGGGGCCGATCGGCAAGGGACTGAAGGTCGCCCTGACGGTACTCGATTTTGGCCGCACCACGTTCGGAGCCTGTTGCACCGGAGCGGCGAAGACATGTGTGCAACTGGCGACCGACCACGCGCATCGTCGACGGCAGTTTGGCCGCTCGTTGGCGGAGTTCGAACTGGTGCAACAGAAACTGGTGCGGATGGCGGCATGGACCTACGCGATGGAAGCGATGACAACGGTCACGGCCGGCCTGATCGATCGCGGTTTGGAGGACTACATGTTGGAGACCGCGATGTTGAAGGTTTGGAGCACCGAGCGGTTGTGGACGATCGTCAACGACGCGTTTCAAATTCACGGCGGCGCTGCCTACTTCACCGACCTGTCTCTGGAACGGATGCTCCGCGACCACCGCATCAATCAAATCGGCGAAGGGGCCAATGAAGTGCTGATGTCGTTCATCGCGTTGACGGGGATGCGAGGTCCGGGCTTGCAGATGCAAGCTGTCGCGTCGGCGTGGAAACATCCGTTGCGCGACGCCGGGTTGGTGTGCCGGTTTGCAACCGATGGAGCTCGCTTGCGGTGCTGTTCTCCCGCGGTCTCGCTGCGATCGCCGGAACTGCGACGGTACGGAAAGCAGCTGGGAAAACAGATCCGCCGTTTTGGGGCGACGGTGCAAAAGACATTGGTCACGCATCGCGAAGAGGTGCTCGAACGCCAGTTGGTGTTGGAGCGGATCGCATGGATGGCGATGGAGTTGTTCGCCGCGGCGTCGACGCTGAGCCGATTGGACAGCGATCTTGTCGCCAACGATCACACGCACGACGCCGTCGCACGATGGTGTTTGGCTGATTCACATCGCCGCATCGAAGGATTGCAGCGAGCGATGCGTTGCAATGACGACGACCTGCTGAAGCTTGCAGCGAATTAGCCTTGGGCGTCCACGAGATAAAGTTGTCAGTGGACGCCGGGGAAGCAAGCAAAGTATATTGGGGTAGAGTTTCCATTGTGAAACCTGCGGCCTAGCGGCAAAACCATGTTGAGCGACCGACGGCAATTCGGAATCGAGCAGGAACAACGAGATGGGTACGGGCATTCCACAAGACATGGAGCCATTCGTTCAGCGAATGGTCGCTGGGCGTAGGTTTTTGAGTGAACAAGATGTGGTTACCGAAGGATTGCGTTTGCTTCAGGCTCGCGAGACCCTTCGTGACGAAGTTGCCAAAGGGTTTGCAAGCCTCGACGCGGGGCAAGGGGTGCCAGCGGATCAAGTGTTTGCAAGGGCTGAACAACGAATCGCGGAAATCGAACGCTCAGAACGATAGTGGCCCAGGTCGTCTTCGCACCCCGGAAGCGGATGACGATCTCGAAGCAATCGTTGACTACATTGCACGGGACAAGCCGATGGCCGCCCGCCAATGGCTTTTGGAAATTCTTAAGACGTGTGAAATGCTTGCGAACCAACCGGGGGTAGGGGAAGATCGCAATGGTTTTGGTGTTACGGGGTGCCGGTCTTATAGCGTTGGGCAGTATGTTGTGTTCTTCCGTGCGAGGGAGGGTGGCATCGAGGTCTCGCGCGTGATTCACGGAAGCCGCGACATGCGGAATCTCTAGGACGCCCACTATCGACCGCCTGCGACGCGAATTTTCTGGGCGACTACGCGGTTTCGATATTCGCTTCGACTTGCAGGCCCAGTTCCTCGATCGCTTGTTCGCGGATCTTGAACTTCTGGATCTTGCCGGTGACCGTGGTCGGGAACGCGTCGACAAACTTCCAGTACCGCGGGACTTTGAAGTGCGCCAAACCGAGGCGACAGAATTCGCGAAGCTCTGCTTCGGTTGCCTGTTGATCGCGTTTGAATTTGATCCAGGCGAGGATCTCTTCGCCGAAGCGATGATCGGGAACGCCAACGATCTGCACGTCTTCCACCGCCGGGTGTTCGTACAGCCGCTCTTCGATCTCGCGGGGATAGATGTTTTCGCCGCCGCGAATGATCATGTCGTTCAATCGACCGGTGATTCGGTAGTAGCCATTGGGTTGTCGCATGCCGAGATCGCCGGTGTGCAGCCAGCCATCGCGATCGATTGCGGCGGCGGTTTTATCGGGTTGGTGGTAATAACCGATCATCACCCCGTGGCCGCGGCCGCAGAATTCACCCTGCTGACCATCGCCAAGTTCGGCGCCGGTATCGGGATCGACAATCTTGGCTTCAAATCCAGGCAGTGGTTTTCCGACCGTGCCGACTCTCAATTCGATCGGGTCGTCGGTACGAGTCTGCGTGATCAACGGCGAGGCTTCGGTCTGACCGTATCCGATCGTGATCTCGCTGGCTCCCATGTCCTGCGTGACCCGCCGCATCAATTCGATCGGACAGGGACTGCCCGCCATGATCCCTGTCCGCAAGGAAGAGAGATCGTGTTTGGAGAACGCAGGATTTTCCAGTTGAGCGATGAACATCGTCGGCACGCCATAGATCGCAGTGCAACGCTGCGAATCGATCGCGGCCAACGTCTCCCCGGCATGAAAGCACTCCGACGGGAAGATCATTGCCGATCCGTGCACGATGCAGCACATTGTCCCCAAGACGCAACCAAAACAATGGTAGAGAGGCACCGGCAGACAGACGCGGTCTCGCGGCCCCAACCGCTGCGATTGGCCGGCGTAGAAAGCGTTTAACAGGACGTTTCGATGCGACAGCGTCGCCCCTTTGGGATGACCGGTCGTACCGGAAGTGAACTGGATATTGATCGCGCGGTTTGGATCCAAGCGTTCGGAAACTTCGTCGACACAGGTTTGCGGAACCGAGACGGCGCCGGACATCAGATCGTACCACGACAATCCAAACGACGGCTGACGGCCACGCATTTCGACGATCCACCGCAGCCGTGGGAACGTTGGGCTGTGCAGATGGCCGGGCGTCGATGTGGCGAGATCGGGAGCCGCTTCGAGCAGCGTTTCCTGAAAGTGAGTCGTCTTATAATGATCGATCAATGCCAATCCGCGGACATCGGCTTGTTTGAGGACAAACTTCAGTTCGCCCGCCCGGTACGATGGGTTGATGTTGACCAACACGACCCCGACCCGAGCGGTGGCGAATTGCAGCAGAACCCACTCGGGAACGTTGGTCGCCCAGACGCCGAAGTGGTTGCCGGGGACAAAGCCCAACGCCAACAGGCCGCGAGCGACCAGATCGACTTCGCGATCCAGTTCGGACCAACTGACCCGAACGCCCGGACCGCAGAAGACAAACGCGTCGTCATCCGGGTATTGCCGTGCGGTCTCTCGCAACACTTGTCCGATCGTCAGCCCGTCGACCCAGGGTGTCGGCGGAGCAATTGGCAATTGAGCAGTACTCATTTGTGAACTCCCGTCCGCGTGTACTCCTTCATTCTAGGGAATTCGGTGAGAGCGAGGCGATCAAAAGCTTCAGGAATATTCGGCCGGCGAGATCTCGGAATCGCCTAAAATGCAATTAAACGAAGGCTGTTCTTGCGAAAGGTCATTCGATGTCGACAGCTTATATTTTGTCGGCGTGTCGCACGCCAATTGGTCGTTTTCAAGGCGATTTCGCCTCCGTGGCGGCTCCCGACCTGGCGGCTGTCGCAATTCGTGAAGCGATCCGGCGGACGGGATTGTTGGACGCAGAGGTCGACGAAGTGATTCTCGGCCACGTCTTGTCGGCGGGCGTTGGCCAAGCGCCAGCGCGTCAGGCGGCGCTGCGAGCCGGGCTGCCCGCGACCGTTGCGGCTTGCAGTGTTAATAAGGTATGCGGTTCGGGACTGAAGGCGGTGATGCTGGCCGACCAAGCGATCCGGTCGGGCGATGCGAAGCTTGTTGTAGCCGGAGGGATGGAGAGCATGAGTCGCTGCGGTTGGCTGTTGCAACGCGGGCAGCGGACGTTGGGTGATCAGCAGTTGACTGATTGGATGTTGCACGATGGGTTGACGTGCGCGATGACGGGGCATTCGATGGGAGCGATCGCCGACCAGTTGGCCGCTCGCGCGAAGATCTCTCGCCCGACGCAAGACCGCTTTGCTTTGGAGAGTCATCGTCGGGCGATCGAGGCGATCGATGCCGGGGCCTTCGCCGAGGAGATCGTTCCCGTTGCGGTGAACAACAAAAACGGAGCGATTGAAATTTCGAGCGACTCTGGCCCGCGGCGGGAGACGACTTTGGAGCAGCTGGCGGAACTGAGGCCGGTGTTTGGCAAGGAGGGAAGCGTGACCGCCGGGAACGCTTCGATGATCAGCGACGGCGCGGCGGCGGTTGTGGTGGTAGATGCGTCGGTCGCGGAGCGCAGCGTTGTTCGCCCGCTGTTCCGGATCGTGGCGACGGCGACTGTCGGAAGTGCTCCCGAAGATTTGTTTACCGCGCCGGTTGCTGCGATTCGCGAGGTCGTTCGCAAGGCGGGACATTCGCTACAGGAGATCGATCTGTTCGAGATCAATGAAGCTTTTGCCGTTCAGATGATCGCCTGCATCGATCAACTTGACATTCCTCACAGCCGTGTCAACATTCACGGCGGAGCGATCGCGTTGGGGCATCCGATCGGTGCAAGCGGCACGCGTGTGCTGGTGACATTGCTGAATGCGTTGCAGCGTCACGAGAAGCGACTTGGCGTTGTGGCGCTCTGCTTGGGAGGGGGCAACGCGGTGGCGCTGCTTGTCGACCGAGAGATTTGAATTTGAGCAACTACTTAATGATTTCAAGCGAACCGTTGGATGGTTCGCCAGCAAGGTGATCTGAATGAAACGTTCGTGGATTCCCGTTGGAGAGCTGCAATTGCTACCGGTCAGCGGCGGGCAATTGTGGATCGACGGTGGAAGCATGTTTGGCATGGTGCCGCGAATGATGTGGCAACGGTTCGCCGAGCCCGATTCGCAGCACCGGGTGCTCGTCGAAACGAACTGCTTCGTCGTGCGGACGCCGACTTCGTTGGGAATCATCGACAGCGGATATGGCGGCAAGGCGGGGCCAAAAGTTCGCAAGCGGATGAGCATGGAGGATGGGATGCCGCTGGTGCGAAATCTCGCCGAACATGGGATCGTTCCCGACCAAATCGATTGGGTGATCCTATCGCATCTGCACTTCGATCACGTCGGCGGCTGTGTCGCCCGCAATGCCAGCGGTCGGTTGGAACCGGTCTTCCGCCGCGCTCGGCATATCATCCAGCAGACCGAGTGGGCCGACGCGACGGGAAAGATTCCCGAATTGGTCGGTTCGTATTTTGCCGACGATATTGTGCCTTTAGCCGATGCGGGGTTGGTCGAACAGGTCGACGGCACGACCGAGATCGTCTCCGGCGTGACGGTCACGTTGACCGGAGGGCATACGCGCGGTCATCAATCGATCGCGCTGCAGTCGGGAGAAGCGTCGGCGATCTTTGCGGGGGATATCTGTCCGACGGCGGCGCATCTGCCGACCTTCTGGACGCTTTCCTACGATCAGTTTCCGTTGACGGTTCGGCGACTGAAAGCGAGCTTGTTCGATAACGTCATCCAGCACGATCGATTGCTGTTGTTTTCGCACGACCCGGTCACTCCAGCCGTCCGGTTAACGCGGTCCGCCGACGGACAGGTCGTTGGGCACGCAGTCGGTTAGCGGCTATTCCGCTTGGAGTGCTGCTTCCTGCGGTTCGACTGCTTCGGACGACTCTTCGTCGGATTCTTTTTCAGCGTCCTGCCCGGCTGGAGCTTCCGACGCCGCATCGATCGCTTCGCGGATCAGCCGAGCCGGCACCAGCTTCGCCAACTTCGCTCCCGTCTCATCGACGGCAACGGCGATGTACATACCAACGATCGCGATCTCGTCGGGCGACTGCATGAAGCTGAAGACGGGGCTGCCGCTGGTTCCCGAAGCGACGGTCGGAGTGGCATAGATGATCGGAACGACGCCCCAGTCACCTTTGGATTTAAGCTCGCGCGAAGCGATGTGCCCGCGAACGACCAGCGATCTGATCGGTGGGGTGGTGCCATAGGCCATTGGAAAGCCGGCGAAGACAATTTCGCTGGCTCGCGGCGGCGTTGAGGTCAGCAGCGCCTCGTAGGGAAGGGCGAGGTAGTTGAAATCGGCGATGTCGGACTTCGACGCCCGCGGGAACTGAAGCCGCGCGACCGCCAGATCGTTGTTCTTGAACTGAGTCCAAGGGTTGGTGTCGGCGGGGACGATCCCGCGCAGCTGCATCCAGCGCGAGTCGCCATCCTCGCGGACGTACAGGATACGCGTGTCCCCTTTGGTTTCGTCCGCGGCATGATTGGCGGTTACCATGAAATATGCATCGCCTTTGCGAATGAAAAAGGCCGTCGCATGCTTGTTGGTCGTCTTCTGTTTGGTCTGAATCGCAACGACCTTATCCCAGTGTTTGGGTTCTTGTGCTTCTTCGCCTGCCAGATCGCAGGCGAACAGGCTGCAAGCGAGCAGGAGCATCAGAGGCTGAGATTTCATCGGAATCCATCGGACGGTGGGGAGCGAAAAGAAGTGGCATTGGCGATCGCGGTGGCGAGATTATAGAGCGTATCTCGGAGGTGAGTTAACCGCCGGCTTGCAGCTTGAATGCCAAGTGGCTCTTCACCGCGGGCCATTCGTGCTGCAGGATCGAATAGACGCAGGTATCGCGGAGCGTGCCGTCGCGGTGGCGTTGATGGCTGCGAAGAACGCCGTCGAGTTTGGCTCCCAACCGCTCGATCGCTCGACGGCTGGCAAGGTTCAGACTGGAGGTGCGATACTCGACAGCAATACACTGCAGCGTCTCAAACGCATGGCTCATCAGCAGCAGCTTGCACTGCGTGTTGAGGCCCGTCCGCTGCACGCGCTGTGCGTACCAGGTCGATCCGATCTCGAGACGTTTGTTTGCGGCGTCGATGTGCATATACGTCGTCATGCCGACGATGTTGTCGTTGGCATCGCGGACGACGAAGGGCAACATCGAACCGGAGGCCTGCAGATTCAGCCGTCGCTCGATCTCGGCCATCATCCCTTCGGGCGTGGGAACGTTGGTGTACCACAGCTTCCAGAGCTGGCCATCCTCGACTGCGGCGGCCAACGGATCGTGGTGCTCGCGCGACAGCGGTTCCAACGTCGCGAGGGGGCCGCGAAGCGTCACGGGCTGCGGCCAAGGGGGCAATGCGTTCATCGAGTCTCCGTACCCTATCGTCTTGTCGATCGCTAGATTTTGGTTGCTTCTGTATTCATGTCCTGCCCGCCGCGCAGAACCCTAACTATCTCGATGGAATCTTCTCGCTCGACGTATTTGGGGAAACAACGCCAAGCCTTTAATGGTTTGCTCAGCTCTCTCAATAAATCGCAACGCAGCATCCATGCTGCCATCGGCAATATACATCGCGTGCGATTCGACATCCTCGCTGGCTTTGGGCCGTCGGATGATAGGTTTCAACTTCGCCACTTATTTGACGCTTTTGGCGATCACTCGTTCTTTGATTGCCTTCCACTCGGCGTCGGTCCATGGTTTGGCATCGCCGCTCGAAATTCCTGCCATCAGTGCTTGTTCGGTTTCGCCTTGCTTCTCACTTGCTGCGGCAACTAACGCCGCGATGTATTCACCACCCGTAGAATAACCGGCTTGCTCCGCTCCTCGGGAGACAAACGACATTAAATGCTCTGGCAATTCAACCGGGATGCTGGACATCGCAGCTCTCGCTTTCTCAGTGATGGTTCACGACCGACAACATGGTTTTTACGCGAAGTCCCTTCGGGGACAACTTCGGCGTGGTTCCGGCCGAGCCTACATTATACGATCAAAGGTTGCTTCAAACCATCTTCGCTTGGATAGCAAAGGTGGCGTCAAGACCCGTCGTTATGCGATCAGTTCGTCGACGACGCGGCCGTGGACATCGGTCAGCCGGAAGTCGCGGCCAGCGTAGCGATAGGTCAGTTTTTTGTGATCGAAACCTAACAAGTGCAACATGGTGGCGTGCAGGTCGTGGACGTGAACGCGGTTTTCCACGGCTTTGAAGCCAAATTCATCGGTGCTGCCGTGGACGTAGCCCCCTTTGACGCCGCCGCCAGCCATCCAGACGGTAAACCCGTGGTGGTTGTGGTCGCGACCGTTCATCTTGCCTTGGTTCGTTCCTTCCTTGGGCATCTCCACGACGGGAGTCCGTCCGAATTCACCGCCCCAGATGACGAGAGTGTCCTTGAGCATGTCACGCTGTTTCAGATCGCGTAACAGTGCGCCGATGGCTTGGTCGCACTGGCCGGCCAATGCGCGGTGGCGAGTTTCCAAGTCATCGTGGTTGTCCCACGGTTGTCCCGCACCATGCCATAGTTGAACGTAGCGAACGCCGCGTTCGACAAGTCGCCGGGCGATCAGTGTCTGCCGCGCGTGGACACCCTTGCCGTACATGTCCAGGATGTGTTGCGGTTCGCGATTGATGTCGAACGCTTCGGCCGCATCGGCTTGCATCCGATAGGCGAGTTCGAACGACTGGATACGGCTTTCCAACTTCGGTTCGCCCGGCCGTGTCGATCGATGGATGCCGTTGAGTTGGTTCAGCAGATCGAGCTGTTGCCGTTGGTCATCGCGGGAGACGCGGAAGTTGTTGATGTTTTCGATCAGTTTTTCGATCCGCGTATTGTTCGAATCGACGTAGGTGCCTTGATAGATGCCGGGGAGGAAGCCCGACTGCCAGTTCTGGGCCCCTTTGATCGGATAGCCGCCGGGGCACATCGAAACAAAGGCTGGCAGGTTCTGGTTTTCCGTGCCCAATCCGTAGGTCATCCACGATCCGACGCTGGGGCGAATCAAACGCGATTCGCCTGTGTTCATCAGCATCAACGACGGTTCATGGTTCGGCACATTGGCGTGCATCGAACGGATGACGGCGATGTCGTCGATCGACTTTGCCGTCTCCTTGAAGAGCTCGCTGACCTCGATCCCACTCTCGCCATACCGCTGGAATTTGAAGGGTGATCCCATCAGGGCACCGGTCGGGCGTTCGGTCTTCAGGTTGCCGCCGTCCAATGGTTGGCCGGAGCGTTTTTGCAGCTCGGGTTTCGGGTCGAACGTATCGACATGGCTGGGCCCACCGTTCATGAACAGATGGATCACCCGTTTCGCCTTCGCCGGAAACTGAGGCGGCTTGGGCAGCAGCGGATTGGCAACCGAATCGGCGACCGCTTCGCCATGCATCAGGTCGGCAAGAGCCAACGATGCGAAGCCCATTCCGCTGCGGCAAAGCAGTTCGCGACGCGAGAGTCCACAGTTGTTATATGCATTCATCGTTGCGATCACTCAGTCAATAAAAGTTAGTTCGTTGCTAATCAGCAAGGCGTGGGCGAGTTGTTCGAATCGAGTCAGCAGTCGCGACTGCTTGCCATCGGGATTGCCGCTGAAGTCGGTTTTCGAATCGAAATCGGCGATCACGCCGCGATCGCTTTGGAAGCGGATTTGAATGGTCCATTGATACGAATCAAACGCCGTCGAGATGTTGTCTTCGGCGACGAAGTCGATCACTTGGCCTTCCTTTACTTGGATAACAAGCTCCCGCACCGATTGTTCGGAATTCATCAACAGCTCTTCGAACAGCACTTTGCCAGCGGAGGCGATCGACATCCGCACGCCATCCCCTTTGTCGCTGGGATGCTTCATCTCACATGAAATTGTGACCTCGCCGGTTTGCGGCGCGGTCCACCGCCGGACCGAAGCGATCACGTCGCCGGGATGGCCTCCGGTTGGCGTCAGCGAAGTGTATTGCAGGTGCTCGTCGGGGATTTTCGGTCCGCCGGCCCAACGTCCCTTTTGGAAGTGCGGCAGGCGTTTGAAATCGGGGATGTGCGTTCGGGTTTCGTCAAAGTTGCCGTATCCGTAGTCCCACGCCGAGGCGGGGGAGACGGGAACCGTGGCTGGATCGATCGGAGATTGGCAGAACTTTATTGCAAACTGCAGCTCTTCGGCGGTCGGTTGGCGTTTCAGCACTCGCAGGAACAAGGCGTTGATTTTTTCGTCGAGCGAATCGGCGGGCAGGCCACGCGTCGACACGTCGGCGACTTTGATGCTGGCATCCAGGATGAACGGGCTGTTCATCAGATACAGCGATTGTTGGGGCACGGTGGTGTAATACCGCTGTGGTTCGTGCGCATCGGGGCTGGCGACATCGAAGACGCGGAACAAGGCGGGCAATTTCTGTCGATCGATGAAGGCGTAAACCGTTCGTCGCGATTGAGGTGAGCCATCGCTGATTACGACCGGTGCGCCCCCCTTTTGTAAATCAAGTTGACCGGCGGAGGCGAGGATTGTGTCGCGGAGCGATTCGAAGTCGCGACGTCGCGCGATACCGCGAGCGAAGTACCAGTTGTCGGGATCGCGTTGGACGACCTCGGGAGCAACCTGGCTCGATTGTCGGTAGAGATAGGAATTGGCAATCCGCCGGACCAAGTGTTTGATGCTGTCGCCCTGCTCAGCAAAATCGACGGCCAGATCGTCCAAGACCGCAACTTGCACTGGCTGTTCGGTACGCACACCGTAATCGCTGGGCGTGCCGACGATCGGTTTGCCCATCAGATGCATCCAGACACGGTTGACGAGCACGCGTCGTGTGAGCGGGTTGTTGTGGTCGACGATCGCTTGGGCGAGATCCAAGCGGCCGCTGCCGTGCGTAAATTTGGGAGGTTCGTCGCCGTGCAGCGCGGTCAAGAAACGCCGCGGTGCGATCGGGCCGCGATTTCCACGCTGGCCGCGAACCCAGACCGGATGGTCGGTCGTCTTCTTTTTGTCGAACAACGCCAGTTTCGATGGCAGGTCGTCGCGATATTCGCTGCTTTTCATCACGCCCACCAACGAGTAGTAGTCCATCGTTGGAATTGGATCGAATTTATGGTCGTGGCAACGAGCGCACTGAACCGTCAGGCCCAGTAGGCCGCGGGTGACGACATCGATGCGGTCGTCGACGATGTCTTCGTTGCTCAAAAAGCGGCGACCGATTGTCAGGAAGCCCATCGCGTCGAGATCGCCCTGTTCGTTTTTGGGGTCGATCGTATCGGCAGCCAGCTGCAACGTGACCTGGCGATCGAACGGCATATCGTCGTTGTAAACGCGGATCAGCCAGTCGCGATAATTTTCGCTCTCCAACAACCGCGGTTCCCGCTTCGCCGGCGCGTAGCCAACGGTGTCGGCATAACGGGCGACGTCCATCCAATGCCGCCCCCATCGCTCGCCATATTCGGGGCGGGCCAACAGGTTATCGACGACGCGGCGCGCGGCGTCGGGACGTTCCGAGGCAAGAAAACTGTCGATCTCGTCGCGCGTCGGTGGCAGACCGATCAAGTCGAAATAGACGCGTCGCAGCCAGGTTTCGCGATCGGTCGGGCCGCTCGATTCGATTCCTTCGCGAGCCATCCTGTCGAGGGCGACTGCATCGATCGGATCGTCGCTGCGAGGATCGATCTTGTCGACCGCGACAGCTTGTTGCGGTGGTTGGAATGCCCAGTGCTGACGCCAATCGATCTGAGGTTCTTCTACGTCGGGCGTGTCGTCGACGCGTGGATCGTAAGCTCCGTTGGCGACCCATTTGCGAAGGATCTCGATTTCTTCGTCCTTCAACTTGCCTTCGGGAGGCATCTGCATCGAATCATCGTCGTACAGAACCGCTTTGACTAACAGGCCTTTCGCCGGATCGCCGGCAACGATCGCAGCCCCTCGCGAACCGCCCTTGGCCAACGCCGCAGCCGAATCGACGCGCAAGCCGCCCTGCGCCTCGTCGAACTCACGCGAATGGCACTCGTAGCAGCGCTCGATCAACAGCGGCCGGACCTTACTTTCGAAGAAGGTCTCGGCGGCGGCAGTATCCTCGCCACGAGCTGCGTTGGTGGCCAAAAACGCTACCAAAAGTGCGATCTGAAACTGTATTGGGGGGCGTGTATGCATGAAGTGCTGGGCGAGCAAGTTGGCGGGGGCGTAAGTTGCCTTCTCAGGTTGTGAAGGCGTCCATTCTTACGCTCACGGGATTTCGGAGGGCATTGGTCATTATACACCGACGTCGGTTTTCCGCCAGCGCTTCGGAGCTGCCCAGACGCTGCTGCAACCCCCCCTGAAACGGCTACAAACCGCACAACTGTTCGGTGTTTAGGAACCGCCACGGTCGCTCGTCGTGGCTCGTGAGCTGAGGAATACGCAAAGAATTAACAGAGCGTCGCAGAAGCCCGCAGGTCATGCCCGTCAACGCATCAACGGCGTGTCGCATGAGCGCGGCGGGGCGATCGTCCGCAATAATGCGGCGACGCGGCCGACTTGCTCGGGACGGTTCGACGTCCCGGCAGCAACGCCGGGGGGGGGGCGCCGCTGCGGATGCCACTTTGGTTGATCGAGTCGTGGGGCATCGCATATCGCTCCACAGTGCCCGCAACGAATCGCCGCATTGAGTAGCTCAAGCGAAACGATCATTGGACGCCCACAAACCTTACAATTCTCGTGGAAATAGAATTGTTCCATGACTACAGATGCCTCTTAAATCCCGAGGTGAAATGGTACGAGTTCCAGTGTGCTGCGGTGGCGAATCCATTCACAGGCAAGAGTATTTCCGTAACTGTTGGTTGACGTTGCCCCGCACTCAGGGTGTCGCGTAACAAGCGGACAACCCCGAAGACGGGGACAATTGTACAGATATTCGGCCTGTGTAAACTGGGGGTGTGGGTAGTTTGCCGATGTCTTGTCAAAATTTGCACGAAAGTGAATTTGCAAGCACATTTCAGACGCTAGCGGCGAGCCAGGATTACGTTTCGCATCCGTTGCGTCGCCGATTCACGCTAGCTTCGGTTGGCACATTGATTGCTACTGGCCACAGATGAGCTAGCTTTGCTTGTCGCTGGACCGACGGCACTTGTGGCTCACCGTTGGTATTATGAAATCAAGAGGGTTGCGAGAGTTTCTCGTAACGCTGTTCGCGCTCAAGGATTTGGAACATGAAGATTCGGTTGCGTGTCGACGAGTCGGTGGAGGAGGGGATTCAGCGAATCGCCAAGACTTATATTCAGCGATCGATCGACGACTTGTCCGATCCGCGGCTCGACCGAACCGAAGTCGTTCACGATGTACGCAAACGGTGCAAGATGATTCGCGGGATGCTGCGGATGGTCAGGCCCGCGATCGGGGACGCCTACGATCTGGAGAACGTTTGGTTTCGCGATGCGTCGCGCAAACTGTCGGGCCTGCGCGATGCCGATGCGACGCTCGAGGCGTTCGATCTCCTCCGCCAGCACTCCGCTCATTCGCTGCCGCGGAAGTTCATGGACCGCGTAAACAAGGTGTTAGCGAAACGGAGTGAAGTCGCCAGCACGGGGCCGTTGGATTGGCAGCCGTTCTTCACCGAAGCGATTCAAGAAATGCAAGCTGCTCTCGACCGAGTACCTCAATGGACTTGTGCGGACGAGGGTTTCGCAGCCATCGGACCGGGATTCGCCAAGACTTATCGACGTGGCGCGAGAGCGATGCAGGCGGCTCGCAGAGAGCCGACCGACGAGCATCTGCACGATTGGCGGAAGCATGCCAAGTATCAGTGGTATCAAGTCCTGATGCTTCGCGATCTCAGCAAATCGAAGTTGAGCATCCGGGCCAAACAATTAAAACGCTTGACCGATTTGTTGGGGGACGACCACGACTTGGTCGTGTTGCACCAATTGCTTACGCAGCATCCCGATTTTGAAAAGCTGCGCGGTGCGAAGGCGTTTGGAAAGCTGATGCAGTCGATCGATCGTCGTCGTGCGAAGTTGCAGAAACAGGCTCGCAAACTGGGCAAGCGACTGTACGCCACTTCGTCGAAGAAGTTCACCAATCGCTTGGAACAGGCTTGGGAAGCGTGGCAGAGCGTAGAACCTGTCGGATAAACGCACCGTTTGCCGCCATCAATCCCTTCAGGCGGCGTGTTGGCAACACGTTCGCGGTTCGCTCACCCGCGATACGATCAACGCGGCGTTTTGGCCGCCAAAACCGATGTTGTTGCTGAGGATATGTTGACATTGGACGTCGCGAGCCACGTTGGGGACGTAGTCGAGATCGCACGCTGGATCGGGATCGTCGAAATTGATCGTCGGCGGCAACGTGTTGGACTGCATCGCCAGCAGCGCGACAGCTAATTCGATCGCCCCGCACGCGGTCGTCGCATGGCCCAGCATGCTCTTGCTGCTGGAGACCGGTACGTCATAGGCAGCCGACCCCAGTGCGGTCTTGATCGAATGAGTTTCGACCTTGTCGTTCAAAACTGTTCCGGTACCGTGAGCGTTGATATAGCTGAGGTCCCCGCCGTCGATGCCGGCATCTTTTAACGCTCGGCTGATCGCTTGGACGCTGCCACGCCCTTGGGGATGTGTGTCGGTAACACGAAATGCATCTTGAGCCGATCCGTACCCGGTGACCTCGGCGTAGATGTTAGCTCCGCGGCGGCGAGCTTGTTCGTATTCTTCGGCGACAAACACGGCGCCTCCTTCACCGATCACAAACCCATCGCGGTTGCGATCAAAGGGGCGAGAAGCTTGCGTCGGAGAGTCGTTTTGTTGGCTGAGTGCGGAGAGTCGGCTGAACCCCGTTACGCCCAATTCGTTGACGCAGCTGTGAGCTCCGCCGCACAACATCGTGTTGACCTCGCCTCGGCGGATCATGCGAACCGCTTGGCCGATCGCCTGCGATGACGAGACACATGCCGCGATGCAGTTAACGCTGGGACCTTGCAGATTGAATCGTGCGGCGAGCGAGATCGCCGGCATCTTGGGATCGAATTGACGCTGCGATTTGGGATCGAACAGGCGCAGTGCAGTGTCGGTGAATGCAGCGGAGTTGAACTTTTGGTCGGCCATCGCTTTCGAGATCGAACCGACAAGTGGAGCGAACGGCGTAAACGGCTCGCCGCAGCCGAGATAGACTCCCGACAGTAGCGGATCGAAACGGTCGAGTTCGATCCCCGAATCGCGTACTGCGGAAATGCCCGCCGCCAACGCAAAGCTCGATTGACGCGGGGCGCCAGCCCATTGTCGCGGGTTTTCGCCAACACTTTCCAACGACCACGACGACGGAACTTCCGCCGCGATGCGAACGGGGAAGTTGGAAGCATCAAACGTCGAAATCGGGCCGACGCCCGAGCGGCCCGATGTCAGGTTTTGCCAGAAGTTGTCCAGTTGATGGCCCAACGGCGTGACGACGCCCAGTCCTGTGATCACTACACGTCGGTACATCATGCGGCTCGCGACGGTTGAAGATTGCGGACGGTCAAGCAGCTTGCCAGACCATTGTGAGTAATGCCAATGTTGATCGCCGACCGCGTGGCGGAGGTGTCCGCGGCAGCCAATCGCTGCAGCGCAACGGCGAGGCCGATCGCGCCGCTGCCGGCGTCGACATGGCCGATCCAATCGGAGAGGTTCAGCAAATCGGTCGGCTGCGATTTGAGCAGGCGCTTGATTGCGGGGGCATCACATTGGTCGTTGATGACTGTGAATTGAACGTTGTCATCGCCCGCCAGATGCGACTGGGCCAACGACGCGCGAATCGCGTTGTTAGCCGCCTCGTCTGGCTTGGGGACCATCGTCGCGTCGATCACACAACTGCTGCCGATCCCTAACACCTCACCATAGATCGTCGCTCCACGTTGTTGAGCTCTTTCGAGTCGTTCGATCACAAACGCTGCAGCCCCTTCGGAACCGTGGTCGCTTGCCGAACCGTCGGTTTCACCGGTACCGTCGATGCGGATCGTGGTTCCCGTGCTGCCGACGATCATCGCATCGGCTTCGCCGTCCAACAGATGGTACTTGGCTTCCTGGATGGCGAGATTGGCTGAGGCTTCTGCTTGGGTGATCGTGTTGTTGGGGCCGCGGTAATCGTAACTGATCGCGATATGGCAAGCTGGCATGTTCGGCAAAACTCGCAGCACCCACAGCGGATCGACGTGCGGGATGCCTAGCGAACCCCAAGCGGCTTCGATCATTTCAGCGGACGATTCGCCACAGGCTTGCACGCCGGCAACAAAATCCTCGGGGCGTACTTCGACATTGCCCGCCCCAAAACAAACGCCTACGCGATCGGGAGCGTACGCCGCGGCATCGAGATCGGAATCCTGGATCGCTTGAAAGGCGGCGGCGACGCCAAGTTGGGTTTCCCGATTCATCAGCTTCATCGATTTGCGAAGGCTGCGTTTGCGGTCGAGCGGCAGCTTGCCGAAATCGTCGATCGAACCGGAATAGCTGGCGAGCAAGCCGGTCGTAGGGGCAGATGGAGGCGAGGCGGGAGGATCGGCGAGAGCCGACCGCAGCGAGTCGAACCCCGAGCCCAGCGGGCTCAAGACGCCAACGCCTGTGATCACCACACTGTCGTGTTTGGAGGAAAGATGGTGCATGGGGCTCCCTGCCCTGGGATCGTTGGGAATCCACGAAATGGCCAAAACGGCTCAGCAAGGATAGTCGCCGCAACATATTGCTGTCCAGATCAGCCTTGGCTAGCAAAGTGTTGCGATGCAGGTTGGGCGTTGACCATCGGCAAAAAGAATCCAGCTGGCGGCGATAGGGCAAAGTCGCTGGAAAGATATGCCGATAAATCCGAATGTGGCGGTTCGCACGCAAGTTGCGAACGTATGTCCCAGGGGTTCTTCGCAGGTAATAGGAAGGAAAATAATATGAACGTGCGCATCCGGCTTGCCCACGTCATGGCGTTTGCTGGCATTTTGGTTGTAACCACAGCCACCGCTCAGCGGCCACGACCGATCGTTCCCGGCACCGGAAAGCTGATCACGGCAGTCGGTGACGACTTCGAGGATCCCAATTGGCGATACGTTCCTCGGAATCCCAAGAGCACCGAGGACATCGACGAGAACCAACGCGGGCCGACGGGAAAGTCGGTCAATGGACGCTGGTACGAAGGGATTAAACGCGGCCATCCCGATATCGTCCGCCGCGTTCCGACTCCCCCGGGCGGATTGTCCGGAAGCGGAGGCTCTCTGCTGTTGAAGTCGATGTACACGGGAGTTCCCGGACGTGGCAGCAGCGAACCGCACAATCAGGACGATTTCATCTGCAACGTCCAATACCGCTTGAACGGACGTGTTCAGGTCGAGAGTCAGCCCAACGTGGTGACGCGAGTCTGGTTGCCAAAAGTCAAAGACTGGGAGCGCCGAACCGGCCCCCATTTTGGCTTCCGCCTGGCTCTCGAAACGACAGCGGTCAAAGAGTCCGAAGGATTCTTGATGTTCAAGAGCAAAGGCCCCGAGAACGAGGTCTACTGGCCTGGGATGTTTGTCGAACTGAAGTGCAAAGAGAATACAAAACAGGACTACGACTACGCCTATTGGCGGATCCGTTGTGACTCCCGCGGACGAGACTTCCAAGGACCGGCGATCACGACCACGGGGTGGTGGACTTTGGGGATGTCGTGCACGACCGACGGAATGGTTCACTACTACATTTCCGAAGGTGTCGACGATCTGACTCAAGACGATTACGTCACGTCGCAGTTCCCCTACAGCTACAAGACCGAACGGCTGCGGAGCTTTTTCTTCAACACGATGAGCCGCGACGATGGCCGCACGTGGAGCACCGGTGTGATCGTCGACGATCCGATGTTGTATTTTGCTAACGAAACGCGAGTCGCTTCGCGTCCGTAAGGGAGCGCCGCGTGAGCGGCGATTCCATTGCTAGCAAACCCGCTGCCAGCTCTTTCCGCTCTGGCAGCGGTTGCCCGAAGTCGTCACAATATCGTCCATGAAAGAGACGGACTTCAAACGATTGGGGCGGTATGCGTTAGAGCGACGCTGGACGTCCCAACAAATCGCAACCAAGCAACAAGAAATCTTGCGGACGACGCTCGCTTTGTCGTCGACGCTCGATGGTGTGAACTTCACGCGGATGGCAGCTGCCGATCTGCGACGGATGTGCATGCTCTACGACGACCACTTCTTTGAAGGTCGTTTGTTGTGGTTGGCTCGTCGCGAGGGGATCGATTTTAATCTCTCCAGTCGGATGACGCGGGCGGCTGGCAAAACAGTCACCACCTACGATTCGAGAGTCCGCGATCCGCAGGTTCCCGGCGGTAGGAAGCGTACGTTTGAGGTGATCCTTTCGACGACGCTGTTGTTCCAAACGTTTCACGATCTCGATCGCCAAGTGATCGTCAGCGGATGTGTTTGCAATAACCGTCTGCAAGCCGCTCAACGTGTCTGCGAACACGAACTGGTCCATCTCGTCGAGATGCTCTGCTTCAACGACAGCAATTGTGCCAAGCGGCAATTCCACGGGATCACCCGTCGGTTTTTTGGCCACACCGATTACCAACACCAATTGATCACCCAAGACGAACGCGCCGCCAAACGCTTTCAGGTCAGTGTCGGCAGCCCCGTCGAATTCCAACACGAAGGAAAAGTGTTGCGAGGTAAAGTGAATCGAATCACGCGACGCGCGACCGTCTTGGTCCCCGATGGCAAAGGGCAGATGTTCGACGACGGGCAACGCTACAAACGGTTCTACGTTCCGTTGGAACGTTTGAAACCCTTGGCGCGGGCGTCGTAGGCGCGTCTGACGGAGAGACCTCTCTTCCGCATTGCAACGGCGGTCGCCTAACGCGAGGAAAACGACGCGTCACAGCCGAGGCAAAAGAACCGCCGCCAGAGTCCGTTGGGATTCCAGTCGGTTGGTTCAAACAAACGATTCGGTGCCAGTGTGATCGGCGCAGCGCAGCGTGGACATGTTGTGATGGATTGTGGAGTTGCTTCGGTTCGGTCTGTCTTGGGGGTATCGATGGCGATCAGAATATGTCCCGACGTCTCGCGATTGGGCTGCCAGAGTTTCAAGAAGCTTTGTCGGTCGATCTGTTTGTTTTTCCCTAGGAAGGGATCGTCGACTGTGATCGTTGCATCGTCGATCGCGGCCAATAATGTGAAATGTCCTTCGTCGGGGGCGCGGTAGGCGCGATGGTTCAGGACGACCGTGAGGTCGGCGTCGTGGCAAGTTCGAATCGCCTGCCACGCTCGTTCGGGCTGGCACTGCAAAACGGCTGCATCCAACTGACATGTGCGGGCCAAGGCGGCCAACAGGTAGGACCGGGCGGCGCGGGTGCCAAATGGATCCTTTCGCGTGACGGCGGGCCAGATCGCATCGACCGATTGCTCGATGCCAAACCGGCGGAGCGCAGCGACTAGCGAAATCGGTCCGCAAGTGCGCGGCAGCGCGTTGTTTTTGGCGGCAGTTGTCGGGGCCGATGGAGTTGTGGGCGCCATGGTTAGGAGATCGACCAATCTTGCCAAGCCGCGCCGGGGCCGTCGTCGAGTGTTGGATCGGGGGCTGGCGGAACGTAGCGGTCGCGCATTTCATCGGCGAATTGCAGCGACAGTCCGCTCGGCAGCGTGGCGGCAAGCGGAACCAAATTCTTGCGAATCTCTTCGACCGGCGGCACGTTCGCTAGGTTCTCTTTCGCCTTGGCGATGTTCTGGCGGGCGCGATCGAGTTTCTCCTCGAGTTCCGCGTGCTGCTTCTCAAACGCATCGATCGCTTCGGGATACTTGGTTCGCATTTTTCCAACCAGCGGCTGGGCGACTTCCATCAACCGGTTCATCAAGTCCTTCGCCTTCGACGGTGGCAAGGCAGTGATCCCGATACGCATTTGGCTCTGCATATTATCCAGGTCGTCCCACAGGGCTTCGACATTTTCTGGTGTTTTCATCGTCGGGTCCCGTTAAACAAGTTGCGGTGTTGGTTGCGTAGGCTCTGCGGTCGGCATCGGTCGAGTGATCGCCTGACGCGCCAGTTGCAAGAAGTTCTGAGATGCGGTGGCTCGTTCGACTGGTGGGCTGGTCGCCAGCAGATGGTGCATGAAACCTTTGGTGTAGGCGCCCGATACGTCGGGCGTCGGGAGGTCGATTCCGGCGTCGTCGATCTTCAGTTGGCCGCCGCTGTACTGGACAGCTTGCAACAGCCATTTGCACAATCCGACGGTATCGGCTTTGGCTTGCAACGCCGCGGCGCGGCGCAGCTCGTCGCTCGGTTGGAAGACCCAACGGGCTGCGATCGCCAGCGCTGCATCTTCATGCGGCGGAGGCGTTGGCCGCCAGATCGACCAAGCAGACAGGCATCCCCACCAGACCAAGCGATTTGCCGGTGCATGCTTGCACATCGCATCGATCCCTTCGCTGGGCGTGCGTGCCTCGATTTGAGCGGCTAGGAATTCGTCCAACTGGTTTAGATTCATGACTTTATGCTTTTGATAGAACACGGTTCGCGGAGCGTGGCGACGGTGGCAACGGAATTCAACCGCCGATCATGACGGTCGGGCAGCCCAAGGTGATGGTGCCGCCATGCGCGGTCAGGTCGCCCATCCGCGCCGCCGGTTTGCCGCCGATCATCACGGTTGCGCTTCCCATCACAATCGAATCGGGCGGTCCGACACAGACGCACATATCGCCGACGACCGATGCGGGCAGGCTGCCGATCAGGACGGTTGGGGCTCCAGGGCCGGAGATCGGTCCACCGACATGAGGCACCAATCCGGTAACCATCGGGCAGGTGTGGAGATCGGCAACGCGGGCGGCACAGGGCATCGTTCAGCTTTCGTTTTTTAAAGGTTGGAATCCAAGGTGTCGGTGGCGCGATCCTAATTGATCATCACCATCGCACCCTTGAGTGTCATCGTTCCCGATGCGCTGACTTCGGTCGACGCGGTTCCTTTGACCACCATCGATCCCGAGGAACTGACCTCGGTCGATGCAGCTCCCTTGATCGTCGCGTCGGCGCTGGCATCGACCGAAACGCTTGGCGCTTTCATCTCTGCGGAGGTGGTTCCTTCGATGGTGATTTCGAGTCCTTCGACCTTGATCCCGGTCGCGCTGATCGTGATTTTGTTGGTCCCCACCGAAAGCGTGATCGAATCCTCGCCGATGTCGATCTTGGGGGAGCCATCGATCTGACCGTTTTCAAGCACGATGCTGCCGCCGTTGCCTTCGAGGTCCACCTGCTGCATGCAAGGGGCGGCACCAGCCCGCAACCCGATGTTTCCGGTGTTCCCCGAATCGACGACGATCCCGTCGGAAAGGACATCGATCCGGCACTCATCGACTTGCGAAGTCACTCGCCCATTGGCTTGGAGGCAGACGTTGCCGTCGTCGTTGGGCCCTTCTGCCGTCAGGCTTACCCGCCCCATCAAGGGATCCGTCGGGTCGGTCGGCGTGCTTTGAACCTGGGCTCGCACCGAAAAGTCGGCGCATGTCGTGGCGTGTTCGCCCATTAGATGAATTGCGTTATCCAATGTTAACCCTTTGTGTTTTGCCGCGTAATTTGAATCAGAATCTTCTGTAGGTTCGCTGGCACTCGAATGTTTCTAGGTTGCAGCAGCACCCGATCATGAGCCACCATCGGATTAACCGCCATCGGATTCGCCACCATCGGATGCGCCGCCATCCTCTTCGTCATCATCGTCTTCGTCATCGGAAACAACCCGTTCGAGTTTTCGTTCGCTGTTAACCACCGACGATTCCGCGTTTTCGATTTCACCGCCCGCTGCCTCATTGCTTTCGGTCGACGACGAATCAGTCGTTTCGAGAACGCGCGCGGATCGTTCCACCGCCCGTTGGCTATCGTCGACGCTATCCTGCACGGAGGAACTTGCATCGTCCACCTTCGCCTCGGTCGATTCGACAAAGATCAGCAGGCCCTGCAATCGTGGCAGGAGATTAAACGTCCAGATCTCGCTGAACTTGACGAACCCTTGCCAGTGACTTCCCTGGTGGGAGACAGCCGCTTTGGTTAACAACATTACCAACAGGTCCATGATCAACAGCAACGCTACGGCGATTTCACATGCTGTCGTTGCAGGAGCGTCGACGGGTGTTTCATTTCCTTTGGAAAACCTCACTGCAGGTTCCTTCGGAGTCGGTAGCATCTTGGTGATTTTGTATCCGCGATGAGATTCGACAGCCGTACCGTAATGCAGATTGCTTTTGCCTCCAAATGTCGTCAGCCCCTGTCCTCCAGCACCAAACAGCAGAGGGAGCAGAGGGTTGAGAAGCATGCCAGCGGTGGGAGCACGCTCACCAATCTTGTCGGCCAGGAACTCGAAGAAATCCATGGGGTCGCAGACCATCGAAATGTTGCAACCATATTTGCTCGCGTAAGATCCGCCAAAGGTCTTCGAAAACGAATCGCCCACGGTAAAGTCGATCTCGCCCTTATCGTCGGCCATGAAAATGCTCTGGAGCATCTCGGTAGCGCTGAACCCCGAGTCCGAATCTCCACCACTGTCCTTAAATACCGCATCGGCTCCGTCGTCATCGCCACTCATGTTGTTGCCGCCGCCGCCGCTGCCGCCGATCGCGTCGAACAACCAATGGTGTCCCTTGAATTGGATCTCCTTGCCCGCCGACCATTTCACTTCGGTCGTCTCGCTGCTGATGCTGTGATAGGTCTCCGAATGCAGTTCCAAATATTCGGCTCCCTGTTTGTCATGGAATACGACGGTGCTGGTGTTGTTGACCGGGTTTCCCTTGTGCGAACAGGAGTGAATGCCGCACGAGAGCTTCAGCGAAGGGAGCGTTAGCGGCGGCATGTTGTTGGCGTTGTAGACGCTCCCTACGATGATCGGCCGATCGGGATCGCCATGCTCAAAAGCGACGATCACTTCATGATCCACTCGCGGCCAGAAAAATGCACCCCAACGCGGCCCGGCCCAAAATTGGCCGACACGTACCCAACAACTCGGATCCGATGTGCCGGTTTGCCAGGGGAAGACAACCTTCACGCGGCCATATTTGTCGACGCAAACCTGATCGTCTTTTTGCGAATTGTCAGCGACAACCGTCGCCGGAACCACACCGTCGATCCTCGGTTTAGCGGTCTTCAGCGCCGGACGGTAGGGAACCGCAACCGAACTGCAGCGGAAGCGGTTCTTATAGGTCAATTCGGCACTGTGGGGACCACTGTGTTGTCCCGTCGCCAACCGCACCAGATGTTCGACTTGCGTCAAGTAATACTCGCTCGAATCGGGAACTCGATCGCGTACCAGTTGAAACTTCTTGCCCGGGCTCATCGTCGCGATATCGCCCGCGCCGCGGAACCGATCGACCTGGTAGTGCAGTCGCGCCGCACGAATCTTGGCATCCGATTCGGCCCACGGGTCGAGATCCTTTAATTGATCGCGGTCGTCACCAGATGGAGTGATGTTGTCGACTCGAGGGGCGATGCCCGATGGATAACACATCCAAGTGCTCGCGTCCGAGGCCGTCGCGCCGTCGATCGTATGAGAGCTGTCGGCCAGCGAACTGGGGCGTTGGAAGTGTCGGTCCAACGAACGGCTTGTCTCGGGAACCAACTGACGCGTGGCGACCCAACGCCGCACCCGCATCGAATCGCGAACACCTCCACCGACGTTGTCGAATCGGTAGATGGGAGTGGCCGGGGCCGACGTGTCCGATGATGCTTCGCTCGCGGAATCGCCAGAGGAGGAAGGCGGCGGCGAATTGGCTGCGTCGATGCTGTCGGTGATCACCAGGCGTTCGGTACGCTCTTTGGGATCGACAGCTTGACCTTTGTATTGGTGTTCGAAGAAGTAGAACAAGCCGTCCGCTTCGAGCAAGCGGCTGACGAAAGCAAAATCGCTTTCGCCGTACTGCACGCAGTAATTGTGCAGCTTGGTGTCGTTCGCCAATCGCCACTGAACGTTCATGCTGCCCAGGACCGTGCTGACGATTGTGCGAGTCGTCTGTTGGCTGAACATCCGGAAGCGACGGTTGAGTCCCAGTTGCCACAGTCGCGGACGAAGGATCGCTGTGAAGTAGCGGTCGCGATCGTCGCTGTGGTCGTAGGAGACGTGCGACAGGATCCCGCAGAAGTCGCGTGTTGCGGGGGCACCGTCGGCGGCGACGACCGACAACCAGTGAGGATCGGGCAACTGGAAACTGGCCATCGCAGCCAGCCCGGTGAATTGGTCTAACGTCACCGGGTCGTGGCGATGCGTACGCAGTTTCAGCCGGAAACTGTAGAGCCCACTGATCCGCTCGCGACCGCGAATTTCGGTCAAGCGAAATCGGTCCACTCCGAGGCTAGAGTGCAGATGGATGCGAGTCTGCACTGGAGTGAGCGGCGAATCGAAGGGCATTGCTGGGCTACCTGAGATCGAATTGTTGTGCTCGATCGGCAATCCCTGCCACAAACATCCAGCCTCTCCTTAGGCCGAAGTGGACAGTGTCGATACATTGCCCGATGGGGCGCATCGGCGGCTGGGGCTTGCCAGGGTCAGCTCAATCTCGTCGTTGTGTGCGGAATTTGACTCGACCGTTCCTGCTGCGCGAAGGTTGCCGGTTGTGCGGCGCGCGGCGGTTGGGAAAAGCTGCCGAATCAGGCAAGAATTTTTTATGGCACGTTTTTCGAGGTTATGTTTGTGCGGCATCGTATGGCCAGTGGGCAATGAAACGTGGCCGCACGATGCGCGAACAGGTTTTGCGACGGAGTCGGGCTGCACGACTGTTTGCGATCCCACCGATACGTCTCGCCTGTCTTTCCAACTTAAATACTCTTGGGGCCCTGTATGTCGTCTAGCGCCGAAGGATCATCCGATGCGCCGTTGTTGCCACCAACCCGACGCACGGCTCCGATCGATCCGATCGCATCATGGCACTCCAGTCGCAGCGGTCGCCGCGGCTGGCAATGGTCCAGTCGTTGGAATCTGTTGATCGGCGGTGTCTTCGCGGCCACCGCGCTGACCGCGGTGCTGACCTGGGCGACCACTAGTATCGGTCGGGCGCCACAGGTCTGCGTGATGTTGGCCAGCACCGATTATCACGCCAATCTCGATCTGCCTCCCAATGCGATGGGAGACCGCGCGATCGGGCGACTGTCCGCCTGGGTGACCGGAGGCGATGTGGGGCTCCGCCGCGATATCCAACTGGCTCGGCCGCCGTTGGAACTTTCTAATCGCAGCGCCTTCGATCGAATCAGCACCGATCGCGATGCCGCCATTTCGCTGATCTATCTGTCGGCCCACGGGATCCATACGCCGCAGGGGCCTGCGCTGTTGGCCGCCGACGCTCAATCGTCTGATGACGCCTATCCGGTCAAAGACCTGCTGGATCAGATTGCGAAGTTTCCCGCGAGCCAAAAGAAAGTGCTGCTGTTGGACTGTGTCCACTTCCAATCGCACGAGTCGTTGGGGATCCTGTTGAACGACTTCGCTCGCCAGATGCGCGACCTCGATTCTGTGATCCAAGCGATTCCCAATCTAGTTGTCGTGATGTCCAGCGATATCCATCAACAATCGTGGATCAATCCTGCTGCCGGCATCACGAACTGGGGCGACGCTCTGGTCGATGCGTTGAACGGTTTGGCGAAAGATCTCGATCGCGATGGTTGGATCGATCTGTTGGAAGTTCATCGTTGCGCCGCCGATCGAGCGACTGCTTGGTCCGCCAAAGTCTGCCAACAACCACAACATCCCGTTTTGCTGCCGCTGGGGAAAGAGGGAGAGAACCGCACGCGTAACCTTGGTCTGTTCCCCGACAAGACGCCAGCGATCGACATCCCCGCTTTCGTCTCTCCAACGAACAACGACCGGATCGATAAGTGGTGGTCGCGTTACGATGAAATGGTCAAGCAACAATTGCATCCGGCTGCCAAATCGCCCGCGACGTGGCGTCGGTTCGAACGGACGCTGTTGCGTTACGAGCACTTCGAACGCGCTGGATGCAGCAGTGCGGCGGGGATGCTGAACGAGCATCTGGGCGATCTCGCCAAAACGTTGCAAAAACCAACGCGGTTCGATTCGATCGCCTGTCGGGCCGGTGTCTTATCGCCCGAGATGATCGGTTTCGAAGTCACGTCCGAGCGGCAACAGAACGCCGATCAATTGGCCGCGGTCTTGTCGGGAATGTCCCTGGACGACGCGACCGACCATTGGTTGAGCATCGCTTCGTCGCAGTCGAGTGCGGCCGACGTCGCCTTCCTGCGGCGAACTGTCATCCAACGATTGTCCGAACAAACCGTAGCCGCCTTCCGCGCGGAGGTATCGGTCGATCGCAAACGCTTACAATCCGCATCGGCTCTCGTCGCTGCGGTCACCGATCCGTTGCAACCGATTCCTCAACTGGGACGCGTGTTGCAGTTTCTCGCTCGCGATCTGCCATCCGAACCGCTTGGATCGAGTGACGCGACGCGGATCGCTCGGTTTCTGGAGTTGAGCACCCGCAGTGATCGTGTCGCCAACGACGGTTTGTGGTGGTCGCCCGAATTGGTTTCTTGGGTCGAAGCGGAGATTGCGTCGAGCGATCAACAACGCCGATTCGCTGGAGATCTGTTGTTTGGTGAACAGGAGGCGAGGCAACGCGCCCAGCGATCTTTGGACGCCGCCGAAAAGGGATACGCTCGCGTCGATCAAATCGGTCGCGTCGTCAACACCGCTCAATCGATCGTCCATCGGGGCGGTCAACAACTGGCGCGACTGTGCGAATTGATCGCCAGCATCGACAGCGACAACAGCCGCGATCTTCGCGACGTCGCCTCGCTGTATCAAACCGTCGATCAAATCGATGCGATTCTGAAAAAAGAGGTTCCGGCGAACTCGACGCAGCGGACGGCAACGTTGTCGAAACTGCAATCGTTGACTCAACAGTATCACGACCGATTCGATACGCTCGGAAAACGGATCAACGCTTGGCAAACCAACGTCTTGTCGCAACCTGCGCAATCGATGCCCCCGATGCTTGCGGCGCTGGACGTCGTGGGGAGCGATGCCGCCACGCGGCGATCGGCGTGGGAGAGTTTGTGCCGATTGTCGGCCGGTGCCGATGCGACGATGCACACGCCGGTCGCGGAGGATCTGTCGATCGCCGTGGCTTCGATCCAATCGGCTGCGGCACGTCGAGGCCACTTGGCTCTCTGCGGTTGGTCCGCACCAATGTTTGATTCGCTGGTCGCCGGGGAATTCGAAACCTGGGCGGAAGTCGATCATCGCTTGCAAGTCTTCGCTACCGATTCGAAGTGGTGGGACGCGTTGGCGATTGCCGGATATCAAATCGGGATCCGCGAAACCGAAGCCCTGCGGCTGATCACGACGCCGATCAAACGCCAGACCGCCGACGAACAGGAACAACTGCAACGCCGGTTGGCGTTGTTGGATCGGATGGCCGCGATCGCGCCGTTCGACAGTCGCCAGTTTGTCACCGTACAACAGAAGTACCTGTTCGCAAACTTCCTCGCTTGGCAGACGAACCGCTTTGTCGCCGACGGCTATTGGTCGTTACGCGCCGAGGGACCTGCCTATTTCGCGCGAGTCGCCGAGCTGTTGGCGGGTGACATCGCTTCGCTCAGTCCACGCGTGACGGTTCCCAGTTCACCTCTGGTCCACAATCCGCAATCCGCCGTCTCGATCCACTTGCCCAGCGAATTGATCTGGACGACGCAGCGGCAGGATCAATTCACCGCGGGCGTTCGCACGATGAAACGGGGCGCCGAAGGCTTTGTTACGATCTGGGTCGAAGCCGAGGGGTGCTTGCAAGCGACGCAACCGACCGCCGGAAGTCGCGTCTGCCGACCGCTGATCCAGCCGACTAAATCGACCGGTTCGGGGAAGTCCACCGCAACGGACAACTTGATCGTGCACCTGGAACGCGTGCCAGGTTCGAAAGAGCCCCGCGCTAAGATCCAGGTCCACGGCTACTTCCGCGGCCGACAGCTGACGGAAACTCTCGCCGCCACGATCGCATCGACTCCCGACGTCCATGTCGTCCAAAATCCGAAGCCTCTGGGCGGGCGAATCGCAATCCGATCGGCGACGCACGCCGATCATGCATCGGCCGGCGCGATCGCGTTGGTGTTGGATTGCTCTGGCAGCATGGGAGCGGCTCGCGGCGAAGCGTTTGGTCCCAACACAAAATACGCACACGCGGTCACCGCCGTCGAAACGCTGTTGGATGATCTGCCCAGCGGAATCAAGTTGAGCGTCTGGACTTTTGGAGCCGCGGTGGGAGAAGCCAAAACGGTCACCCCCGCCGAACGTTCGATCCGCCGGATCCAAGCACCGGTCGTTTGGAACCCGCACGATCGTTCGCTGCGGCAGAACCTGATCGACGCGATCAGTTATCCGCACGTGGAACCTTGGAACGAATCGCCGCTGCTAGCCGCGATGCTCGCCGCGTCGAACGATCTTCGCGATCTCGAAGGGGTTCGCAGTTTGGTCGTGGTCACCGATGGAGCCGACAACCGGATCGCAAACGATGCCGTTGCCAATCCATTAAAACTGACGCCCGAACAGTGGATCCGCAAGCAGTTCAACGGGACCGGAATCACTGTCAACGTGATTGGTTTCCGTGTCGACGACGCCGAAAAAACGGCGACTGAAAAACAACTAGCCACCGTGGAACACCTGCTTCCGGCGGGCCGTTTTGTGACCGCCGACCAAGCCTCCGAGCTCGCCGCAGCGATGTCGAAGATGTTGACTGTCGAAACGCCGATCTCGATTCGACACGCCGCCGCGGAGCCTTCCGCCGACAAGGCGACTCTGGCCACGGTGCCGATCAGCCCCGAACATGCGGCCGCCAGTTGGACACCTCAGTTGGACGCTGGTCTATACACCGCGTCGACGGATCGTTCTGGCAGCGGATCGATGATCGAACTGACCGATGGCGATCAATTGGTGTTGGATCGAACCGCCAGCGGATCGCTTCACTTATGGCCGACGATCGATAAGCAATTTATTGGGACGCCGCAGCGGCAGAGCGGTCGCTGGACGATCGCGCTGACACCGCAACCGATCTCCGCGACGGGAATCGCCGCGCGTCGATTGCTGCTGTGGGCTCCAGCATCCGACGGCAAGTTGGCGATCCAACGGCCCAGCGAACTATGGATCGAAGCTCGCGACGGCGGTAAAAAACTGCCGATCCGCTGGCAGCAGAATCACGATCTCTCTTGCGACAGCTATGACATCGCGGTCCAAGCCACCGGCGCCGGCAAGCCTCAGTTCCAGGTCTGGACCAGCGATCGCAAAGCGAATTCCGTGGGAGCGTTGGTGCGGAACCAAGACTTCTGGCATCTGAAAGACTTGGCTCCCGCGAGTTGGCAGTTGAGCGAAGGGGAAGTCCGACTGAAATCGGCGACGATCGAAACGCACGATGTCGCCGACCGCAGCGGGGCACTTCACCCGCAACCCTGCTTGGTGCTGCGAGGCAGCGGCCCGCGGCGAATGGCATTCCGAGTGCGAACCAGCGGCCTCGCGTTCGAGGGACAAGACGAACAGTGCTTTACCGAGTTGGGTGAATTCACGCTGCGGCAGTGGCCGGTCACCAGCGAGGATGTCGAACGAACGCTGCAATCGGTCGAATTGATTCTTGTCGATCGCGTGAACAGCAACGCCGAGCGGGCCGGCGGCAAGGTGATCTTTGACGACAAACCAACGCCCAACAGCGTCACCCAGCACCGATCGCCGGGCGCCGCACGCGTTGCGTTTTCTGGAGTGGATCGATGAGCGAAACGTCACCCGAAGCAAGCGAACCGACATCGACCGAACAGACGGCGAGCAGCGCGCGTTGGCGAAACGGGCCGCCGCAAGCTGGGCCGTCTCGCTATCGCAAACTGGCCATCGGCAGCTGTCTGTTAGCGACGTTAGCAGGGACGATTCTGGCGTTTGCCTCGCTGCCGTCGCCGAATCATCGCACCGTCCTGGTCTCGCTGTACCTGCAGCCTGGCGACGAAGCCTTCGGCGTCGATGCGCCGCATCCGCCATTGGCCGCTCCTTTTTTGGGACTGGTCCCCGCGAACACTCAGCCGCAGCTTGCGACACCTGCTGCGGAATCCAAGACCAAGTCGGACGCTGGAAAATCGAAATCGAAAACAAAGGACTCGCCTTCGGAATCGAAGCCCGCTGCGAAGCCGGAGGCTGCTGCGACGACGAAGTCTGGCACCGCAGGAAAGACGCCCGACGCGGCGTCTGCAAAAAGCGAAGCGGAAGTCGAAACGAGCTCCACGCCGCCCGCACCGTCTTGGCACGATGCACTGATTAAGACCACATCGCGACAGCAGATTGTGTTGCACGTCAGCACGATGGCTCGCATCGATCAGGGGCAGGTCTATTTCTATGGCTACGATCCGACCAGTCGTCGCGAGACGGCGATCTCTCTGGCCGATCTGCTCGGGCAACTGAACAAAGCTCCCGCGGAAAACAAGCTGCTGGTCTTGGAGGTGCATTGGCCGACCGTCGCCGACGATGGCGATTCGGCGGAGCGGTTGAAGCAGTTGAATCTTGCGATCAAAGAACAATACAAGCTGAACGAGGCGGCTGGAATCGATCTGCTGTTGTCCGCTTCGGATAAGGGGCCGGCTCGCGGGATGCGAGCGACGCCGCAGAGTTTGATGTGTTATTGGCTGACTCAAGGGCTGTGCGATGCCGCGGCCGATGCCGATCACGACGGACGGATTTCGATGAAGGAAGCGATCGCATGGGCGGCGCCGCGGATCGAAGAGGTCTCGTCGCAGATCGGTCCCGAACAGCGGATCCAATGGATTCGTGGCGGCGCCAATCTCTTCTTTGCTCCCATCGCTCGAACGTCGACGCACCTGGAACGCCCCTATCCCGCGTCGCTTGTCGCCGGTTGGCGGCAACGCGAAATCTACCTCGCCGACACTCAGATCCCTTGGCTCCCCAAGACCGCTAGCGGTTGGGCGGTAGGGCTCAGCCGGATCGAATCGGGCTGGCGTCGCGGCGACACCGATGCCACGGTCGAAGCGTCGGTCGCTCAATTGGAAGCGACCTGTTTAGCAGAGATCGATGCCGAACTGGCTCGCTGGGCTCAACAACGTCGCGATTCGCTGCGGATGGCCGCGGCGCGGATGATCCGCGACCACGATGGCATCGACGTCGATCAACTGGCGAAAGAGTTGTTGGCCGCGCAACAAGAGATCCTGGCCAAGTCGGCTCCTGGCGATCAACCCGCATTGATCGGCAAGGCGGTTGCAAAATACGTCGGCGCGTTTTCGGAAGACCAAGCCACGCTGTCGCTGGCGGCACTGATCCGGCAATTCGATCGCAACGTTCGCGTCGATCGCGAATCGCTGGAATTGATCGTCGCGGTTCGGAAAGCGTGGAAGAACCCGCCGACGTTTCCGATCACACAAGCGATCGACAGGTTGTTGGCGTCTGACGCTTCCGATCAACGGATCGCCGAAGCGGTGCGGTTGTTCCGCATCCACGGTCGGCTGGGTTCGGATCCATCGGCGATCGCGATCTTGAGTCCACGCATCGACACGGCGACCGAACAGTTTGTGTTGGCTCAACGCTTGGCTTGGAATCCCGGCATGACATCCGATGCCGAGGTCACTCGCCAATTGGAGACTTCGTTGGTGGAATCGTCCGCCGCGCTGGCGGCCGAGGAATCGGTGAGTCTGGCGATCCGGCGATTGAAAGTCGCAAGCCAGACGATCTCCACCGACGCCGCGGTAGGAATTCACTGGGATCACGATCGCGACTATCTGATCGCCCAACGTCGCGCCGCCGATTTGATCGCCGCGATCAGCAAGATCCGGCTCGGAACCGCCACCAATTCCGGGATCTTAACGGGAGAGTTGGCTTTGTTGCGACAGGCCTCCGAAGCGTTAGAACTGCAACTGCAACAGATGATCCAAAACCACAGCGATAAGATCTCCAGCAGCCAAGCGGCGACGGCCGGTTTGATTTCGGCAACGGTCCCCGCCGCGGTTCGGTCTCGGATTCTCAGTCACCCGACCGAGTTAACGCTCGATTCAAGCGAGAAGCTTGTTTCGAATTCGATGATGATGTCCGGCGCGATGTCGGGACAGCAGATGGACGCCACCGAACCGACTGTCTGTTTGCAAAACCTGACTCAACAAGCCAAAGCGATCGCGCAGGTCGCGTCGGTTCGATACCGCAGTTGGTTGAACGACTATGTTGCGCAAACGGCCACCGTTAACGCGATCCCTATCTATCGAAAGATCGCTCAACAGCTATCGATCGCTCCCAGCGATGCGATGTTGCCCGTTGCACTCGGTGGCGATTTGAACTCGCTCGATTGGGATGATCCCAACGCAAAGATCAACCTGCACTATCAAGTCGACTTGATGGACGCGGTCCCCGTCGAATTCGAGTTTCTGGCATCGTCGGCCAACTGCATCGATGTCCAGCCGCGTCGCGGGACATTGAAGCCGGACCAAGCCAGCGAGATCCGGTTCGCGTTGTCAGCCGAGGCAAGCGGATCGACCGAGTCGTTTGTGCGGGGGATCTGGTTGCGTTTGAAACGCGGCGACCAATCGGAATTGATCCCCTTGGCGATGCCACAACAACCAACACGTCCCGCCGTCGATATCGACTTTGGCAGCACAGCGGTCGCCATCGGTCGCGAGGTGACGTTGCCGATGTGGCCCGACAACCAGCCTCAAACGCTCGACTGGAACCTGAAGTGTAACGATCCATCGATCGCCGCGGTGGTCGTGTCGGTCAGCTCCGACAGTCTCGGGACGCTGACCTCGCCACCGATCGCATGTCGACCGGGAACCGCCGCGCCGATTCGCTTTCCAGCGCCCAAGCCACAGCCGGCCAATGCCGATGGAAAAGGAAAAGCAGGGGGAAAACAACCGACCGATGCCGATCCGACGTTGATCGTCACCGTCAGCGAAGCGAGCAAGGGGAAGCCGTTGGGGCGATGGCAAGTCGCCGCCGAGGTGCTCGATCCACGCGAGGTCTTCGAACTCGGGAATGCTGAATTTGTCGTGCATCCCAATGGAAACAACGAACTTTCGCTGCAAGTGCAACGCTCGGAAGTCCGCCTGCAGTCGAGCGAATCGGCTGCACCGGAAGTCAACTTTCGGCTCGATCTCGATCCGGCATCGATCCAGCCGTTGATCGATTTTGGTGTCAGCCGGTTGCAGGTTCAATTGGCCGACGGCGAAGATCGAAGCCCGTTGTTCGCCAAGAATCTGCGATTCGTAGAGGGGAGTGCGCCACATGTGCAGATCCCCGTCAGCGTCAACGGAGATCCCGGCTACTTCGTCTTGTCCGGCCGATTCCCGCGTCAAGCTAGCCGCGTCAGGCTCGACTGGCAACAGGCACCTTCGATCGAGATCGACGCTGCGGCATCGATCGTTCCCGGCACGCCGCTGTCTGCGGTCGTGAAAGCTCGGCGATTGGCCGACCGCGACCGATTGATGGTGCAAGTGTTGGCGGGGGATCATCGGAACGAAGAGGTCTTGTGGCAGTCGATGCTGCCGACTTCGCGAGCTATCGAAACCGACTTCGCATCGGGTGGCAAACAGGCGACGTTGCAAGTGGTCGCGAAACGCGCCGATTGGGAACTCGCCATCCCGACTCATTTCGGGACCGGTGAGCATCGCTTGCGGGTGGTGACCGTCGACACGATCGGAAATCAAGGCGTTACCGGCGAGCACCCGTTCCTGTTGGACGATGCGGTTCCCGACGAGGTCTACGCACGCGGTGAATCGATCGCCGACAAAACGACCGTCAGGATTCAGATGCAGCCCAATCCGAGCGGCGTGGCGAGCGTGAGCGTCGTCCCCGTCTCAGCGACGACCGACGCGAAGGTCAAACCGATGCAGGCGCAGCGCAGCGATTCGGGCGATTCCGCTTGGCAGTTGGATTGGCCCAAAGCGTTGCCCGTTCCCGAACAGCTGGAACTGACGATTCTGACCAATGCTGGGAAGAGCGATGAATGCGTCGTCGCGTTGCCGGTGCAAGTAATCCAGCCGATCGGCCGGATTGCGGGGCGTGTTCTGGAAGGATCGATCGCCCAGCCCGGTTTGACCGTCTCGCTGACCGATGCCAAGGGAAAACCGGTAGCGAAGATCGAGACCGCTGACGATGGCAGCTACGCATTCAGCGTCCCGCCGGGGAAATACAACTTGGCGGTTGAAAAGCCAGCGACGCAGCGGAGCGCGAAAGCGGAGGTCGACGCAAGACTTCAAACGACGACAACAACCGATCTGTCGTTGTTACGGACTTAATTGTCGATCAGCGAGCTGGTACGAGCGTTCCCATCTTGTCTGGATCGGCTGACGAAGCCCCGTCAGACGAACTTCCGTATCGCAGCCGTAAGGATTGCGTTTCGGAAGCGGATACTCGAATGACAAACAGGGCGTCGTATTCGTCGTGGGCGAGCTCAAGGTGTTTTCCCTTCGCAAGCATGCCCGCGATCACGCCCGCCGTGTTGGAGTGGCCAACAATCAAAACGACTTCCCCTGCATGCTTGTGCGCAAGCGAAGCGATCCAATCTTCACTCGGTGTTTCATAGATTCGGATCTCGGTACCGACAGCTGTTGCGAGCGGTTGCACTGTACCTTTCGTCCGTTGCGTATCGGTCGAGTAAATCACTTGTACATTCAGTGCAATGCCTAGCGAAGCAAGAATTTGTGAACGTTGCAGGCCAGTCTTCGTGAGCTTGTCCAAGTTGCCATCTCGCTCGGCGTGCCGAACGACAAGAAAAGTTGTGGTGGCGTTGTTCGGATCCGTTTGGGCAAACAGCGGTGTGGCATTCAGTGTGCCAAGCACGACCCACAGCCCAAACAATGCTTGGCAGATCGTACGTGCGCTGGTGGACGTGATGACTTGATCTTCAATTCGGCTATTGAATCGGCTCATCGTGGTTTCCGGTGATCGTCAAATGTTTCGAAATGTGGGGGGATTCGTATCGGCGACGATGATATCACACTTCGAATCGGAAGATCGTCGCGTTGCGGCCGACGTTCAGGGCTGATCTCTGCGTGTGCCGAGGCAAACAATCCGGCACGCGTGAATACCGAAAGGGGACACCCATTAAAGGTTACCGCCACCGGGAGTCCTCGCGCATCAGGGCCGCAGGCACGGTAATTTGCCCAGCCCAGGCCATCGGCCTGGGACCCAGCCAGCCGCCGATCGCGTCAGGGCCGCAGGCCCGGCAATTTGTTAGTCGCTACAAACCGTCGGGCCTGCGGCCCTGAGAGATTGAGTAGATGTGAGGCCGTCGTCGCTTCCCAGGCCTGCAGCCTGGGCTAGGCAAACGGTCGAGCTTACAGCCCTGATGCGCTCGAAGTGATTACCGTTTGGCTTTTGGTTTTCCATAAATCATTCCTAAACGTTGGCCTGTCCCCAAATCGGTGTCGAATGGGGCGATTGCAAATTGCAAATTGGCTATTGCAATCACCCATTGGAAGGCAGCTCAGGACATCTAAGCGCACCGCAGTGCAATCGAAAGATGGAGGGGCCTGCGCCGGTTATTACCACGCCAAAGGCGTGGCAGCGATTAGCCGGTGGTTGAGCGGAAGCGATACCACCGGTAGGGTGCGTCAAACGATTTCTCGACCCCACAAGGGACGCAGCACCCTGGTTGGTATGCCGCTACCGCGATTGCGGATTGCGATGCGCCAGCCGCATCGCCCCGCACGCGGAGCCCAAAATGCAACTGTCCCCAAATCGGTGCCCTGAAGCTTAAGGGCGAATCAGCGTATCGTATGACATCCGAATTCCACCATTGGGCAAACTTTCGTTTTTTCGGGAGATCATATTCTGTAGCACATCTTGCAGATCGCACCCCCAGGATTCAGAAACCGCTTCAATCGCCGCGCCCCAAAGACTCATCCAGAAACGATTCCAGATTTTATGATCCGCCCTCGCAAACGGGTCGCTATCCAACGCCCAGTCATGGATTGACTTCATCTTTCCAGAGACGACACTGATTTGGTTCGGTTTCAACTCTGCCTGTCTTTCTCCCGTTCCCCAGAAATCCTGAAGAAGATCGACCTGATCAGGGAGACGCATCGAACAGAGTTCGGCAAATGTTTTCATCCCGTCCTTTGTACGAAAACATGCTAAATGCCGAGCATTTCCACCTAGCACTCGAACAAAACCAGCCAGATCAGCTTGGATGGTATGGTGGCACTCAAGTTCCGCGATCATGTCACCTTGTCCAGATGCCCAATTTGCAAGTAGAGCACCGTCAATTTGCGCAAGTGGGTTACCGGCGTTTCTTGATGCAATGCTCGGACAGCCAAGAAAAAGTCCGCAAATGTAGAGTGTTTCATGGGAACGAAACCGTCCTGCCGTAACGACATTTGGTGCAAACAAGGAGAGTTGCCCAATCGGGAGGTCACTTTTAAACGGGAGTGTCTTGCATATGGCTGCTCTCCCGATCGCCTTGCCTTCATCGTCTCGAACAATGGTCATTTGACGCATTCGATCCTTGGCATTTTCGGACTCAAGAATCTCTCGTCGGTCATCCGCGTCTCTGTACATAAGGGCTCGAGCGAGTAAATGCTCGGGTGCAATGTCAACCCAGTCGTTTGCGATGACAGCCTGTGATTTCAGCCCATACTCTGCGACGTTCAGATTGACATCTATCGCCGGTGCAAGCCATTGGCACAACTCATTGAGAGTCCAATAATCTGACCTTTTGTGACTCTCATCTCGAGGCAGCGTAAGGCTTCGGTAATGCCAGGGTGCAAGCATTCCTTCTTGATTTCTTGGGTTCGAACGCAATCTCAGCTCAACTGTTGTTCCCGAGTCGATCAATTGCTCGTCCGAGTTTGCGGGCCTGATGTGAATACGCCCACCAAGTCCATCTCGAAATTCGAGCACCTGCGTTTCGTTCTTAGCCGAATCTAAGGGGCGTGAAATCACTCGAACATGGTCGGCTACCATGAAGCATGAGAAAAAGCCGATTCCAAATTTTCCATTTGGTTCAAACTCGGATGCCATCAGTGATGGATGGTCGGAAAGCACATCGTCCGATCGCCAATAGCTTCCGCCAAAATCGATTAGAGATCCGGTCAGGACTTCGCCTGACATCCCGATCCCTTCATCCTTCACACGGAGTACGTGCGTTTGATCTTCGAGGGAGAGGCTAATCTCGACGTTGCCCCATTTCTGGTCACGACCCTCCAAAGCGCGACGTGCAACCGTTGCGTCTCGAGCGTTTTGCAGTAGTTCGCGCAGAGCCACGATCTTTTTTGGCCCGTAAAGCCGTTCACCACCAAGCGTTGATGCAAGGTTGGAGGCGTCAGAAACATGAACGCGCGCCATGACGGGGGTCCAAGCATCTGTTTGAACGAAGTGTTGAAGTCCGATTGCGTCACCGATGCCGGCGACTCGATTCGCGGCGAGTGGCCGTCTCCGTCGTTCCAGCAAATGGACTTCCGCGGACTTCAATTCTCGATCTGCCAGCGAGAGCAAATCATGCCCTATCCACCAAGAGTCAGAATCGCTCAACGGGAACGGCGACTTACTGGAAAACTCAACCGCACCGTTCCTCACGTACGGTTGTTGCAATTTCTCTTGTACTTTCCAGTGACGACTGGAAAGACCTGAAGGCTTTCTTAACGCTCTCAGCAACGCAGGCGCACGCCGTGAATCAATTTGAATAGAGTCGGCACAACGAACCAGGAAGGCAATCTTTAATAGATCGACGGTCCATTCAGCCGGACCGAGCGGACAAGCCCCCAAATGCCGATCCAGCTTCGCTGCAGTTTTATCGGCCGGCCACCAATGGCTGTAAGCAACTTGCCCGATAGAGTATCCAAACGATTCCCGAAGATCGTGATCCTCGATCAGAAAGATGGAGTTATCGCCGAAACTGCGATTTGTGAGAACCTCTGCCTGCTTCGCGTGCCGCGATCTCAGGAAATGCTCGTCAATCTTTTGAAGAAATTCTGGGTCCGAAGCCTCAATCTCATCGCCCCGTGGTCGACGATCGAAAATGCGCCGAAAGAAAAAACTAGCCGCGTCACGCCAGGCCGCGTTCGTGCGAATGGATAGAATATCCTCGTCATAGCTTGACAGTGCCAAACCGGCATCATGCAACAGCAACGCTCCTCCGAGCACGAAGGTCTCAGACGGATTTAGTGTAACGCCGTGTGCTCCTCCGCATAGTAAGTCTGCACTTTGCCAAAGCGCATCCGTGTGCGTTATGTCGTGGACTGTTAGATCGCGAAACGAACGGTCGATCTCGCCAAGCAGCATCGACGTGAGATATCGAAAAGAACGAAATGAACTTTCGAGTTTTGATTGAAATGTTTCTTCAAGCGTGCCTTTGGGGTAATCCATTTCAAACGCAGCTTTCCAAAGCTTCGTAGCCTCAATTGTCTTCATTCAATGATTTCCGTGTTTAATGACGCTGAATAGGTTGCCTTGAAGGGGGGCAAATTGGGGACAGCCATATTCTTGGCTCGTGCGTCGCGGCGGAGTTGCGTGCGGTTCTGCGACCGGCTTCGCGGTCAGCGTGGCGAGCGACGCATCGACCGTAGGTGACGCTTGCGCTTACCTACGGCTAATCGCTGTGAATCCCTTCGGGATCCGCGGTGGATCGGTGAAACGCAAGCGGCTGAGGTGACGATCGTTGGGGCGAGGCGATGCTTCGACGCCAAGACCAGAGTGGGGCGGAGTCGAGGCCGTGGCTGTTCCCCAAACTTAAGTTATTCACCCTTCCTCTTTTTCTTGCGGGGAGACTTCTTGCTTGGCTTCTTCTTAGAAGCCGCCGTCTTCGTTGGTTTCTTTTTCTGAACCTGTTTGGCTTCCCCTTCGACTTTCTTGAGTTCGGCCAATGAGTCGTCGAAGTGTCGGTCGACCGGCTGGGGCAGGTTGCGTTGCTGTTCTTTGAACTGGGCAAATTCCGCTACCGCTTTCTCTTTGGCAGAGTCGTGCGAAATCTTTCCGGCGTGAGTCAGGATCTCACGATCCGACAATCGTAAGAAGTCGTCCAGCTTGCTGATCCAGTCGGCCATATGCATCGGCTTGCGATTCATGGCCTGCAACTCGGCGAATTCGAGATAGGCGGTGACGATGCGGTTGAGTGCCTCGATCTCTTCTTCCTCGAGGTAGTTCTTAGCAATCGAGACGTCGGCCTTGCGGGGACGGTCGCCGTCGAACGTTGACAGTCCCATGTTGGGCAGCGAGGCATCGGCGCGAGAGTGAACCACTTCGGCAGCGGTCTGCCCGTGCGCGGCCCAGTGCATCTTGTTCTGCACCGTCTTGAAGAATAGCAGCGAAGTTTCGTTGCTGGGATCGTAGTCGATGCTCGTCGAGTAGATGTCGAGCACCTTTCGCCAGAAGACCCGTTCGCTGGAACGGATGTCGCGAATCCGGGCGAGCAGTTCTTCAAAGTAGTTGCCGCCACCAGACTGCTTCAGCCGCAGATCGTCCATCGCAAAACCTTTGATCAGGTATTCGCGGAGCCGCTGGGTGGCCCAGATGCGAAACTGCGTCCCACGATGGGAGCGGACGCGATAGCCGACCGAGATGATGGCGTCGAGATTGTAGTGTTTGAGCGACCGTTGGACCTGGCGTTTGCCCTCGGATCGAACTTGTAAGTATTCCTTACATGTTGCCGATTCGGTCAGTTCACCTTCTTCGTAAATCGTTGACAGGTGTTGAGTTATGTTTTGTGGCGTCGTCCGAAACAGCTCGGCCATGTCTTTCTGGGACAGCCAGACGTTCTCGTCTGCCATCCGGACCTCGATGCGGGTGGAGCCGTCATCGGTCCGATAGAGCAGAAACTCTCCTCCGTCGTCGGACGCCGGTGCTGGAAGGTTGTTGGTCATGAACCAGGTTGATCGCAAACTGGGGTGGCAAGCTTCGTGGATTGCCTTAGTTATAGAGGGCGTCGCACGAGCACCGCGCTGCCGCCACGCGGACCTGCACCATTAGGGGGAGCGGCAAGGCTGTTGATAGCGTACGCGAAGCGACGCCGTTTCTCCAGTAGGCCCTCCAGAAAGTAACCCATGGGAGAATCCGTAGGCGACATCCGCATAATGCATGCCTCGATCAAAGGCGTATTTTCTAGAGTTGGATCGGCGGGAACCAAGGGGAGCTGTTCCCAAAGGGGGCCTCGAAAGGGCCGGTTTGTTTTTGGGTGCCACTGGCTTTGCCAGTGCGATGCGAGCGAAATTTTTCTGGGGGGCGTCCCTGCCGAACCTTTTTCATTTCGGCCTGGTAGGCGGGGCTGCGTTGCAACGGTTCGGCTTGGTGGTGGCGATTGCCAGCTTGGTGCGACGAGTGTCGCTAACTCCGCGGTACCACGACTCGATTCGAATACCCGTCGACGGGAGAGTCGATCAGAGACCGCATTGCCGATGCGGATCGCAGAAATACCGAAGGGGACACCCGGAAAAGATTGCCTCGATCGGAGGGGCGTTTTCCAGAATTGCATGGGTGGCGACCAAGAGTTTGGCTGTCACCAAAAGGGAGACCCGACCGAAGACCAACGGTCCGGCGATTTGTTGGCGTTCGATTGCATTTTGTGCCTGTCCGCAATTGCTTCCTGCCAATTGCTCCCGACAGGACGCCGTGCAACGGCACCACGAAATGACGCAAGCCGGCTACGGTTGCCAAGCGACGCGACCACCTTGTTGGATGTGCCGCCGCAGGGAGGCCTTAAGTTGGTTTGCGATTTTGGGATGCTTGCCGATCACGTTGTTCGTTTCGTGAGGATCCAATTGCAGATCATACAGTTCCAACGGCGAAAACGGATCGTTTTGCAGCAACTTCCAATGTCCCCGTATAACAGCATGGTAGGCGCATCCTGCATAGCGATTGTTGCCTTCGCGACGCACAAAATACAGCTCGCGTGCCTCCTCTTGCATCGGCTTTCCGTCTAGCACCGGTTTCAAACTGACCGCATCGGATTCGGAGTCCGGCTCCGCTCCCGCCAGATCAACAAATGTGGCCGCCAGGTCAAAGGTCAGCCCCGAATAGTCGCATTGCGTTCCGGCAAGTTCTGCATCGGTTGGCCGGATCAGGAAGGGAACTCGAAGGCCGCCGTCGTAGTGACTTTGTTTTCCATCGCGCCAGGGAAGATTGCGTTGTCCATGCGGCAGTGAACCGCCATTGTCCGATGAGAAGGCGACCACGGTTTTCTCGCGAAAACCGGCTTCATCGAGCGCGTCCAAAAAACGGCCCACGTTGTGATCCAGATGCTCTACAAAAGCCACATTCTGGGCACGTTTCGCATCCAATTCGGGAAACCGCGTCTTCGTCTGTTCCAACCACTCCGCCGGAGGTTGGATCGGGAAATGAGGTGCGTTGTAGGGCAAGTAAAGGAAGAAGGGAGTCTTCGAATCGGCTTGACTTTGTCGGATGTAATCGATCGCCCAATCGGTGAATAAGTCCGTCGCATGCCCTTCGGGATCGATCACTTCCCGATCGCGCCGCATGAAATTGATCCCTCCACGGCGATGATGGTAGTAGTCGTCCATCATGTCGCCCAAGAATCCGTGAAAGAAATCAAAGCCGCGGTCATTGGGCGTGTTGGGCGACTGCAATCCCAGATGCCATTTGCCTACGATCGCAGTGTGATAGCCCACAGCGCTGAGTCGATCGGCGATCGTGGGTACGCCGGGAGTGAAATAACCCCAGGAGTTTTCGGGTTCGGTTCGGATGACTCCAGGAACCCCTACCCGATCTGCATATCGCCCCGTCATCAACGCCGCCCGCGTTGGCGAACAGACGGTGCAGTTGGCTCGCATGTTGGTGAACGTGATCCCTTGCGCTGCCAAGCGGTCGATGTGGGGCGTCTTGATATCCGGTGCCCCCTGGTATCCGACGTCGCCGAATCCCAAGTCGTCGGCCAAGATCAAGACCAAGTTCGGTTGATCGGCCACCGCTACAAAGGGTGAGGCCAGTAGAAAGCCGATGATTGCGAGAAGGTATTTCATAGCGGCTATCATAACCTCGTCGTACCGATGTTTCGAACGTGCGGCGAGCACACGTCCTTTTTCGAAACCGGTTCGGCGTGATGATTCTCCTGCCGGCTCATTGCAAGCGTTGACGCAGAAGGGAGGCACGCGCGCTTCCGCCCCTGCGGGGACTGAGATGAGGAGCCGAATCCCGCAAATCGACGCGTATCGGGTTTTGAACGCTTGTGTTTGTACTTTAATGGAACTTCCGTTGCGACATTCGCGGGCAATCCGATGGCGAAGATCGATACCGCGCAGCGATGGACGTTGTGCGTCGAGTGTGCCGCGGAGAAGAGACATCGGGCGGTTGAAAAGTTGGCGGCGCCGCTGTGGTGCAGAAGCCGAGCGCGATGCCGTGGTCTCACCGACCACGACAACCGTCTCGCGTTGTCGCAAGCTCAATCGGAGTTCGCGTGATCATTTTCGATCACCGCGTGGTGTGAGCGTCCACGCGGTTTGCAATCTGTCGATGCGTTACGCAGCCGCTTTTTGGCGGCCTTCGTAGAACCCACGCAAGACGCTGACGACGCGTTCCTGTTCGGATTCTTCCAGTTCGGGGAAGATCGGCAGATTCAAGATCTCCGCCGCCGCTCGTTCGGTTTCGGGCAGCGAGCCAGGTTCGACCGTGACGTGAGCGAAACATTCCTGTTGGTGCATCGGCACGGGGTAATAGATTTCCGATCCCACGCCGTTGCTGGCCAAATGTTCGCGGAGCGCGTCGCGTTGACCATCGGGAACACGGATCGAATACTGATTCCAAACGTGATACGCGTTTGGATCGAGTGTCGGTAGCGTGAACTGTTTGTGCAGGTCAGCGGCTTGCAACATGTCGCGGTAACGCGTGGCGTTCTTTTGACGACTGGCCGTCGCTTCTGGCAAATGCTTCAGCTTGATTCGCAACACAGCGGCTTGGAAAGTGTCCAGGCGGCTGTTGATGCCCAGGGCACGATGGTGGTAGCGAGGTCGCATACCATGCGCGGACAACAATCGCAGACGATCAGCGACTTGCGGGTCGTTGGTGGTCATCATGCCGCCATCGCCCATCCCGCCAAGGTTCTTGGTTGGGTAGAAGCTGAAGCAACCGATCCGTCCCCAGCTGCCAGCGGGGCGGCTGTGGTAAGCCGATGCGATCGCTTGAGCTGCGTCTTCGATGATCGCGATGCCATGCTTTTCGCCGATCTGGCAGATCTTATCGATCGCCGCACATTGGCCAAACAGATGGACCGGAATGATCGCACGCGTTGCAGGCGTGATCGCCGCTTCGATTGCGGTGTGATCGATATTAAAGGTGTCGGGGAGAATGTCGACGAAGACCGGCGTCGCGCCGAGTCGTTCGATGCAGCTGACGCTTGCGAAGAAGGTGAAGCTGGGAACGATCACTTCGTCCCCGGGGCCGATCTCGAGAGCCATCAGTGCCAGCAACAGCGCATCGCTTCCCGATGCACATCCAATCGCGTGATCCACTTGGCTGAGCGTGGCGATCTCGTTTTCGAGTGCCGAGACGTCGGGGCCGTAGAGAAAACGACCGCTATCGATTACGTCTCCAATCGCCGCCAGCATCTCCTGACGCAATGGGGCGTTCCCTCGTCCTACATCCAGCAGTGGCACATTTGGTTCATCGGCCATGGCATTTGCCTTCCTTGGCTTGCATATATTTTGAGCGGGGTCGTCCCAGACCCCTCGCTATACTGACGATATGCCAAGCACGGCAAATTGGTCAAGATCGTTCTCCGCAGCCGACCGATCTTCGGCGCATGCGATTGCCAACTGGATTTCCAACAAATTTCGCGATTCGCGGCAATCGAAGCGTCGCGAAATCAAAAATTTAGAGATCGATCCGGAATGTTTTTTGGACGAACCGCTGCAGCCGGCCGGCCAGGGTTCGCTTGCCGATAGCAATGCGAGCGGTCCCACGCAGCCCATCCTCCAGCGGCTGGTCGGTCTCCGGAAGCCGGGCGATCGCTTGATAGACGGCTCCCGCGACGCGGACGTTTTGCGGATCTTCGATCTCCCCGTTCCAAGCCGCTTGCTCCTGCTTGGTCTCCACCGCGCCGCCGAACTGCCGGGTGACGTTGGCGCGAATCTTGTCGGTATCCGATTCGGAGATCGATTCGATGCGGCTGGTCAGCGCGCGACCCGACTGGGAATCCAGCAGCAGTTGAACCGTTTGGCCACGCTCTACAAATTCGATGTCGCTTTGGTCGATCGTCAACCGCGCGTCGGGAGTCCCCAGGTCGCCGATCTTGCAAATCGGCTGGCCCCGTGAATACGAGGTCCCCACGTTTTCGGAATGCAGTGTCCAACCGTCCCATCGGTCGAGCGTATCGGGATCGGCGTGCGGCATTTGGTCCAACCACATCGGGAGCACCGTTCCCGATTGTGGGGCGCGTAAAACCATTTGCTGTTGGATCTGCCGCAGTTGGGCAAGCCGTTGTTCGATCGTCAGTCGTTGTTGGCGGATGTTGCTCAATTCGTCGGCGCCGCTGGGCGACTGATAGCGAGCCAACCGCAGCATCCGTTGCTCGCTGTCCAATTCGATCAGTCGACCGGAGAGTTCCGCGATCTCCAATTCGATGTCCAGGTTCCGCATCGTCGCGATCTTGTCTCCTCGTTGGACCTGTTGTTTCGGCGCGACGTGGATCTCGTGCAGCACCGCGTTGTGCTGAACATAGACGGTTTGTGAATCGCGCGGTTGGACGACAAAATCGCAGACGATATGGTCGGGCAACGGGACTGCGACAACAAACCCAGCCGCCGCGGCAAACAGAACGGTGGTGATGATGGCACGCGTGGGGTGCACCTTGTGAACGCGACCGGGAACCCAAAAGTATCGGGCCAGGGCGAAGATGGGGACCACGAACATCAGGCCGATCAGAAGGAAGCTGAACATTTTGGCGAACTCCTGCAAGCCCGCAGGCTGGAACAAACGGACGATCAGAAATGCGATCACGTAGATCAGGAACAGACGGTAGAGCGTCGACGCGACGAGATATCCGGCCAACCAGATTTTGGTTCGCGTCGGCAGCAGATCTTCGTCTCCCTCGCGAACGCCCATCGCATGCCGTAGGAACAGATTGCGAACAAGTGTTTGCGAACGCTTCTGCAAGTTGGGGATCTCGATCAGATCGCACAACAGGTAATAGCCATCGAACTTCAGCAGCGGATTGCCGTTAAACAAAAACGCGCTGACCGATCCTAGGAACATCACGTTCAGACAGACGTATTGAAATCCACCAGGGCGGCTGTGCCACCAACCAAACGTCGCCAGCGCCGCCAGAAAGAGTTCGACATAGACGCCCGCTGCCGCGATCGCGGCTCGCTTCCACTTGTCGCTGATCCGCCAAGAATCGGAGGTGTTGACGTAGAGCGTGGGCATGAAAACCAACAGCATCACGCCCAGTTCGTGGCAGCGGCCGCCGTATTTCGTCAGCACGATCCCATGGCCAAATTCGTGCAGCACTTTCATTCCGGCCAGCACAAGGCCTAACATCAGCCAGTTCTTGCCCGAGAAGAAGGCCTGCATGCTGGGCAGGCGAGCGGCAAATTCATCGGCGTGCGCCCCGAGCCAGGCGACTGCAAAAAGCATCAGCGCGGCGTTGAGGAGCACCATCGGTTTGCTGAAGAACCAGCCGAAGAGGGCCGTTGCGGTTTGAAACGCTCGGTCGGGATTGATCCCTCGCCAACGGAAGGCCAAGACGTTTTTCGATTCGCTGAACCGTTGCTTGATCTTGCGGGTTCGTCCCAGCCGGTGCAGGTGCCTTCCGGAATCGGAGACCGCGCCGGCTAGTAGGCCCTTTTTGTGAAAGTCGATCAGGTAGGCTTGCAGTTCTTGATAGCTGATCCGGTGGGGCGCGAACTTCGCTTCGAATTGTTCCTTGATATCACTGGCGCTGTTCTGTCCATTTAACGCGGCCAGTAGGGCGTATTCCTGTGGGTTGAGTCGGAAGTACTGGAGCGCCAACATGTCGCCGATCACAAACGTCGCTTCCCCACGGTAGACGTGCTCGACCACGCGGAGATCGTCTCGCATGCGCAGTGGAATCGGATTGGTGGGGCTGCCGGTGGCGTACATGATGTTCAAATTTGTCTGGTGTTACATGACATCCAACAGCGGATCGCGACCCATTTCCCAGACCGCGCGGAGCCGACGTTTTTCATAGTAGAGGGCCGTCAGGCGGTTTTGCCGTCGCCGTTGTTCCAGCGTCTGTTGGGCTGTCGACAACAATGCGGCTTGGTTGCCGCGGCGATGCGTGCGATAACCGGCAGCGGCCTGGTCACCATAGGCTTGGTCCAAGATCGCATCGTCCAAGGATAAGAATTGCCGGTAGGTTCCCGGTTGTCCCTGCCGACCACAGCGTCCCCACAACTGTTGGTCTTGGCGGGGCGAATCGTGCAGCTCGGAAAGGATCACGTGCAGCCCGCCGCGTTCAACGACATCGTCCTCGACGCGGATATCGGTTCCGCGGCCCGCCATGCTGGTCGCCACCGTGACTTGCCCCGCGCGGCCGGCGAGGGCGATGATTTTTGCTTCCGATGCGTGCTGGTGAGCGTTGAGCACTTGATGCGGTACGTTGGCGTCGCGCAACAGTTTGCTCAGACGCTGCGAATTTTCGACACTCCGCGTCCCAATCAGCACCGGCCGGCCCGCATGCCCGATGGCGATGATCTCGTCGACGATCGCTTGATACTTTTCGGTATCATCGGCGAAGTAGCGGGTCGAGAGCGCTTGCCGCCGCGATTTGTGCAGAGGCGGGATTCGGACGACGTTCGTTTTGTAGACTTTCCTCAGTTCCGATGCCGCAGCGACCGCCGTGCCTGTCATCCCCGCGAGGTGACGGTAGGAAAGGAACAGCCCCTGCACCGTCAGCTTCGCCGCGTGGGTTGTTGGAGCGGTGATCGGCAACCGCTCGACAGCTTGAATCGCTTGCTGGATTCCGTCCTGCCATTGTCGCCCTTCGCCCAGTCGCCCCGTCGCTTCATTGATCAGCACGATCTCACCGTCGCGGACAATGTAGTGTTGGTCGCGATGGAAGTCACGATCGACGGTGATCGCCCGCTCCAGCTTTTCGAACAGATCCAAGATGCTGTTTCCGTCCATCAAGCCCGCACTCAATTGCTGTCGCGCCCATTGCCGGCCGGCGGGCAATAGTTCCACCGAACGCTCGCGGAGGTTGTATCGATAGTGTTGTTTTTCGATCGCGTGAGGAGCCGTTTGAGCCGCCCATTGGTAGAGCGCTTGTTTCTGCTCGCTGATCCGCGACGGAGCCCCAATGATCATCGGCGTATTCGCTTCGTCGATCATCAACGCATCGGCTTCATCGGCCAGCAGGAAATCGAGCTCGCGACCGACCGGCTGCAGTTCCGATCGGTCCGCCGTGGAGGCTCCTGCTGCGGCGCGGCGTTTCAACCGATCGCGGAGGAAGTCGAATCCCAATTCGGCAGCGGTGGCGTAGGTGATGTCGCATCGATAGCTCTGCCGCCGCTGCGAGTCGTCCATGCCATCGACCACTACGCCACAGGTGAGTCCTAACATCGAGAACAGGGGACGCATCGTGTCGGCGTCGCGTTGGGCGAGATAGTCGTTGCTGGTTGCCAAGTGAACGCCTTGGCCTCGCAACGCATGCAGAAACAGCGGCAGAGTGGCAGTCAACGTCTTCCCCTGCCCGGTCTCCATCTCGATAACGCAGCGGTTGGCCAGATGAATTCCGCCCAGCAATTGCACGTCGTAGTGGCGAATACCGAGGGTGCGGTCAGCCGCTTCGACGACCAGAGCGTATGCCTCGGGCAACAGGCGGTGCAGCGATTCACCCGCAGCGGCGCGATATCGCAGCGACGCCGAGCGCTCACGCAGCTGTCGATCCGAAGCGCCCGAGAGTGTTCGCAATTGGCGATCGATCCGCGCCAGTTGGCGGGAGGGCGTCGGGCGGATCGGCAATGAAAACATGGGGGCGGTTTCTGGAGGCTGCGGGTTCCGCGACGCGAGATCTATCCGTTCTACGATAGACCAAGGTTGACGAGATTACCAACATTCCAGTGGTCGCATCCGTGCCGGTAAAACCGACTGCGACGGTTCGCGCGATCGATGTGAATCGCCCCCTGTCGGATCAGACCGATTCTTGAATCTTGGTCGTCGTCCGATCGGTGCGTTTCGTTTTGCGGGGTTGGCGAGCGGCGACGATCGTGTCGAGACTCCCCTGTTGGACGACTTGTCCGCTCTGATTAACCAGCTGGCGAAACCAAGTCACCTTTCCGGCGCGACGCCCGTAAGGCTGAATCGCCACGATTTCGGTCTCCACGTGGACCGTATCGCCAAAGAAGATGGGATGCTTGAACTGCCAGTCGTCGAGTTCGGTGAAAGCGATCGTATGGACCATAGGATGCTTCGATGACAGCCCCGCCATGATCGAAAGCCCCAGCAGACCGTGGGCGATCGGTTGGCGAAAGGCCGACTTGCTGGCAAATTCTTCGTCGACGTGCAGAGGATCGTGGTCACCGGTCAGGTCGGCAAACCGGATCACATGCTCGCGCGTGATCGTTTGACTGGGGCTGACCCAATGATCCCCTTTGCAGAGATCTTCCAGATAAAGTTTTTCGATCAAAATGTCCCTCAGTACACGAGTGCCTCGAAGGCTCGAAAGGAAGGGGATGTTTCCACGTCGGAGTATCTCCTTCCAAGTAGTGGATCGACCGGCCACAGCTTTGGGAACGCCGAAAATCAGGACAAGGCCTAGGTTTTCGACACTTCCCGCTCTGGATTTCAACAATAGTCCGATGCTGCCGGTTCTGCAGGCCAAAAACGATGTCGGCGGCGAATTCATTGGAATTCGTTGCTAAACCGTTCCCGACGACGTTTGTTATACTTGCGTCAGCCGCATAACCGCAGCTCCCACCTGATGATCTTCCTCACACCCTTAGGTTTTACCCCCCATGAGAATTACAAGTCGGATGATCGCCTTTTTTGCTTCCATCGGATCGGTGGTGGCGACAGTGCCCCAGATGGCGATGGCGGAATCTCCCGCATCGTTCCAGGTGCGGCAATTGGCGGTCGATGCCAACGAAGGGATCGCCACAGCCGACGTCGACGGCGATGGCAAGTTGGATCTTGTCGCCGGGCGATTCTGGTACAAGAATCCCGAGTGGACGCCGCGGCCGCTGCGGATGATCGAGGATTGGAACGGTTATGTTCAGAGCAACGGCGACTATATCTTCGACGTCAACCAAGATGGTCGACCCGATGTGGTCGCCGGATCGTTCATCCCCAGCGAGGTCTTTTGGTTCGAGAATCCCGGCGACCCGAGCCTGAAGCTTGGGAAGATGTGGAACAAACATCTGCTGGTCGATACCGGGCAATCGCGAAACGAAGGCGTATTGTTCGAGGATCTCGACGGCGACGGTCGCCCCGAATGGATTGCTAACAGTTGGGCCAAAGATGTGCCGATGTACGTCGGTCTGCTGAAACCCAAATCGGAAGCGGCGGGGGAACAGGCGGAGAAGAAGGATCAAAAATCGGAAGCCGCCTTTTCGCTGGTGCCAACCATGATCGGCAAGTCGGGAAACGGACACGGTGTTGGCGTCGGAGACCTCAACGGTGATGGCAAGACCGATATCCTGGTCGGCCAGGGTTGGTATGAACAGCCAGCCGAGAATCCTTGGTCGGGCGAGTGGAAGTTCCACAAGGTTTGGGACCTGCACGCGAGCCTGCCGATGTTGATCGTCGATGTCGACGAAGATGGTCGCAACGACATCATCTTCGGCAAAGGGCACGATTACGGATTGCTGTGGTGGCAGAACACCGGCGTCGACGCCGATGGCGAGATCGAATTTAAAGAGCACTTAATCGATCGCGAATTCAGCCAACCGCACTCCTTGGCGTGGGCCGATCTGACCGGCGACGGGAAGCCCGAATTGATCACCGGGAAACGCTACTACGCCCACAACGGCAACGATCCTGGAGGGCAAGAAGTGCCATGCATGTACTACTATACCGTCGATCCTAAACAAGCTAAGTTCCAGCGACACACGATCGATGAAGGGCAGGTTGGAACCGGATTGCAAATCGTTGTCGCCGACTTCAACCAGGATGGTCGCAACGACATCGCGGTTGCCGGGAAAAGCGGAACCCATCTGCTAACGAATGTTGCTAAGTAAAGGACCGACGGTCAACGATGGCTGAAATCACGATTGCCGATGCGCAGAAGTTGGTGGACGATTGGATTCAAACGTTGGGAGTTCGCTACTTCAGCGAACTGACCAATCTCGCTCAGCTGACCGAAGAAGTGGGCGAACTGGCTCGAATCCTCTCGCGTCAGTTTGGCGATCAAGTGGCGAAACCGGGCGAGAGCCCGGGGGATGCCGGAGATGAATTGGCCGATATCCTGTTTGTCACCATCTGTTTGGCAAACCAAATGGGGATCGACTTGAGCGACGCCTTCGAACGGAATCTGGTTAAGAAGACGGTGCGCGACAAGGACCGTCACGTCAACAATCCGAAACTCTGCGACGATCAGCGGTAGCCGACGAAACCAGGCTTCCGAAAAACAACGCTCCGCCGCCGCAGGCCTTTGGCCAGCGGCGGTTGTTCTTTGCGCGATGCCGTTGAATCGTATGGAGGCAGTGCCACTGCGAATGCAGCGGCATTAGACTTCACTTCGGCTGGCAGTTTTGCGATTAACTGCCGCTTTGCTAAAACGGATTGGCCGCACCAAACGGATCGGCGTTATCCATCGCTCCGCCCGCTGGAGCGCCAAACGGGTCGCCACCAGCCGGTGCCGCAAACGGATCTCCGCCGGCGGGAGCCGCAAACGGATCGGCACCACCAGGAGCGGCCGGGGCAAACGGATCGTCGCTCTTCGGTTTCGGCTGAGTCGACTTGTCCGTCTCGGTGCTTTCGGTTTCCGGCTTGAATTCGATCGCGATCTTAACCTCTGGCAGTTCGCGTCCGATCGGTCGCAGACACTGAACATACCCCGTGTCGCTGACGAGATAGATGCGATCGGTTCCGCGGTTGACGACGGCACGGTGCAAGATGTTTTGCATCGCCGTTGCAGCTCGCGAGCCGTTCAACGCATTGATGACTGCCAGATGATTTGATGAGTCGCGAACGATCAACGCGTCGCCGATCGATCCGAGGACTTCCTCGACGCGCGATGCGGGAGCCTGCCAGGCCGGTTGGCCGTTGGTCATATCGAAAGCGTATAGATTGCCGTAGGAACTGGTCGCATAGACCTGTTTATCGAGTGCGACGACGTCGCCAACCATCGGTTCACCGGTGCTGTATTGCCACAGCGGCGTGGCGATCCGAGCAACTTGAAATCCGTAAACCATGCCTCCAGCCGAACTGAAGAACATCAGATCTTCACCGACGGTTTCGATCCGTCCGTTGACGTTTCCGGTCGTCTGAATCCGAAACAGTTCCGATGGCGATCCGGTGACTTCCATGCAGTAGACGAGTTCCTGGCTGGTCGGCCAAGCCATCCGCAGCGATTTAGGGAACCGACGCGGTTTGCCGATCGCGTGCCCGGCGGTCATCGAGAGGTAGGGCGGTTCGGTGATGTCGTCTAAGAAGTGCCCTTCGATTCCCGAGGTCGAAGGGTTCATCACGTAGTCGCCGACGATCGTCGCGCCTCCCATGGGAACGGTTTTGCACGGTTCGGTGTTGACGATGTTGCCGTTGGTCGCATCGAGTTGAACGATTGTCGCGCCGCACAGGAAGCTGACAAAACGGTCGTCGATTCCCATCGAGAACTTCGGTTGTTGCGGGTCTCCAGCGCGTTGAACCCAGGCGGTTTCGCCGGTCTCGGCGTCGATTGCTTGAACGGTTCCATCGGCTCCCAAGGCGTACAACCAAATCTGCGGAACGATCTTTTCGCGGATCTCTCCCTTGGCTCCTCGCGCCTTCATAAACAGCAGCTCGCGTTCGGCTGCCTTGCGAACCGCCTCTTCGCCCATCGGCAGCCCGCGGACCGGATCGAGTTGATCGGTTGCTTTCCGCCAAACGAGTTTATCGCCATTGAAAATGTCGATGTACTTCCGCGATCGGGTCTCGTCGACGTGCAGTTCGATATCGACCAAGCGGCCGATTCCCGAGCCCGCTTGCAGCGTCTTGCCCCAGGCTTGTTCGAGTCCCAGGTGAGTCGCCTCGGTCGGCGACAAAATCGAGGGATCGGCCGCGCTGGCGAGCGAGGTGAGCAGCAGAAACGCCAGGCATGGCAGCGCCGGTTTTCGATACGAAAAGTTCATGGAGAGCCTCGAAGAAGGTTCGAGCATCGGGAAGTGGACGAAGCTTCGGGAGCAGAAAAGCGATCGAACGCAGCCGGGGGAGGTTCGCGCACAGCCGAACCGCTGACCCCGCATGCGCGACCGGAGATCGCGTAAACGAATGACTTCATTGTAGCCAGCCTGCGGGGCGTTGCGAAACGAGAATTCAAGGAAAAAGCGAGTCCCTCGCGTTTCGCGGCGGCAGAATCGTCGGAATCGTACGGAAACGAGGCGATTCTTATTTCGATTTCAAGGCAAAGTCGATGGCTTCGCCCCCCTCATCGGGGACCGAAACGTTTAACTCCGTCTTGCCGGGATCGCTGTAGCGCGGCGGCAGCAGCTGTTTAGGGCCCGACTTTGATCGGGCGAGTGCCGGATCGCCCGCCATCGCCATCATCTGCCCCTCGTCGATCGCTCCCTCCATCCCCGCCATCGCTCCCGCGGGAATCGACAGCTTGCTGACGTAGACGGTGTTGGGCCCGGGGATCGCTCCGCCGGTAAGGTCATAGACTCCGGCGGCGTCGGTTTTGGCCGAACTGCTGAACTGTCCGCTGATAAAGTAGACATCCGCTCCCTCGACGGGCTTGCCATCGAGAGTCACGGTCCCCTGCACACTGACGGTCGAGGGACCTGTCGACGGAGAACCGCAGCCGGCACAGGCGGCCGCGACGAGCATCATAATGACGTTGTAACGCATGGATAGAATTCCTTTTTCAATAGTGCTGCCCGAGGTGGGGGCAGTCGACGTTGCCGGCTGGCCCCCACAAAATCAGACGTTGAAGTCTCGATCGGTTTAATAGCAATACCGTTCAACGAAGCGTAATGGACGAGGGTACGAGTCCTTTTGCATCAGACCAAATCGCTGGGACTCGTAACCTCGTCCACTACATCCCGCCGCTAGTTCCTTCGACGGTCCGAGACTCTTTCGAACGGCCGAGGCTCTTTCGACGGTCCGAGGTTCTTTCGTTGAACGGTATTGGGTTTAGTAGTCCGACGGAACGGGCAGGCCATCGTGGATGTAGCCCAGTTGTTGCAGGGTCAGATAGTTCATCGTTTCGGTCAGCAGATGGACCGACCCGTCGGCAAAGACAAAGTTGGCTCCGCCGGGATGCTTGCTACTGAAGACCCACGCATACGTGCGACCCAACGCATCGTTGTTGTAGGCACCGTTGATGCTGTAGTTTTGCGTATACGCCGCTGCGTAGGTTGTAGAAACCTCGGTCGTGCTGCCGCCAGGAAGGTAGCCATGGCAGCAGGTGTGCGTGCCGGTCATACCCCAAGGCCCGTAGTCGGCCGAGGTCTTGAACGCGCCGCCGGTTGCTTCACCGATTGCGATCGTCGTCGATGTGCCGTCGGTCATGGCGGCAAAGTTTGCGGCTCCGTCGTTTCCGAAGACGCCTTGGCGAATGTCGCCCGAGTAACTTCTCCACGGCCCGCTGTAGTCGGTAAAGCTGCCGACCGAGAACACATAGCTGGTGCGAATCGCTTCGCGTCGCGAGTACATGCTGGTGCTACCAGCGGAGGTGCTAACGACCAAGCCGGAGCTTGGATCCGAGGGACATGCCAGCACATCCAATGGGATGTTGTACAGTCCATCGTTGATCGTATCGTCTCCAGCGACAACGCCGCCGTAGGGGCTGGAGCTGCTGGAACAGACGTTGTAATCGTACTGGTCAGCGATCGCCGATTGCTCGAAGAAGGGCAACAGCAATGCCCATCCCGTCGTGTTTTTGATCCCGCCGTTCGACGCGTGGTAGCTGGCGTTATTGTAGCGTCCGGATCCCAACAGTGCCGGTGGAAATGTCTTGAACGTGTCGTGGTAGTTGTGCAGTGCGAGTCCCAATTGTTTCAGGTTGTTGCTGCACTGCATGCGGCGGGCAGCTTCGCGAGCGGCTTGTACCGCGGGTAGCAACAGTCCAACCAGAATTCCGATAATGGCGATCACGACTAACAATTCGACTAAGGTGAACGCGGTCTTTTTTCTTTGCGATCTCATCTGTACAAAGGCTCCCGAATAAATAATTCCAACCATCCTTATTGCGATGCGGGTCTGGCTACACGAACGTGCATTGAAATGATCCAGACTGCAAACATGAACAACGTCACAAGTTCAGGTATTGAGAGAGTGAGCGGATAGAACTTGCCATTCGGGGACCCGGGGGCCACGCGAAGTGACGCGAGTCGATAACGAAAAGGTTCAACGCTGCGGTGCTCTGCGAACGAGACTTGTGCACCGATGACAACGCAATGTCTGTGCCACATCGACTATTCTGCAAATTTGCAGCGGGAGGGGGATTCCGGTCCCCTTGTGCCACCGCAATGCGTCTTAACTCAACGTCGCCAAATTGGTGTGCCAATATCCGCTATTGGGATCGCCTGTGTCGCTGGCAATGCCTGCCTACAAAGCGCGCAGTTTCAGCTCTGTCGCCATTTGTTTGGCGCGACGTGCATCCGCCGGTTGAAGGCGCGATAGAAGCTCGACAGATCTTCGAATCCGCATTCAAATGCGATCGATACGACCGTCCGATCGGTCTGTTTCAGCAGATGGCAAGCGTGTTGGACGCGTTGGTCGGTAAGGAATTGCAGCCAGGTTTGGCCCGTCGCTTGACGAAACAGTTCCGTAAAGCGGCGGCGGCTGATTCCAAGTTGTTGCGCGGCGGAATCGATATCCGACGCGTCGAAGAAGTGGGCGCGCAGTTGTTCGATATATTGAGCGACTGCTTGGGCATGCCCTTGCATCGACGGGCTTTCAGGGGCTGACAACGAGCCCGGACCGCGGTCGCCCGCCAAGGTGCCTAACAGTTGGATCGCAAGACCCGCGATCGTCAGTTCGCTGCCGCGACGCGGAACCGATTGTTCGTACAGCATCCGTCGCAGGTCGTCGCGGATTCCCGGCAGGGCGAGTTTATTGACTGATCGCAGCCCCGGCTTGCACCACTGCGGCGCTGCGTCGTGCCAGGCGTAAAGCTGCGTCGCGATGCAGACGCCGTAGATCGAAAGCGGATCCTGGGGATCGTCGACGATCGAATGTTCATCGCCGGGCGGGATGATCACCGTGTCGTCGGCTTGGCAGGCGACCCGGTGTTTGCCGATTTGAATCGTCCCACGCCCCTGCATCACATGGAAGATCTCCAGGAAGGGATGACGCGACGGTTCCATCTGGAAGTCGGCGGCGTGATGGCTTTCCAAAACAAACACGCCACAGGCGGGGATCGTCACCTCGACCGGACGCGTTTGCTTTTTCACTGGTCAGTCTCGTCGAAGGTTTACCGATCGCGAGCGGTCACTTGCCACCGCTCGCCCGTCACTCGGCCTCCGCTGACAACGGTAGCATGCGAATGCAAAGCGACGGTCGGGCAGATGTGTCGAGGGATGGCGAGCACGATATCGCCGACATGCAGCGAGGCGGCATTGGCTGTTTGCAAGACGAGGTGTTCCTCGCTTTGGCCGATCGGTTGAGCATCGGGAAGGTCGGGGAACTGGAATCGTTTTTCCAACGGCATTTCAGCGGCGATCGATTTGTGTCCCAGATCGATGCAGATCTTGCCTTCACCCGGTTTGCTGATCACGCGCGAGATCAACGCAGCGGCGATGGTCATCGGAAGATCGGGGTGGGCGTCTCCGTATCCAAAATCCCACAGCAGCGTGGTCCCGGGGCTGAGATGCCAGGGAGTTTCCGCAGCCCAGATGCCAAACGTCGGCGACCCGCCGACGATGATCCGCGGCGACGGATGTTCATTCTCGTGCAAGGCGACTTTGCCGAGGATCTCTTTGACTTTGTCGGTCCGCTGTTGCAAGTCGGGATCGTGAAGATGGCCGTCATAAACGTGCAGGCCGGCAAAATTCAGTCCCGACAGCGAATCGATGTGCGCTCGCAACGCATCGCTTCGAGCTCCCAACGGGATCCCTGTGCGATGCATTCCACAATCGATATCGATATAGACATCCAAAGGGGAATCGGCGTCGCCACACTTTTCGTTGATCGCGTCGGCGGCTTGCGGATCGTCGGTGAGGACCGCGAACTTTGTGTTCGGGAAGTCTTCGATCAAGGTTGCCAAGCGATCGAGCTTGGGGCCGACCAATTGATGAGCGATCAGGACCTCGCTGGCACCAGCGCCGGCGGCCATTTGGGCTTCGGACAACGTGGCCGCTTTGAATTTCGTGATCCCCGCGTCGACTTGCATCCGCGTCACTTCGGGCATCTTGTGCGTTTTGACGTGCGGAAACAGACGGTCGACGTGCTCTGCCCCGCCGACGATTTCGATCATCCGATCGATGTTCTGTTGGATCTTTTCGGAATCGACAAGCAGCCCCGGAGATTCCACGCCGTCGAGGCCTTCGATGTTTTTCCAGTTCATGATGGTGAGCCTATTGGAGGAATGACACGATCGGTGATAGGTGATCGGTGAGCCAGCAGACGCGCAACGCGTGGCCCACGATCAGCGTAACGTCCGATGGGGCGGTCGGGAACCTAGCAGAGGCGAGGTTTCAACGCATTGGTCACCGCCGACGGAGGTCTCATGCAGCCGCGCGGGACGAGCGGCTGAGCATTTGCGTCAAGCCGGCGCAGACGTCGACGACTTCGATCGCACGCATCGACCAGTTGTCGGCCGATCGCCGTTGCCGACTGGTGCCGTCGAAGCGAGCCTTTTGGATCGAAATATGTTCGGGGCCGTAAGGTCCCGACAACTCCGGCCGCGTCGGACCGTGCAGCGTGACACAGCGTGTGCCGACGGCGACAGCAAGATGCATCGGCCCGGTGTCGCTGCTGAGAAACAGCTTCGCCTGTTTCAATACCGCCGCCAACTGGACCAGCGACGTGTCGGCTGCCAATACCGCGGCGTCACCGGAAACCTGGCGGATCTGTTCGGCCAATTCGCGTTCGCGTTGGCCCGCCCAAACGATCAGGGTCGGAATTTTGTGTTCGTTGCGGAGCCACGCCGCGACCTGGCCAAACCGTTCCGCCGGCCACATCTTGCTGTCCCATCCGGCTCCAGGATTCATGATTACAGGATTGGGATCGCCGACGGATTCCATTACATGCTGTTGGGCCCATTGGCTGACGTCGTTGGGAATGTTCAGGTTGAACTGCGGCTTGCCCGGCACGATGTCCAGCGGTCGCAGCAGTTCGGCTTGGGCGTCGATCACGTGAAGTTCGGGATCGCTGTCGACGGAGACGGTGTTCATCCAAGGGGCCAGTTCGCGGCCTCGTGGTTTTGCGAATCCGATCCGCAGCGGCGCATTGCTCATCCAGCCCAAGGCGGCGCTTTTGGTAAGGCTTTGCGGATCGAGAACGCAGTCCAGCGGTTGCTCGCGCAGCTGTCGACGCATCGCCATCAGATCGCTTGGGGTGCGGAGATAGCGTTTGGGGACGGAGACCACGCGATCGACATCGGGGCAGATCTCGAGTAGTTGCCGGGCCGCGCAGGAAACCGCCCACGTGATCCTAGCGTTAGGCATCGCCGCCTTGATCGCCGCGGCCATCGGCAGAGTCGCGATGCAGTCGCCGATCGCCGACAAACGCGTGATCAAAAGATTGTAGGGTTTGTCTGACATGGAGTTGCCTGCTGGAAAAGTGGATCGTGATGAGAGGAGTTGGCTATTTCTTCTTTGGTTTATCTTTGGGGCCATCGCCCGGCTTGGCCGCGTCGGAAGCATTGGCGGATTCGGCGGCTTTGGCCGCCTCTTCAAAGGAGACCGTCTTCAGTTCTCCCCCTTGGGATGCGTCCAAAACGACCGCTTCGCTCGATTCGTTCATCAGATCGGGTTGCGGTGGCGCACCGGGGACGATCGGATATCCGTCTTCGAATCGAGCTTGCATGTTGAGGTCGACCGGGGGACGCACAGGCTGGGAATCGCTGCTTTGGAGGCTGTCTTCAGTGCCGTCGAACGGCAGCTCACGCCCGGCCAAACGCGTGTTTTCGCGAACGCTGCCGCTTTCAAACGGACCGGCACCCAAGATCCATGTTTCGCGGGAATTCGATTCGCTGCGCGAAATCCCCGACTGCCAGACGGCTTGACGGGTTTCGCGGTCGTAGGCGAACGCGGCGATTTTTGCGGAGGCTTCGTTCGATTCGCGCTTCGCAAAAGAGATCTCCGGAATCGTGGGGACCGGAGCCGCTTCGGCAACCAAAGACGCAGCGGTCGCCAACGCGTTGCTGGCCGGGATCCCGTAGCTGACCATATGTCCATCGGCACCGAGCGTCCCGACTCGAGCTTCGATGATCAGTTCCGCCGTTTTGCGATCTTCTTCCAACAGACAGCCCGCGGCGATGATCTGCTGCCGCAACGAACTGATGATGTAGTCGGAGTTGACGAACAACGTTCCCTTGACCGCCGAGAGATAAGTCGTATCGAGATAGACTTTTTTTCCCGTCAGCGGGCGGAAGTCGATTGCTGATACGCTGCGGTCGACGGCGTCGGACAACAACAATTGATCGGTCGCAGTCCGCGACTTGGTGGTTCCACATCCAATTAACAACGAAATCGCCAACGCCCAGAACAGCGTTGCGACACGACAGCGAGATTCGAGGCGAGCTGACATCGAAGGTAGGATCAACGAGGCATTCGAGGCAGGGGAAGGTAGGCGGAAGTTGGTTTCAGGTCGCGTAGTCGGGAAACGATTCAAGCGGCTTGCATTGGTTTTGCGAAGGCAGCAGTCGACGACCGCCGCCTTGCGGAAGCTCTCGAAACGCAGCGTCCTAGCGGCTTTGTGGAGCTTGCCCGGGCTGCATGTTTCCCTGCTCTTGCGCCATCTTCGGCGGCGGTCCAGGGTTGAACTTGTTGCGAATGATCTTCCAATCCGAGGGAGGAGTAACATCGATGAAGTTCTGGCCAAAAATGCCCTCCATCGCTTTGGAGAACAGGTTCCCGTTTCGCTGCACGTCGGTGAATTCATAGACGTCGCGTTCGGGATTGTTGCGTTGGTCAAAGTTCGGTGGGAACAGCACCAAGGCTTTGGGAAGGAATTGTTTTGCATCGATAATGATCATCACCTTCAAGAATTCAGCGCGGTCCTTTTGATGTTTGGGCCACGCTTCCAACCAATACTCCCCCTGTTCTTTTGGGGGCAATTCTTGGAGCCAATACCGGTCCTTCATCTCTTGAGCGTTCAGGTTGAAGACAAACGGCAGCGGGCTGGAAACGATCTGAGTCCCTTGCATTTCGGGGGGCAGTTCTAAGATCTCGCACTTCTTGTTGGCGCGATCAAATTCCAGCAGCTCCTTGCCTGTACAAACCCACCAATCGCCCGGTTGATTCGCTTGTTTTTTGTAAATCGGTGCTTTTTGTTCGTCGAAGCCGGTGAAGAACAACATCTCCTCGACCCGGTACATGCCTTGCGCGGGAGCTTGGTATTTGACTTCGCCACGAGCCCAGCTGGCATGGATTTCTTTGGGCGCTTGCAACGGGCGGAACTGCCATCGCTTAAAACTAGCCGACAACCGCTTCGTCGAATTGCTCGATGATTCCCAAGCTTTGAGCAGCTGGTCCAATCGATTTTGTTGCTCGGCAGTCAGCGCGGGGAAGGGCTGTGCTGCTGGAGCACCGGCCGCTGCGTTAGAGGTACCGGGACGAGCTGGCTGTCCCGTGGCAGGCTGTTGCGCCGGACACGTTGCCGCAAACAGGAGGCCCAAGAGGCCAATCGATCGAATCAAACGCATCATCCGTGACGCCCTTTGAATGTTGGAAGGATTTTGTTTTGTGCAGATATCAAAGCGGAACACTAGCAGATCGATCCGCGATTCCGAAGATCGATTACGGCCACTCTGGGGAACCATAAACGAAGCGTTACCGTTGTTGGAATGTCAATTTGCGGCAACCGCGGGGCCTTGGTACGATGCCACGCTCAGAATTTTCGCCTCGTTTGCAGCCTTCGCCTTGTTTTTCTAGCGGTGGCGTCGTTTGAAAGGAATCCCATGCCCTCATTAACTGGCCACAAAATCTTGGTCTTTGTCGGAGATATCTACGAGGACTTGGAACTGTGGTACCCCAAGCTCCGCCTGATCGAAGCGGGAGCCGAGGTGGTCGTCGCCGGCCCCGCCGCCAACACGAACTATGCTGGTAAAAACGGCTATCCCTGCGTTTCCGATACCGCGATCGATGACATGGATGCTGCCGATTTCACCGGCCTTGTCGTCCCCGGCGGCTTCATGCCCGACAAGCTTCGCCGCGATCCGAAGGTCCTGCAGATCGTCCGCGATTTTCATGAGGCGGGTAAACCGATCGGCGCGATCTGCCACGGCGGTTGGATTCCGATTTCCGCCGGCGTTTACAAGGGGATCCGCGTGACCGGATCGCCCGGGATCAAAGACGATCTGATCAACGCCGGTGCGATTTGGGAAGATGCTGCCGTCGTGATCGATCGCCATCATGTCACCAGTCGCCGCCCCGACGATCTGCCCGATTTCTGCCGCGGGTTGATCGAAGTCCTAGCGGCCGGGTAGCCGATGTTGCTAGCAAGTTGTTATTTGCCGATGCAGAATTCGCTGAAGATGCGATCCAAAATGTCGTCGGTGTAGACGACACCCGTCACCCGACCGATCGCATCGAGGGCAAAGCGGAGTTCCGCGGCGACAAGTTCTTCGCCCAATTGGTGCTCGATCACCTGCAGGGCGTTGGTGAGCGCTTCGGTCGCTTGGGTGAGCGTTTCGCGGCAGCGGACCGCTGTCGAGGATACCGTCGTCGATTCGACGGCGTCGGCGCTTTGCAGCTGTTGCCCGATCCGAGTTCGCAGCTGGTCGATCCCTTGATCGGTCAAGCTGCTGGTCAGCACCCAGTCGTCGCCTGCCCACGGTGGTAGCTCGTCGCAGCGATCCCGTTTGGTCCCGACAAACAAAATGTGTTGCCCGTTTTTCGGCTGTTCCGTGGTGGTGGATTGCAATTCTAATTGCCACGGCCGCAGCGCGGGTTGTGTCAGGTCGACGCAGACCAGCAACAGATCGGCTTCACGGTGCGCTTGGTCTCCCAACGCTTGGGCTTGTTGATTGATCGCGTCGTCGACCTCTTCGATTCCTGCGGTATCGATCAAACGAACCGTCAGCCCGTCGCAATCGAGCGTCCGTTCGACACAATCGCGCGTCGTGCCAGCGAGCTCCGAAACGATCGCTACCTCCTCGCCTCCCAACGCGTTGATCAGGCTGCTTTTGCCAGCATTCGGATCGCCTCGCATCACGACCTGAGGCGGCCCCGTGGTTCCGCTGCGAGTTGTCATCTGGTCGTTGATCGCTTGGATCTGATCAGCGATCCGTTGGACGTTCGACGAAAGTTCCGCCTGCGTGATGAACTCGATATCCTCTTCGACAAAATCGAGTCCCGCTTCGAGATGAGCTAGCAAATTCAGCAGCTCGGTTCGCAATTGGTTCAGCGGTCCCGAGAGGCCGCCGGACAGCTGCCGCAGCGCCGCATCGAGAGTCCGCTTGTCGTCGGCATCGATCACGCCCAAGACCGCTTCGGCTTCGGTCAGGTCCAAACGGCCAGCCAGGAAAGCGCGCATCGTAAACTCGCCCGGTTCGGCCATCCGCGCCCCGTGATGCAACAAACGCTCTAAGGCTGCATTCAAGATCGGTGCGGCGCCCGGCAGGTGGATCTCGGCGCTGGGCATTCCCGTGTAGCAGCGCTCGTTGGGCCATAACAGCACGCTAGCATCGACGTTCCCCAGCGGATCGCCCAGGTCGATCGAGGTGCCGATCCGCGAGGCTGTTTTGGGAAAACAACAGTCGGCCGGGCACAGCGTCTGCAAAATACGCGTCGTATCGGGGCCGCTGATCCGCACGATGCCGCGGATCGCTCCGCCGGGCGGAGATGCTATCGCGGCGATCGTTTCCTGAGTCGCAAACATATTTGCTTAACCGAGCCCTTCTACCACTTTTCTAACTTGGATTGTGTACCGTCAACGCTTGTCGATCTGTAGGTGCTAGCGGCCGCAAACGGCAACCAATCCCAATACTGCTATTGTCTTATTTAACACATCACAGAAGAATTCACCCCGTCAACCGCACCGGAGCTATCATCGCATGAACCACGACCAATCAAGCAACCCGTTCGCCTATCGGCGTCAACGGCGTTTCGCCGGTTGGCCCTGGTGGGCGGCGATCGGCGTGGTGATCGTGCTGACGGTGTTTGTCGTGCCACGCGTCTGCAATTGGTTTTTGTTGAACCAGCTTACCCAAGGGATCGAAGATCTTCCATTGGGAACCCAGACCGAAAGATTGCAAGCGATCGGGCATTTGGGAGTTCCGGGGATTCCGGTCTTGGTCAAATCGCTGGGCCATCGCGATCGCGGCGTCGCCCGCAGTTCGCTGCAGGTGCTCAAGTCGATGCAGGACCAGATGATGCAGAAGGGGGACGCCGAGGGAGCCGCTTGCCATTTCGAGCTGACCCGCCAACTGGCCGACCAGCTGCCGCAGATCCCGCAGGATCGCCATCCCTGGGTCGGTGAACTTTTGAATCAAACGCTGCTCGATACCTTGGATATCGAACTGCAACGCGCCAAGACCAGCTACCGCACCGCCACGTCGCTGCTGTCGCAATTAGTTCTGCCAGTCGACGCGAGTGCAAACGCTCCGCTTTTGGCGACCGCAGCCCCTGCAACGCCTCAGTCGCTGCCGACGAATCTCACCAACGAGGCGGAGTTCCTGCCCAATCTGCAGCCGTTAGCGGTCGCTCCTGCAACGCAGTCACCAGCTTCGCAAAACGTGCTCGATGAAAACCTGTGGGTCGATCCGACGCGGCGACCTCCGCCCACGCCGGCTGCCGAGTTGGTGGAGACGAGTTCGTTAGAACCGGAGATGTTGACCAGTGGGCCGGCGGCTACCGAAGCTCCCGTGACGCTTCCGATGGGTGGTTCCGCACCGATCCTGTCGGCTGGGGGTTATTCGACCGACGGCGCGTTGGAAGCCTATTCGACGCGGGCTGTGATCGATCTGTTGTCGAGCATCCGCAAACCGTTGGCTTCAGCGGCACGCAGTGAATTGATTCAACGCGGTTTTCAGCCGGTCGATCTTAGTCTGGCGATCCGGTTGGCTTCCACCAACGCTGACGTTCGCAACAGTTTGATCGATGACATCACGAACCGATCCGATGTCGATCCGCGTCGGTGGTTGCTGTGGTTAGCCGAAGACGCGGAGCGGAGCGTGCGTTTGAGAGCCTTGGCTGCATTGGGCACGATGCGCGACCCCAACGTGGCGAAAGAGTTACGGTCGTTGCTGTCGACCGAACAGGATCCGGCGGTCGCGGCGAGAATCCGCCAAGCGTTGGTCCGATAGCCGACGCTGCCCAAGCATCAACCGCGTTGATTCTCGATTCGCCGGACGCTACCGACGGGAACCACGCGTCCCGAATTGGCGCTTTCGACCGCGGCAAAACAGAGTGCTAACGATTCGAGGTTCTGCGTGGCATTGTGCTCCGGCACTCGATCGTCTTCGATTGCGCACAACAGCTCTGCCATCGCTCCTTGAAATCCTTGTTCGAACCAACAGCCTTCGAGCGCTGCGTGGAACGTCCCGTCGGGCAGGAAACCGTCGATCCGAGGTTGGTCGTTCAGTCCAGGGCCCTGCGATCGCAGCGTGCCATGGGTGCCAACGATCGTCGTGACGTCCGATTCCCCGCGCGTGACGTGACCGTTAAACGCGATCCGCACTTGAGCGCCAGGGTATTCGACGACCGCGGTGGCCAATGCTGCAGGGCGGTACTTTTGCTCGCGTTGTTTAGTCGCCAAGGCCCAGACGTTTCGCGGTGTCTGGCCCGCCATCAGGCAGGTCGTGATGTCGAACCAATGGATCCCAAAATCGAACAGGATCAGATGGTCGATCTGCTCCAACGCTTCGAATCCCGCGATCCAGGTCTGATCCCACTGCAACGCAAAGTCGATCGAAACGACGTCGCCGATCAAGCCCGATCGGACCGCTTGCAACATGTAGCGGAAGTGAGGTGCCCAGCGGCCGTTTTGGTTGACCGCAAGCTGCACGCGATGCTGCGCTGCCAGCGAGGCTAAGCGCTGGCCGTCGTCGAGATCGAGCACCAGCGGCTTTTGGCTCAGCACATGTTTGCCGGCGGCGATCGCATCTTCAAGGATCGGCAATCGGTCGGCGGGATGCGGCGTCACGTCGAAGACTTCCAGATCGTCGCGCGTCAGTAACGCTCGATAATCGGTAAGCGTTTCGGCGTCCGGGAAGTATTGGTCCCGCATCGCTTCCGCTTTGGAGAGCGTGCGATCGACAATCGCTGCGACGTTGAAACCCGCCCGGCGGTAGGCGGCTAGATGCGATTGGCTGATCCCGCCGGCACCAATCAGTGCGATCTTGCGATCGGAATTGCGTGGCGTCGGCGGGCGGTAATCGATCGCTGGCGGATCGATCGCGACAACCGCCTTGGGTTTGCTGAGCCCATAATCGTCGTTTGAGCTCATCGCTGCTCCGTTGCGGTTGATCCGCGGATCGATCTCCGCAACGGTACGATCTACCGTCGCCGGTCCAAGGGCCAGCGACGCTACGTAGGACGAACCGACTTAGGTGCCGTAGGCCGATTGGAAGAATTCAGCCTTCTCCTTCTTGGCCTCGGCTTCGGACAACGCGTCGTCGGTCGCAGCTTCCAATTCGGCAACCTTGGCTTGGATGCCCGACAGGCTCTGCTGTTCAGCCGCTTGAGCTTTTTGCATCTCAGCCAGCTGAGCTTGCAGCTTTTTCATGTTCTCTTCGATCTGCTTCAGTTGCGCTTCGCGAGCAGCCATCGATGCCGCGACCTTTTCGGCGGCAGCCGCTTCGGCTTCCATCGCTTTGCGTTTCGCTTCGGCTTCCGCTTCGGCAGCCGCTTGCTCCTGGGCCAACTTGGCAGCCATCCCTTGGAACGCAACCAGTTCGGTTTTCAAGCCATCCAAACGCTGTTGAGCCGCGGCGACGTTGGCTCGCGAAGCATCGGCGTCAGCTTTCGCTTTTGCGACTCCGGCGACAGCTTTGTCCAAGCCCGCTTTGGCGTCGGCGATCTGTTTTTCGACGACAGGGATTTGAGCAGTCGTCTTTTCAACCACAGTCGCCAGTTTTGCGATCTCCGCTGGTTGAGCGGTCATCTTGGCGGTGACCTCGGCAAGTTTCGCAGCGACGGTTTTGGCTTCGCCTTCTGCTGCGGCGAGCATCGGAGCGACAGCGTCGACGGTTTTCTTTAGCTCTGCAGCTTTCGCTTCGGCCGCCGCGCGGGCAGCTTCTTCTTTGCTGTCGGTCGCCGTCAACGCGGTTTGCTTGGCCGTCAGGTCAGCGTTCTGCTTCGCCATCGCCGCCAGTTGCGTTTCAGCTTCTTGGCGGCTCTTGGTGACCGCTGCGATCTCGCTTGCGTAGGTAGCCAGTTGAGCGACCAACGCCTCGCGAGCCTTCTTGGCTGCATCGCGTTTCGCAGTCAGGTCGGCAACCTCTTTTTGCGTCGCTGCCAGTGAAGCGGATGCATCGGTCTTCTGCTTGCCCATCGCCGCGTTGGCGGCGGTCAGGAAGGCCAGCTGTTCGTCGGCCTTCGCCTTGGCTGCGTTCGCTTCGGCCAACTGTTGGTCGAGAGTTGCCTTGGCGTCGGTCGCAGTTTTCGCTTCTGCTTGAGCCGCCGCCAATTGTTCGGTCAAGGTCTTCTTTTGAGCTTCGTCGCTCGCTTCGTCGACCTGCTTTTGCAACGCAGCAACCGCAGCGTTCTTTTCGGTGAGCGCCGCTTCGGCACTGGCGATCATGGGACCGAGTTCGGCGATGCGGTCGGTGCCCTTCTTCTGTTCGGCAGTCGCTGCGGTCATCTTCTGCGACGCGGTTGCCAATGCAGGTTCGAGGTCAGCCAATTGCTTGGTGACTGTCGCCAGCTTGGTTTGAGCAGCCTTGAGCACATTTTCCGCGGCGGTCAACGCTTCGGCAGCTGTCTTCTCGCTTGCGGTGGTTGTCGTTTGGACCTTCGCCAGTTCCTGCAGCTTGGCTTCGGCAGCCGCTTTCGCCTGGGTAGGGGCGGTCATCTCGGTGGCAAGTTTGGCGATCGCCGCTGCGACGGTCGTCTTTTCCTTGCGAGCTGCGTCGCGTCGCGCCAACGCTTCAGTCGCGGCTTTGGTCATCGCAGCCATTTGAGTGCTGGCATCTTGGCTCTGCTTTGTCAGCGTCGCAACTTTCTGTTTCGCTTTGCTCAGCCGTTTGGTCTCGGCATCCTTCTGTGCAGTCAGGTCGGCCAGCAACTTCTCTGCAGCCGCCTTGTCTTCGTTGGCTTTCTTGATCGCAGCTTGAGTTGCCGCCAGTTTCGCGACTGCGGCATCGTGAGCTGCCTTGGATGTGTCGGCTGCCTTTTGAGCTGCTGCTTGAGCGGCGTCGGCTGCTGCCAATGCCTTCTGCAACTCGGCGACTTGTTTCGCTTGAGCGGCTTGTTGTTCTTCCAGTGTCGGTGGATTGGGATCGATTTCCTGAGCCAGTTTAGGATCGGCTACGCTCCACAAAACGGTGCGTCCCGACCAATCGCCGCCGACAATCTTCGATCCATCGTGCGTGAGTGCGACTTCCAATGCTGGTTCGCCAAACGCAGGAAGCGTAGCGATCGCACCGCCATTGGCGTCCCACAACTTGATCGTTCGGTCCTTGCCGCAGGTCGCAATTCGGCCGTCTTTGGCCATCATGATTCCGGTAGCTCCGCCGCCATGTGCGCGGAAGCTTTTCAATTGCTTCCCTTCGGTCATCTCCCACAATTTGACGGTGCCGTCTTCGCTGCAGCTGGCCAATACGTTGGAGTCGGCACGCCAGGAGATTCCCCGAACCGCGGCGGTGTGGCCGATCAGATCCATGTACAGTCGCCCGGTATCGGCTTCCCAAACGTGAAGTCCGCCAGAGCGGTCACCCGATGCAACCAAAATTCCATCGGGGCTGTAGTCGACACAGTAGATCCAATCGGTGTGTTTCTTGAGATCGAACAGCTTTTCGCCAGTCGACGTGTCGAAGATCCGCAGCATCTTTTCTGGACCGCCAAGCGCGACGCGCGACATATTGTCGTTCATGTCGGCTCCAAACGCGGTGTCCAGTTCGTCGCCGACGCGGAACATACGTTCTCCCGTCTTCACGTCGTAAAGAGCGGCGACGCCCAACGAGGCATGGGTACCGCCCGATACCAACAGGTAGGCACCATCGGCACTGAAGCGGATGGTTTGCGGAACGCCTTCGGGGAATGGTAGGATGCCTTCCAGTTGAGCGGTGTCGGTGTTGTAAAGCGATACCTGACGTTGTCCGCCAACAGCCATCAGCGGTGCCCAAGGGCTAGTCGCAATCGCCGACGATGCCGCGTTGCGTTGAGTCGTGATCACGGGGACTCGCCACACTGATTCGGGCATCGAGATGACTTCGGGTTTTCCGCCGGCATCCATCGCGGTGAACGAAAGCGAAGGGCCCTTCTTTTTCTTGACCTTACTGCCGCTGTTTTCCAGCACGCCGCCATCGATCCAGTTCTTGATGATGTCGAGCTGTTCCTTGGGCAACGGCTCCGAATTCGGAGGCATCACCGGAGTGTCCTCGTGCGTCATCACTTGGTACAGACGACTGCTGCCCGAATCGCCTTCGAAGACGACTTCGCCACTACCGCCACCTTCCATCAATGCGGCGTAGCTGTCGATTGCCAGACCACCCTTGGCATCGTTTGCGTTGTGACACTTCAAACAGTTTTGCCGGAAGATCGGCAGAACGTGATCGATGTAGTTCAACTTTGGCTTGTCGGTCGGCTTTTCATCGGCCGCGTGCAAAGTACCAAACGACGAGGCAACCAACAGGAGAAAGGTGATACGTTTCATGGCAGCGAATGCATTGAGGTGGGGGAGGGATTCTACCGATCGGATTCCACCAGCGAGACCGCGGTTCACTGGGAGGGAGCGGTCGGTGATATCGATCTGTTTTCGCGGCGCAGCAGTTGCCCGCAACCCGCAGGAATCATCCGATATTCGGAACGCGGCTTAGCAAACTGAATGCGACGCAAACGAAAACGCCGCCAGCGGCAGCGTTGTATCGATCTATTCTACACGCATATCAGTGGTTGAAAACAAATTCTCGGCTGTTTAGCAAAGCCCAGAAAATATCTTCGAGTCCTTCCTTGGGAGATGGCGCTTTTGCGACTGTCGCCAGCAGTTCGGTTTTCTCCGCATCGGTCGGTTTGCGAGCCAGGCAGCGGATGTAGAGTCGTTCGAGTGCTTGTTCAGGAGTCGCATCTCCCGCTAGCAATTCGTCGACAACCTTGCCCTGCGTGATCTTACCGTTGGTGGTGTTGCTGTTCAGCAGGTGCAACGCTTGCGACAGCGAAGGATCGGTCGACGCTTCACAATCGCAAACCGTATCGCGGGGAGCGCGACCAAAGGTTGTCAGGAAGAAGGTCGATGTGCGGCCGTCGGCGATCTGAACCGCGCGAGCTCCCAGCGGCAAGCCGCGGAACTTCTCTTTGGTATTGGTTACCTGGCTGATGCAGTCGAGCAGCATTTCGGCCGGGATACGTCGAACGGTTGCGTAAGCAAAGTTGCGAGTGTCGGTCTTGTTGCTCTCGTTGGACGTTGCACTGCGTTGGTACGCTTCGCTGTTGCAGATGTCGCGAACCAGTTGGCGGAAGTCGAACTTGTATTCGGCCAGCTTGGTACCGAGCAACTCGAAGAGTTCTTGGTTCGAAGCGGGGTTACTGATTCGCACGTCATCGACAGGTTCGACGATTCCGACGCCCATGAAGTGAGCCCAGACGCGGTTGGCGATGCTTGTCGCGAAGTACGGGTTCTCGGGGCTGGTCAACCATTCGGCCAATACGACGCGACGGTCTTTGCCCTTGGTGTCAGCGAATTCACCGCCCAAGAACTTGGGTGGGCTGACCTTATTGGTGACGACGTGTTTGACTTCGCCGCTGCCACGGTTGTAGATGATGCGTTCGCGATAGTCCTCTGCTCCCTTGCTGCCCACTTGGCAGAAGAACGCAGCGAAGCTGTAGTAATCGTTTTGGGTCCAGCGATCAAACGGATGGTTGTGGCACTGGGCGCACTGGGTGCGAATTCCCATAAAGACTTGGGCCACGTTCTCGGCACGTTTGAGCGTATCGGTTTCGATCTGGTAGTAGTTCGTTGCGGGGCTGCTGAACGTACCGCCGGTCGCACCAAGCAGTTCGCGGACCATCTGGTCGATCGGAACATTGCGAGCGAATTTGTCGGTCAACCATTGGTTGTATAGAAACGCCGACTTGTAGCTGACTTGATTGGAGCTCTTGATCATCAGCAGTTGAGCGAATTTCATCGCCCAGATTTCGCTGAATTCTTTGCGTTCCAGCAGTCGATCGATCAGTTCGCTACGCTTTTGCGGAGCGGTGTCGTTCATGAATGTTTGGTATTCTTCTTCGGTTGGCATCTGGCCGGTGATGTCCAACGTGATGCGACGCAAGAACTCTTCGTCGGTGCACAAACCGCTCGGCAGGATTCGCAGTTGGTTCAACTTCTTGCCAACCGATTGATCGATGTAGTTGCCGGTGATTTGTGGTGCTTCGTACTTCAGGTTTTCCGGAAGGACGATCACTTGGCGACCTTCGGTTTTCGTTTCGAAGCGGGCCATGATGAAGGCTTCGCCGCGAGCACCCGCGGTCACGTTGCCTTCGCTATCGATGGCAGCCGATGTTTCATTGTTCGTCATGAACGCAGCGAGATTCGAAACGTCACGCGTGGTGCCGTCGTCGTAGTGTGCCACTGCGATGAACTTCTGCTTGCTGCCAGCACCTTCGATAACCGCTTGTGGAGGATAGATCTCCAACTTCGAAACCGCTGGTGGCGGCGTGGCATCGTTGGGAGCTCCGTTCTCCAACCATTCTAAGATCGTGGCGTAATAGACGCTGTCTTTGTCGAACAGCTTGCCGCCGGTGTGAGTTACGGCGCCAGTCGCTTTCGTCAGGAACAGGCTGTCGGCGGGAACGGCTAGGTTGATCCGACGCATTCCGATTTCGCGGGTGATGCGGCTGTAATCGCCAGCGGGATCGTACCCGAACAGGCTGATCATGAATCCATCTTTACCGATCTTCGCTCCGTGGCAGCTGCCGGTGTTGCAACCGCTGCGAGTCATGATCGGAACGATGTCCTTTTCGAAGCTGATCGGCAGCTTCTCGCCCGGCCGGGTGACTTTGACGGGAATGCGAATTTCGCTCGATCCGTAGTTGCAAACCAGCTCGGTTGCCCCTTCGGCCAGCGGCGTGACTTTGGTGCCGTCGAGCTTGGCCACCTTGTCGTCGGCAAGCGTCCACTTGGCGGTTTCGGTGACATCCAAGGTGACGTCGTCGTCGCGGCGGACGACGGCGATGAAGTTCTGGTAATCGCGAGCGGTATCCAGCGAGATCTCTTCGGGATAGACCGACAAGTTGACCTCTGCCGTTGGCGCGGGGCCGCCGGAAGTGGCTGCTGCGGGGGCCGCTGGTTCAGCCGCCAACGCAATCGCACTGGACAACAATACTGCCGAGAGTGTCAGAGATAGTCGACGCATCATCATTACCTTAGGGTCGTTATCGTTGCTTTTTACGGTCGCTGGGCATCCAAGCCCTTCGTTTGTTCCTGTGGCGATCGTCCTGATCTGCCATAAACCAATCGAAGCGAATCGGTTGGCAAACGGGTTAACTTAGTTGCCCGCTCGAGCTTCCTCACGCATCAATCGCAATTGTTCCAAACGGCTCAGTGGCTTGGCTGCCGCTGGTTTCGGTGCTGCCGGTTTTTTGGCTGGAGCCGCTTCCTTTTTCGCCGCCGGTTTGGCAACCGGTGCTGGCAGCGGTTTGTCGACCTGCAGACTCCCAGTTCCTTGAGTCTGCGTGATCACACCCTTATCGCTGACGATCCTCGCACGAGCGACAAGCGACTTGTGCTGGCCAACGCGAGCCTTTTCGTCGACCTTCACGGAGTAGACGACTTGTTCGGTGTCGTTGGTGATTTCAAGTTTCGTTTTTTCACAGCTGACACCGGCGGGGATGCCGACCAGTTCGACTTCGCACTTGCCTTCGAAAGGACGCCCGATTTCGACGTCGACCAATACGTTGGCATCAGCGCCAAGTTCAGCCGATGTCTTGGGGAACCCAAAGGTGAAGATTTTGTCTTCGATGGTCAGCGTGATCGGTTCCGAAGCGATTTCGTACGAACCGTTTCCATCGCTGATGATTGCATAGGCGATGACTGGCCAGTCGCCGATCGCAGCCGATGAGTTGGCAGTGATCGGAATTTTGGCTTCGTTGCTCCCCTTGGGGATCTTGATGCTTCCGCTGGATCCAATTCCCGGCGGGTTGTACAGCAGGCGTACGGCGACATCGGCGTCGTATCCGCCGCGGTCGATCGTGACGGTCAGTTCCATCGATCCGTTTCGAACGACGGGAACCTGCGGTTGGACGATTGCGATCGTGCAGGGCGACTTTTTCGTGACGGCGATCGCCGCGCGATCGGAGCGGTATTCGAAGGGGACTGCGTTGTTTCGACCACCCACGATTTGATGTTGTTGATCGAACCGCGACACGACGTCATCGCGGCCGTCAACTTTGCCGACCAAGTTGACCAAACGGCCGTCCATTGGGGCGTCCGCGGTGGCGGTCAGCAGCAACGGAACGGTGGTCCGGTTGGCTGGCATTTGAATTGGCGTCGCGGTGACTCCGGCCGGCAGGTTCAACGCTTCGATGTCGATCGCGCCGCCGAAGCCTTTGCGAGTTGCGTTCAGCATTACTGCGGATCGGTTGCCTTGCGGTACTGCGATCATCGTCGCTTCGTATCGCTTGCGATCGGGAAGCGTCAAAGTTAGTTCGGCAGCAGCCAGACGTGTTTCCACACGGTAGGCATAACCGGGGCCGCCGCCACCTAGGTGATCGCTGACGCGAACGTGGTAAACGCCATCGGCTGGGATCTTGTATTCCAAGAAACTGTCGGGGCCTCCGGAATCATCGTTGCCACCGACACGGCCGCCCTTGGCGTTGTAGATGTTGATCACGCCATCGAGTTCCGAACGCAAGACGTTGCGCGAGAACAATCGAATGCTGACGGTTTGGTCCTTCTTGGCTTCAAAGCTGAAGTAATCGTTGTCGCCTGGTTCTGCCAGGATGCCACAAAACGCAGCTGGCAAAGCACCGGGCGTCGACTCTTTAAACGAGTTGTTTGGTTCTTGTTCGACAACGTTGCCCTGCGGTTGGACGCGGACATAGTTTGGCGAAGGGCTGGTGCCGTGTTCGTTGGTAACCACCAATGGATAAGACTCCATCGGTTCGCTTGGCAATTGGATCGATTCGGTCCATTGTTGGCCGTCGATCGCGATGAAGGTCGCGTCGATCAGTTCACCCGGAGCACCACCGGCCGGTACAACGGCGATAGGTCTTGGGTAACCGCCGATGTGCAGGCGATAGGGATCGTTGCGTCCGCCGAACGAGCTGTCGCGGACCATCACGATGTAGCGGCCGTCTTCGGGAGCAGTGATCGAACAGACGCTGTCTTGTTGCAACAGTGGTGCATCGTCGCTGAAGGCGAGTTCAAATCGTTCGCTGTTGAGAATCGCAACGTACGGATCGAAGAAGGGGTCGCCACGGCCCCGACGCAGACGAGTCCCTTCGACTTCGGCTGTCAGGCGGTCTCCCTTTTTCAGGTCGACGGCAAAGTAGTCGACGTCTTCGGTGGCGATCTTGCCCTCGATGGTGACGTTCTTTTCGATCACCTGAGGCGTTTCGAATTCGCTGTTCGGTTCGACTTCATCGACGTTGGGCATCGCACCAACAGCAAACATGATCATGTCGCTGACGTCGGTTTCGGTCACCAGGCGAACGGGATACAGGCCGGGAGGCGTGTCGGCTGGAACCTCGAGTTCCGCTTCGACCTTGCTGTTGTCGACCGGAGTCACCGACAGGACGTTGATCCCGGGGATGTCGAACAACAACTGGCGACCGTCTTTGATCCGGGCGCCAGTGAAGATGACCTTTTGTGTTGTGCCGCGTTGGATACCGCGCGGGATCGATCCGGTCAGACGGGGTTGAGCGGCGGTGGCAACACTGGCGAGGAGGAACAGCACCAGAGTCGACAGCGCGAGCCGTCGCGGGGCCAAAAGGGAAGAGCTCATTCGACGTTCAGCAGCAGTCTGATAGCGGGTGCGATGCATGGCAATCGGTTGCTCGGGCGAAAGGTGGGAGGGAGAGTTACGCGGAGCTGGAAGGGCTCGCCCGCAGGTTTCCCCGACGGGCGAGCGAATGTTCTTGGCAGCAGCGATTCTCAATCATAATCGCTGCGGGCCGTTGGGCTAAGCCAAAATATCCTTGATGACCTTGCCACCATCGACGATTTCCATCGGACGGTCGCCGGGTGCCATCAATTCCTTGTCAGCGACGATTCCCAATTGGTGATACATCGTGGTCGCCAAGTCTTCGGGAGTCACGGGATCAAACTCAGGTTCCGACGCGGTTGCGTTGGACGCTCCGTAGACCGTGCCGCCCTTGATTCCACCGCCGGCCAGCATCACGCTGAAGACCTTTGGATAGTGATCGCGGCCAGCATCCTTGTTGATCTTAGGCGTACGACCGAATTCGGTGGTCACCATGACAAGCGTCGAATCGAGCATGCCACGTTGTTCCAGGTCCTTGATCAATTGTGTCAACGCGTGATCCAACGGCGGTGTCGATCGTTTCATGCCGGCAGTGAGGTTGGAGTGCATGTCCCAACCGCCGTATGTCAGCGTGACCAAGCGGCAACCCGCTTCGACCAGGCGACGAGCCATCAGCATCCGCATGCCAGCGGTGTTCTCGCCGTAGGCCGCTTTCATCTTGGCATCTTCTTTGTCCAAGTCAAAAGCAGTCTTGGCTTCTTCGCTGCCCAGCAGGCTGTAAGCACGGTCGTAGAAGGTGCTCATCGCTCCGACGTTGTCGGCGCTGGTTAGCGATCCGAACTTCTGGTTGACAACTTCCAACGCCGATTGGCGACGTGCGAAGCGTTCCCCATCAGCACCCTTATAAAGATCCAGATCGCGAACCTTGAAGTTCTTGCTGGCAGGATCGGCACCCAGTGCAAACGGGCCGTACGAGCTGCTCAGGTAGCCGCTGCCAGCGAATTCGTTCGGTTGGTTGGGAATGCAAACGTAGGGTGGCAAGTTGTTGCGGGGGCCATATTCATGGCTGACCACGCTGCCGAAGCTTGGGAAGACCAACGCTGGGCTGGGCTTGTATCCGGTGAACATGTTGTGCGTGCCACGTTCGTGAGCCGCTTCGCCGTGAGTCATCGATCGGATCACGCAGACCTTGTCCGCGATGCCAGCGACTTCCTTCATCGATTCGGAGAAGACTTCGCCCGTGTTGGTCTTCACGGTCTTCATCTCGCCGCGAAATTCGATCGGGCTGTATGGCTTGGGATCGAACGACTCTTGTTGGGCGATACCACCAGGCAAGAAGATGTGGATCACGCTTTGCGCTTTGGCTTCGATGAAGTCGTAGTGCTTCATGTCGGCGCGAGCTTGCTGCATCGACAGCAGTTGAGGAAGGCTAAGCCCTAAGCCACCCAGGGCTCCAGCGGCAACAAATCCACGTCGACTGATTGCGTTACCTTGACACTTAAACATCTCAAGAAACTCCTGGCGATTTGGTACGATCGAGCATTACAAACCACTGCTGATTCCATATCGAGCGAGTAGTTTGGTTACGTTGAGTGTTGGCCAGTTCCACGCTGGATGTGGTCCAACACGTTGCCGATTTAAGGTGTGATACCACCGCCTAACATCTGTCAAACTTGCGGTTGGTATTTTTAGGTGGGATAGCGGCAGGTCTAGGTCTTCTGGCTATACAATCGAATAATGTAACACAGCCGACACGAGACTGTCAAACATTTCGGTAATGCCGCTCAGTGAATTGAGTCCATCCCGACCTCTGAGGCGAAATATTGCGCCGGGTCGGTTTCTCCAAAACTGCCGAAAACTCAGGGCGTAAGGCTTTTGAGGAGTCTCACGCCGCTAGCATGGTGCGTCATCAGTAGCTAAAAAAACTTGCATGTTTTTTTGCTCGGTACTAGGTCAGATGGGTGTTTCTTGTGCCAAACTCGCTAGTAGATGTGGCGGTGCGACAATAATGTCTTGGCGCGAAACGCGTCGCTGCTTGTCGTAGGTACACGTTGTTAAGCGAGGTGTGGCGAGGTGCTCTCGCGATTCGCGGATTTTGTGGCGGTCTCGATTCCGTTGCGCTCTGGCCGCTACTAGAATACTCCCTTCCTCGTTTCAAATTGACGATCGTCTTTGGAGAAAAACAGATGCGAATGATTGCCGTATTGGGACTTGTTGGAATCAGCGCGGCTTTGTCGTTGTCGGCCGTTGCCGAAGATGCCGAGCCCAAGCATTCGATCAAGGAATGTATGAAGACCTGCTTCAAAGGTCCTTTGATCAAGAAGGTTGCTGGCGGTGAAGCAACCGACGAAGAGAAAGCCAAGTTGCACGAGATGATGGTTGCGATGGCGAAGGCGACACCAAAGAAGGGTGATGCCGAGAGTTGGAAGACCAAGACCGAAGCGTTGGTCAAAGCTTCCAAGGCTGCTGTCGAAGGCGATGCAAACGCAGCGGGTATGTTGAAGAAGGCGGCAAACTGCAAAGCCTGCCATTCGGTTCACAAGTAACCCCGTGACGACGAGTTCGATTTCGAACACTTTGAAATTCAGCAAGCCAGGCGAACCGTGCGGTTCGCCTGGCTTTTTTTGTTGTTCGCTAGCACCGCCGGCGGTGGGTGCTACGCATAGGTGGTGCCGCTCGAGGGCAATACAAAGACGTTGTCCTGCACCGTGTCGGCGGTGGTGTTGCGGCGGATAATGTCGCTCAACTGTGTATCTTTCACCATCGCCAGATCAGTTGCCGACAGTGCGTTTTCATACCAATAGCGATCACCGTCACGTAAGCGTTCGAATTGGTCGACGATGATGGTGCGGAAGGTCTCGCCGAGGTTCCCGTCGGCGACGTGATCTTCCGACAGCCCACCAACCCACAGATCGATGTCGTCGACGCTTTCGTAAGCCGATTGAAGTCGAGCGATCACTTCGTCGTCGCTGCTGATCTGTTCGAAACAGTCGATCCGTCCTAGCCCCAGCGCTTCCCGCGTGTCGTTGTAGCTGGACAGTCCATGATCGCGGCCGCGTTGGATGTTCAGCGAAGCCAAGTCCAAGCCGCCTTGGCCTGGAGCGCTAAATAGGAAGTTGCGGACGTCGTCGATCACATACGGATCGATCGTCTGGCTTACCTGAGCCGCGGCGCCTTGCAGGATGGGGGCGATGCCGCTTTCCAGCAGCGTGTCGGCAGAGAAGAAAGCGTCTCGCAGAGAGACGTTCCCGGCGGCGATCTCATTTCCGTCCGGATCCAAACGCAGCAGTTCGGGGGATAGTGTCGTGTGTCCAAACCGGAACGCGGCAGTCGAGAACTCGGTGGCGATCGATGGATCGACCATCGCGTCGTATCCCGCGTAGGCGTCTAAGGCGTTTTCGCCAAGCAGCGTGGGAAGGAACTCGTCATACGTGATGTGTTGCAGTTCAGCCCCCACGATCGCGCGGGCTCGTTGGAAGATCTCCTCGTCGACCGCCGCATCGCTCAGGTCGTGACCTTGGTATTCGCTGGCCGCCAGTTCCGTTGCGATCCGGTTGTGTTCGCGAGAGAACAGCGTATGCATCGAGGTCAGTGCGATGTTCTCACCGACACGAACGTCGCCCGAATAAAACCCCAACTGGCCATGCGCGTCGGCTTCCATCTGCAACAACTGGTCGGGCATGGTCAACTGGCCACCGGCAAAGGATCGCAATCGCGTTTCGGTTTCCGCATCGGAACCGTAGATCTGCGACGCGTCGATGTACGATGTGATCGCGTTGTATTGTTGGCGTACGCCATCGGCATCCAGTAGATATCCGGAACGATCAAGAGGCATCATCGCCGTTCCGCTGCCATCGGGATCAAAAAACGGATCGCCTTGCGGGATCGCAATTGGGAGCGTTTCCCCCGAGTCCGCTTCGCTCAGGTCGATGTCGTGATCGATGAACTGGCCCCAAACCCACAGAAAGTCGGTGATGTCACGATCGTTGGGCAGATCCGTCACCTGGTCGTTCACCAGATTGCTGATCGTTCGTGCGCTGGGACGATCCGATCCGGCGGGAGTGTTGTAGTCGTCGCCGTAATCGGCCGGGGCGAGCCGAAGCAGTTGGCTGCCTGTCGCTCCAAAGCCGCTGTCGTGTTGCAGATTGTTTTGAGTCCCATCGATCGTGCGGAAGTCGTCGTTGAATTCGACGATCGGATCATCGACGATCGGCGGATCCGATGGAGTTGTTGGCATCGCCGGGTTGCCATACTGGCCGTCGGTTTGCGTTATCTGCACGCCCGAAAGATCAACGGTCAGGTTGAGCGTAAAGTGGTTGTTGTTGCCGTTGATGTTGATCGTTGGCGCCAGCACCAGTTGGATGTCGTTTGTGGTCCCCGAGTCGCTCAGCTCATGTTTGAAATCTCGCAGCAACGCTTCGATATCTTGCACTAACCGGCTTGCCAGCTGGCTGCCGGAGGCGTGGTCCTCACGCGGCGTTTGATCTTCGCTTGCGTCCGGCGGCAGCGGATCGAACAGATCGTCTTGTGTGTCGCCGCAACTGTCTGTGAAGTCAGTCGGGTTGTGCGGTGAAAGATCCACGTCGCAACTGGCAGCGGTTGGTTTGCAATCCGCAAAATCTGCAACCGGTTGGCATTCGTAGCCCTGCGGTTCGGCGGGGTGAACTAATTCGGAAATCGCTGCTCCGCAGATGCTGCTGGCCGAAAGCACGATCAACGGTTCCATCGTCTCGACAGAAAAGTCGTGTCGGTCGCGAGCGAGGTTATCGTGTTTGCCGGGGCGGGTGGATCGAGGGAGCAGCGCGGCGGCGCGCTTAATCCATGAACGCTGTTTCGCCGTGGCGGTTGGAGATTTTTGCATCACGATGCTAAGCCTGTGTCCGAAGTGGTGGTGGCGTGAGGACGCAATCGAACGACCTCAGCGGTGTTGCACTCGGTAAGCAAAAGGGGGGCCAAAGTTGGCCACACCACGGTTTTCACCCATCAAACCTCGGTTTCTTGGATTCGCAAGCGGGCCCGCGTTGCCAAAGAGCAGCCCGGCACGATGTCTTTGCGGAACGTGTGTCGGAAAAACGCAACATGCGAATGGGCGGTGGCGCCGACGCGTGCGGCGCAAAAGAAAGCGACGCCGTAATCCGGCGCCGCGGCACTAACTTCATTGGGACGTGTCCCGTGCTAACGCTTCACGCGGATCACTTCGCTTCGCGATTGAGCGGCTGGTCGACGACGATCGCCGCGGGGAAATCGGCAGCTTCGTGACCACCCCGTTCCGCCCAGCGTTTGTTTTGCGAGCGGCCACGCGGCTGGTTCATCGGGATGTCCATCCCGCCAGCATCGCCCAGCATCTCATACAGGCGATTCTCCATCGCCTTGGCAACCGATTTTAGCGCGGGATCGTTGATCAGGTTCTTCGTTTCCCCCGGATCGGCTTTCAGATCGTACAGTTCGTCGACATCCCACAGTCCGTAGTAGGTGATGTATTTGTATTGGTCGCCCCGCAACGCAAATTGAGTCGGCGATTGGGGAAAGTTCTTTTCCCAGTAGTAGACGTACAAGAAGTACTTTCGCCAATCCATCTCGGGCTTGTTCGGCAGTTCGAGGAAACTCTGGCCGTCCATGTATTCCGGCGTCTCCAGTCCGGCGGCATGCAGGATCGTCGGCCCGACATCGATGTTGCCGATCACCGAATCGACGACCTTCCCACCTTCATAGAGATCGGGACATTGCATCACCATCGGGACGCGGATCGATTCTTCATAGGCGACGCGTTTGTCGATTAGACCGTGTTCGCCCCACATGAAACCGTTGTCGCCCATGTAGATCACCAGCGTTGAATCGTACAGTCCCATCGCCTTCAGTTGATCCATCACGCGGCCGACGCTGTCGTCGACTGCCAGGACCGATTCGCAATAGCGTCGGTACAGGTAATCCAATCCGTTGTCGCTGTGGTAGGAGAAGTCGATTCCGTGCCAGCTGTTGCGTTGATCGCGGACCCAACGCGGCGCGTTGTTCGCCGCCGAAATCTCCTTGCCACGAGGCAGGAAACTCAGGTCTGCATCGGCATATCGCCCCGCATGTCGTTCCGCCGGCGTGAAGTTCGAATGGACTGCTTTATGCGACAGATACAAAAAGAAGGGCTTTTCGGAACCCTGTTGTTGCTTCAGCCAATCGACCGCGTAATCGGTAAGTTCGTCGGTGATGTAGCCCTTCTGTTTGACCCGTTTGCCGTTGACGTTCAGCGTGTATTTGGGATTGGGGGACAGGTAGTTTCCTTGACCGCGAAAGCTGATCCAATGATCGAAACCTGGTCGCGGATCATCGTGTTCGCCACCCATGTGCCACTTGCCGACAAAGGCTGTCGAATAATCGGCTTGCTGTAGATATTGCGGGAAGAATCGCGTTCCCGCCGGGACGGTTCGGTTGTTGTCGATCACGCGATGCTTGTGCGTGTACAAGCCGGTCAGGATCGAAGCTCGGCTTGGTGAGCACAGCGAGGTCGTCACAAACGCATTTTTTAGATGGACGCCTTGGGATGCAATCGAATCCAGATGCGGCGTCTCGAGAAACGGATGCCCCATGAAACCCATCGCGTCGTAGCGATGGTCGTCGGTCAGGATGAATACGACGTTGCGAGGTTTGGCACCGTCGCGTTTGCCCAGCACCGGCAGGTCGGGCGTCTCGTTTGCTGTCGACAATGAACAGCACAGCCCCAATAGAAAGCACAAGCCACCGGTAGTAAAACGCGAGCGCATCGACAGTCTCCAAGCAGATAATCTTCGTTGAATTGGATCCTCACAAGGGGCGTGAGGCCCTCTCTTCACACGATGATAACGTCGCCCGATTCAACATAGAAGTCGTTTGTCGCGAATTGAGCAGGCTTAGACGGACTTCGCGGTCTGCAACGGGACGGTCGCGGGAGAGCAGGGGAGGACGGCTTCGAAAGTCGAACCTTTTCCCGGTTCGCTTTGCAGCCGCATCGAACCGCCAAACGACTGAACGATGTTCTTGACGATCGCCAAACCGAGCCCGGTGCCGCCGTATTGCTGGTCGCGAGCCTTTTCGACGCGATAGAACCGCTCGAAAATCCGTTCCTGATCCTCGTGGGGAATTCCCAGGCCATCATCGGTCACCGCGATCGAAACCTGTTCCTCGCCGGGCTGACAGCTGACGCGAACGTGCCCGCCAACCTGAGTGTATCGCAGGGCGTTGCCGACCAAATTGTTGACGACCGTAAGCAGCGCTTCGCGTTCGCCCAAGATCGTGCACGCTTCATCGAACGGTTCCAAAATCAGTTCGATCTCCTTCTGAGCGGCAACCGGTTGGTAGGTTTCGCAGCATTCCTGGATCACCGGGAAGACCAGCACGTCGACGGGGGCGGCGGGTTGCGAGCGGTCTTGAGCTCGGGCCAGGTGCATCATGTCGGCGATCAAGCGTTCCAGTCGATCGGCTTGCGAGAGGATTTGGTCGACGAAATGAGGCGCGATTTCTTTGTCGTCGATCGCACCTAATTGCAACGTCTCGGCGTAACCTTTTACCGCCGCCAAAGGAGTCTTCAGTTCATGCGATACGTTGGCGACGAACTCGCGCCGCATCGCTTCGAGCTGCTTCAGCTGGGTTTGGTCGTGAATCGTCAACAGGACGCCACGCCGCGATTCCGATGGAAGTGTGCTCGATTTAACCAACAGTTGTCGCATGTCGGTCGATTGAAGTTCGACCTCGGAATCTTCGTTGGTGCTTAATGTCTGGTTGACCAGATTGGTGACTTCCGGCACCCGGATCACTTCCAGCAACTTGCGGCCGACGGTGGTTTCTTTGTTCAGTTTCAAGAAACGGCAGGCGGCTTCGTTGACCAGCAGGACACGGCGTTCGTCGTCGATCGCGACGATCCCTTCGACCATGTGAGCCAACACCATAAAACTGCGGCGACGATCGGCTTGCAATTGTTCGATCTGGCCGCGCGTCGACTCTTGCAGTCGATTGAGGTGTTGCAGCAGTTGAGCTTGTTCGCCGCTGAACATGGGAGTCCGCACGCGCGACGCTAGGTCTCCGTTGGCCAAATCGTTGGCCCACCACATCAGATCGCTTTCGGCTTTCGTGTGACGCGTCGACCGCTGAACCAGCCAGATCGAAACCAAGGTAGCGATCACGCCATAAGCGACAGCAAAGCGGATCGCCAGCTGGCTGCGATACTCCAGCGGTACCGATGCGATCGTGATTCCGCCCAGCAGCAAACCGATCAGCCCGGCAATCAACAATGCCTTCCACAGCGCACGCAGCATACCCAAGATTGCAACCCTACTTGCTTCCGGCTCTCGATTGTTGATTCATCACGTTCCCACGACTGTTGGTCCGGCGGCGATCTTGAAAATCACCATGAGTCCCACCGCTTCCGCCAACGCGACCGCGGCGGGCCTATTGTCCTTCTAATGTAGACAAACGGTTCGCTGAGGAACACTTGGGGCTTTCGGAACCGTTTGGCGGCTGGCGTCGTGCGGGACGGGGCTTTTTCGAGTCGGATCGCAGGTTAATTATCGATTAACTTTTGGAGGCCCGGGCCGCGCCGCTGGGCGTGACGCTGGTTGCTGCATAAACGACCAGAGCGATTGCAGCGTCTTGCGATGCGCCGGGTTGACGTTCCGATTCCCGTAGACGACCACGTTGTACATCTCTGCCGTCAGCATGATGTTGCGGGCTTGTTCCGGGAAACGCCCTCCTAACAACTGCGTGAACTCGGTCGGAGTCAACTGATCGGGCCGCGGACAATCGTGCTCTCGAGCCCAAGCGTTTAACGCATTGAAGGAGACCACAACGGCTCGCTCCATCGAGATCGAGGCATCGTCCAATGGGTTGGCGTAAGCCGAAAAGGGACGCGGCGGAGCCGGAGGAGCAATCGCTTTTGCCGTTTCCGGTGGTGGTTCGGTCGCATCGTTTCCTCCCCAACCGTTAAATAGCTCCCGCAGCCAGCCGACGATCTCGTCCCAGTGACGCATTGCGTAAAAGGCGACGATCCCGGCGAGGAGGGCAAAGATGAGGAACCGCAGCAGTTCCGAGAGCTTCGACAAAAAGTTGGGCATCTTCCAACCATCGCTTGGCGGTGGGGGAGGAGGTTCCGAAGCGGAGTTCCCTTGCTGATCGCGAGGCTCGCCAGCGTCCGATTCCGATTTCGGATCGCTGCCATCGGAAGCCGCCTGCGAATCGTCGGCCGACTCGCCGCCGGAGTCTGACTTCTCGCCACCGGACTTCTCACCGCCAGACTTTTCACCACCGGACTTCTCGCCACCAGACTTCTCGCCTCCGGACTTCTCGCCTCCGGACTTCTCGCCTCCGGACTTCTCGCCTCCGGACTTCTCACCTCCGGACTTCTCACCTCCGGACTTCTCGCCGCCCGACTTCTCACCGCCGCTTCCCTGCTCTCCTTCGCCTCCTCTCGCATCTTCCGGCTTTCCCTTCTCGACTCCTTCGTCGCCCCAGCCCTGCTTGTTCGATTGCAGTCCTTCGGGCGAGCTGACCGAGGAGGGGAGTTCCAGGGATGCCAGCAGTTGGCCGGGTTTTGGCAGTAGGAAGCAGAGCATCAGCAGGCCGGCGACCAAGGCGGCTCCAAATCCTAGCCAGCGGATGCTGATCCCGGCCGGCATGTCGACTCCACGCTGCCGCAGATAGCGACGCATCCCCAAGAAGCTGGTTGTGACCAACAGCAACAGCGAGCTGGCAAGATAGATCGCCAAGCTTCTCAGCGCCGAATCGCGCGTTGCGGTGTCGCCGGGCAACAGAACTTGGCCAAGTCCGTACAGCGGGATTGCCGCGAACGCCAGGTACAAAATCCACATCCCAGGTCGGTGGCCGCGCTTCTTGCCGCGGGGCCGCTGCGGATCGTTGGTGCCGGTGGCGGCTTGATCGTTATCGCGGTGCTCGGTCAGGCTTTGTGTCGTGCCATCCAACGAGACGTCGCTCTCCTGTTTGGCGGCACCGCCGAACAGCCCGCCCTGCATCAGCCCCTCGCCGCTGGCATCGGATTGTTCGTCGATCAACGTGCAATCGATCGTGATTCGATCGGCCAGGTACCAGATCACGGTCAGCAGGCCCACGACCATCAGCATCCCTTCGCCGACGAAACGCATCGTCGACAGCAGCGTCGCGGCGCCCAGACCCAACGCAAACGCCATCGCTCTGCCTCGTCCCTCTTCGATCGCGATCCGCGCGATCCCGACGGCTGCCACGATAAACAGGAACAGGATGTAGTTGATCCGGGCGATAAAATCGCCGCGATACATGCACAGCGTGAGGAAGTAAACGAGGCTGGCGATCATCGACACGATCAACGCAGGGTTGAGTGCGATCACGATGTAATCGATCGTCGTCTTGTCGCGTCGTTGAACCATAAAAAGCAGAGACCTCGCCGATATTCTAATGCAAACCGGTGGCGGAGGTTATTCGCGACAAGCGGCCCGTTTCAGCCGATCCATGATCGCGCGGCCAACTCCTTCAGCCGCACAGGTATCGGTCACGATCGCATCGAGCCCCATCGCGTCGAGTTCCCGCATCGCGGCAAACAAGTGTTGGCCGACGCGATTCAAATCCCCCGTGTCGCTGAGTACTCGGACGATGGCAAAGATTTTACTTTCGTCGGGCGCTAACGGCGCGAAGGCGATCCGGCCCACGCGGCCAGCGGGAACCGAGGCGGATGGATCGGCAAACAACAGCGGCGTTCGAGGCGAATAGTGCTGAAGCATCATGCCAGGCGCTTCCAGGACGACGGGACGCTGGTCGACCGGCAGTAGCGATTCGACGGGAACGTGCCATCGCGTGGCAAGCGTCTCCGCTGTGATCGCCCCCGGTCGCAGCAACCGCGGTTGTTCCCCCAACGCCACGATCGTCGATTCCAATCCAATCGTGCAAGCTCCGCCATCCAAGACCATCGAGACGCGATCGCCCAATCCGTCGACAACGTGTTGCGCCGTCGTGGGGCTGACGTATTTCGATCGGTTCGCACTGGGAGCGGCCAGCGGCAGACCGCTGCGCCGAAGCAATTGCTGCATCACGGGATGGCTGGGAATCCGAACCGCCACCGTCGATTGCCCCGCAGTGACCACATCGGGCAAGCGTTCGGATCGGGGCAGCACAATCGTCAGCGGCCCTGGCCAGAGATCGGCGATCGCTTCGAATTGATCCATCACGACCGGATCCAGCGGCCAGCGGACGACTTGTCGCATCGCCGCGACATCGGGTAGATGGACGATTAACGGATTGTTGTCTGGACGCCCTTTGGCGGCGAAGATCTTGCGAACCGCCGATTCGTCTAACGCATTGGCCGCCAATCCATAGACAGTCTCCGTCGGCACGCCGACGAGTTCGCCTGCGGCTAGGAATTCACATGCCGCTTCGATCGCTCGATCGGTTACAGCGACCGATCGCATGTTGGGGGAGACTGTCATGAGAAGTAGGCGTCGACCTGTTGAGCTTCCAGTTCGTCGTCTTCGTCGTCGTGCCCCGAGTGATCAATTGCAAACGTCGGTGGAATCGCAAAGGCAGCCGCATCGGTCGGTTGGCTGAATTGCTCGCCCGCCAGCGAGATGATCGAAAGCCGGTTGATGACTCGCAATGCGTCGATCGGCGTCAGTCGCCCGTCGCGATTGGTGTCGTAGAATCGGCCTGGGAAGGCTGTCAACGCTGCTAGTTCCGGCAAGATGTTGGTCTCTTCGTCGATGTATCGCCGCAGCGTCAACTCATTCAAAATATTTAACGCGTCGATCGGTTCGACAGTTCCCGATCCGTTGACGTCCAGCGGATCCGATGGGTTGGTCCAGAAGTGACCGCCCATTAAACCGATCGTGGCATCGCCGGAGATCAAATTGCGGAGCAGCCCGGCAGGAAGCGTTTCGGTCGATTCGATCTCCCATTGGCCCAGCAGACGCAGTGCATCGAGGTCGGGAATCGTGATATCCAATCGGTCGTCGCTGGGACCAAGTTTCGTAAAGCCGTCGAGATCGAGCGTCAATTGGCTGGCATCCTCGATCGATATCGCTTCGATACCCGAAAACAGGTGCTCGCTGCCGGAGAGGTCGAGCGCGCGGTCGAGTCCTGCGGTGGTCAGCGTATCGATGCCGCCGCCAGCTGAGATCGCCAGCGCCGCATCACCGGGGAGCGTCGACGAGAGATCGCCGATCGTCCATTGGCTGTCCCCGTCGCCGTGAACCAATGCCAGCGACGATGCTCCCGTAGCTCGGAACAGCGTAACGCCATCCTGTTCGACTAACAATTCGCCGTCGGGTGTCGCGGTGACAGCGATTGTTTGACCGTCCAGATGAACGACAAACGGACTGGCTGTCGCGCCATCGACAACGGAAATGCCGCTCAATCGGTCGCCATCGGAAAGCGAAAGGTTTCCATCGGCGGAGATTCCGTAAACAACATCGATATCGCCACCGAGCGTCCCCGCAGGGATCGTGAATGGCACCATCGCCGTTCGATTGGCGATAGAGAAATCGCTGACGATCAGTTCGCCCGGATCGTTGAAGCTGCCGTTGCGGTTGAAGTCGGCCCAGATATCGACAAGTCCCGTCGTGTCGGTGGTGATCGTTAGGTTCGATACATTGTCTCGCGCCGGATCGGCGACGATGCTGCTGGAGAAGTCGACCTGCATCGGTTGCGGCTGCTTGGCGACCACGATCTCCACACGCCCGAAATCGATAGCTTCGACAGGGACTGGGATGGGGGAATCGACCATCAACAGCTCGTGACCGATTCCCTCGGGGGCACTTCCGACGGCAGTGAACAAACCGGGCGTGACAGCTTGCATCCGGATCGTCGCCACCAAAGCGTTGCGAATATCGAAGACGTCCGCCACACCGCCGAGTTCGTCGACCAAGTTGCCACTGATCGATCCGTCGGTCGAATAGTTAAACGTCGGCCCAAACGCGATCGCATCGCCACCGACCGGGACCGCGTGCGACGAATCGAAAATCAGATCGAGATAAGCGGAGAAAACGTGCCGTGAGGTGAACACTCGATTGTCGGCAACGTGAACGGTTATCAGGAATTCATCCCCCACAACGACTTGGTCGATCGGAGTTCCTGCGATGTCGGTGACACCCAGATGGAAGATCGCTTGCGGTGTGCCTGCGACATCGATCGACAGCGTTTCATCAAACGTGTTCCCGGCCAAGTCGGTGTAACGGATGTCGACCGCTTGGGTTCCGACATCGGTGGAGCCAGGTGTCCATTGAAGCCGGCCGGTTGTGGGATCGAGCGTCGTGCCTGCCGGCGCGGCGATCAGACTGTACGCCAAACCGTTTCCTTCTTCGGCGTGATCGATGTCCAGCACAAACGGCCGCGTGGCCAGAGCACCCGCGCTGAGCACCTGGTTCGATTGCGAAGGAACGCTGCGATCCAAAGTGATCACCAGCGGAGATTCGAGTGTCGTGACAACGGTATCAAACGTCTGACGCACTTGCAGCGAAACCTCGCCGTCGGCTTGTCCCGACAGATCGACATCTGCAAATGAAACGCTTGCTCCCTCGGCAACGGTGCTGCCGATCACGTCCTCGCCGATCATCAGTTCGACCGTTGCGCCCGGTTCGGTTCCCGTGACGGTGAATGATGCCGATGTGGCGGCTGTCACGTCGTCGGTGCTGCTGGCACCGGTGTCGCTGGCCGCGTCCAACTCAAGCCCCTGTAAGTAAGGCGGCAACACGGTCACAAGGATTCGCTGCAGGTCGAAGGCTGTCGAATCGGCATACAGCGCTGGGCTGCTGGCTGCTTTGACGCCCACTTGAACTTCAAACGTACCGACAAAATCTGCGGGTGGCGTCACCGTGACCTCGCCCGACGATTGGTTCACCGTCATCGCGTATTCAACAATGCCGATGTTAAACGCGTTGTAAGCGACCGCATCCCCTTCGATATCGCTGCTGGTCAATTGAATCGACACCGGTTGCCCGGAGGTTGTCGCGACGCCATTCAATTCGCCCAAAAACGGTTTCGCATTTGAGTTCAATTGGTTGTCGGCAGTAACCGTTGTCGAGATCACTTGCGTCGTTTGATTGCCGTCGCTGTCGGTGACCGTGATCGTGACATCTACAGGCCCGGTGCCGCTGCCGGTCGGCTTGAGCATGATCACCGAGTTTTCGTCGTCCGTGAAGATCGACGCCGTTTCGATTGTGATCTGTCCAAAAGCGTTGGCGAACTCAGTGGTCAGGCGGCCGTTGCCGTCGGTCGGCACCTCACTGATCGCTTCGCGAACCGCTTCTCCTTCGACCAACTGACCGAAGACGGAGTGGTTGAAATCGAGGTGTCGCGAGTCCCGTTCGGTGATAAAGAACTGCGAGTCGTTGGTGTCATCGCTCGACTTGGCGTAGGACAGCACGCCCGTCGCGTTGTGCTGTAGTTCCTCGTGGAATTGATCGTCGAAAGCGCCTAGGTGCGAACCGCCTATCCCCGTCGCTGTGGGATCACCAGCCTGCAAGACAAAATCGTCCAAGATCCGATGGAACGTGAGCCCGTCGTAAAATCCGGCTTCGGTCAACTCGATGATCCGCGACGTCGGCCGCTCGGCCCGCTGCTGGTACAACTCGAAGACCATCTCGCCGTAGTCGGCGATCTGCAGCCGCAAGCTGCGGTTGCCGCTGATCACCGACGCCTCCAACAGGCTCGGATCCGAACTGGTCACCGTCACGGTAAGCGGTTGCCCATCGGGATCGTAAGCGTCGATCGGGATATGTAGCGGTGATCCCACGCCGACAATTTGATTCCCAACGGGAACAAAGCTGGGAGTTTCTCCCTGCGGAATTGCGATTCCACTGTGTTGAGAGATGTCGGCCAGCGACAGCATGCCTTCGACTTCGGTGCCGTCTTGGAATCGCCAAGTCGGGAAAATGGAGATCTCTTCGTCGGTGCCGGTCGCGTTGAGGCTGTGATCGGGGGTGGTCACTTCGATGAACGGCAGATAGTTCTGCCCGTCTTCGAACAGATTCCTCTGCTCGGTGCAGAGATCGCACCATGCCGCTCCGAAGAACTCGACTCCGTCGTCGGAGAGTGCTTTGGCAAACGCGACAAGATCGGGAGCCGCTTCTCCTTCGGCGTATGTTTCGGAATGCAGCGGCTGGCTGACGAGTTGGTTGTCGTGCAGTGGCGTTTCCAATTCAAGGGGCGCCAGATCGACGGCCAGCAGTTGCCGTTGCGTCAAGCTTTCGATCAGCAAACGCCGGTTTCGCCGCCGCCCGGATGCACTTGTTCGATTGGATCGGGTCTTCATAAACAAGCTACGCCGCCACGAAAGGATGTTATTTGAATGGGAGGTGAGGTGGGAAATCGTTCGCGCAACCCCCCTTCGTCGAGGATGCGGAGGTTGGTCTATTCTAGGCAAGGCGGGGGAGATCGTAAAACGGCTAACAAAGAATTCGTTGTGAAACTTGTTGGACATTCGGGGCGTTTTGCTCGGAAAAGCTTCGCTCGAGCCAGCCGGTTCACCAACTGAGTAGGAAGACGCCCGCCAGCAGACCGCCGATGCAAACCGCTTTGGCGCGCCAATTCACCTCGCCAAACATCAAGATTCCGGCGGCAAAGGCGATCAAGATCGAGGATCGGCGGAGCGGTGAGATCACCGAAATCAGAGCGTCCGGCTGGGCGATCGCGGTGAAATACAAGAAGTCGGCGATCAGCAAACCGATCGCGATTGCGGGGATCTGCCACCGCCAATGGAACGGCGACTTCGTTCGCTCCCGAAACCACCAATACAGGCACAGCGGCGTCATCACGGCGACCAAGTAGATCGAAAACCAAGCCTGCACCGTCGACGGATCGAATCCGACGCGCTGTAGCAGATATTTGTCGTACAACGCGCTCAACGCACCCAACAGCGTCGCCACGATCATGCATCCGACCCAGCGATTGCGATCGAAGCGGATCCCTTCGCGAAGGCCTACGAACGAGAAGGCGTAGAAGGCGGCCAGCACGATCGCCACGCCAACCCACTGCTGCACGCTGGGCCTTTCGCCCATCCACAGCGTCGCAATCGCAATCGTCCACAACGGGCTGGTCGCCCGGATCGGCGACGCGATCGACAACGGGAGGTGCTTCAGCGCAAAGAAGGCAAAGATCCAAGAGGTGCCGGCCAGCACCGATTTGCAAAACAGATACAGGTGCTCGTGCAGGCCAAGCGTCGTCACGCGAAACGCTTCGTTAGGGATCGCGTCGGGAGCAACTTGCGACAGCACGATCCAAGGGAGCCACAGAATCGCGGCGGTCGATGTGCTGAGCAGCAGCACTGGCGGAACGGCATTGCCGCGCACCGCCGATTTTTTTGCGATCTCGTAGAGTCCCAAGAAGAGGGCCGACAGGATGCTTAACCAGATCCAAGACATCGACTTATCGGCTGTCTTCGCGCGTGTCGCGATCGAAGTCGCCGCTTTTTCCGCCCGACTTATGAAGCAACTTTAAGCCGTCGATCTCGATCCCACGGTCGATCGATTTGCACATGTCGTAGACGGTCAGCGCCGCCACGCTACAGGCGGTCATCGCTTCCATCTCGACGCCGGTTCGAGCTGTCGTTTTGACCGTCGATCGGCAGACGAGCGTCGCCGAATCTTCAAACTGAAAATCGACAGCGACAGCTTCGATCGGAATCGCATGGCAAAGAGGGATCAGCGTCGACGTCACCTTGCTGCCGCTAATCGCCGCCAACCGGGCGACGGCCAACACGTCTCCCTTTTTCAAACTTCGCTCGCGAACTTGTTGCAGCGTTTCGGGCTGCATCCGCACGCTGACCTCCGCGACCGCGGTCCGAACCGTGATCGCTTTGTCGGTGATGTCGACCATCCTCGCGTTGCCCGCGTCGTCAAAGTGGCTGCTGGATGGGGGCATTGGCGGATCGTATCCGTTGGCGATTGGGGCGTTTGACGATCGCCGTCGATCGTCGACGTTCAATCTACTGCAACGATGCGATCTTCTGAAAGGAGTCTTTTAATGCGACGTAGAGATCCTGGTAGATCGGGAACAGAGCGTCCATCGTCGCCGCTGCTTTGCGATCGACCTTGGTCTGCTCCTTCACCTGGATCGTCGCTTTGCAAGCTTCGCCGATCGAATCGTAAGCCCCATCGCCGACTGCGGCCAACAGCGCGACGCCGTAGGCCGGCCCTTGTTCCGCGTTGAGCGTGACGACGTTCTGGCCGAAGATGTCCGCCTGCATCTGTTTCCACAGCGGATTCTTCGACCCGCCGCCGCTGACTCGGATTTGATCGACCGGAACGTTCAGCGAGCGGATGATTTCGAGACTGTCTCGCATCGCAAAGACGACCCCTTCCATGACCGCGCGCGTCATGTGAGCTCGCGTGTGGGTGAGGTTCAGTCCGACGAAGGCGCCCCGCGCCGAGGGATCGGCGTGCGGCGTTCGCTCGCCGTTCAGGTAAGGCAAGAAACTCAAGCCGCCGCTTCCCGCAGCGATCTCGGCCGCTTCGGCTGTTGCCGCTTCGTAGCGTTTCCCTTTCGGAATTCCCGCCAGTCCTTGGACGACGTTGTCGATCCACCATTGCAGCGATCCGCCGCTGGTCAGATTCACGCCCATCATGTGCCATTGGCCATGGACGGCGTGGCAGAAGGTGTGCAGTCGTCCATCGGCATCGTATTCGGGTTGGTCGCTGTGAACGAACATCACGCCCGAGGTTCCGATCGACGTGCTCAAGACGCCGCGCTCGACGACCCCGTTGCCGATCGCTCCGGCGGCGCAGTCCCCCGCTCCGGCGACAACTTTGCAATCGGTGCTCAGCCCCAATTCCTCGGCGACCGCCGCGGTCAGTTGACCGGTGACCTGTTCGGATTCAAAAACCGGTGGCAACAGATCGGGATCGAGTTCCAGTTTGGAGAGCAGCTTCTTGCTCCATTGGCGTTTCACAACGTCCAACAACAATGTGCCGCTCGAATCGCTCATGTCGCCGGCGAATTCGCCTGTCAGTCGTCGGCGGATCTCGTCCTTGGGCAACAGGACTTTGCGGACCTTGTCGAATTTCCGCGGTTCGTTATTTCGCAGCCACAAAATCTTCGGAGCGGTGAAGCCGGTCAACGCGGGATTGGCGACCATCTTAATGAGCGCCTTGCGGCCGCCGGCACGTTGAGTGATCTCATCGCATTCGGCGACGGTCCGTTGATCGTTCCACAGCAGCGCCGGCCGGACGACTTTGTTTTTTGCGTCCAAGAAGACCGATCCGTGCATCTGGCCGCTCAGCCCGATCGCTCGCACGTCGGCCGGTTTCGCCTTCGCTTTGCGAACGACTTTGCGAACCGTCGCCACCGTCGCCTGCCACCAATCCTCGGGATCCTGTTCGGTCCAGCCCGGCTTGGGCTGATGCATCGGGTATTCGGCGACCGCTTCAGCCAGCACCTTCCCCGCCGCATCGATTAACAAAGACTTTGTCCCGCTGGTGCCGACATCGATCCCGAGATAATAAGCCATCACATTGTCCCGCTGTGGGTGAGGAAAGGTTGTCTGGGGTTCCCGTAATGCCCGATCGACGGCAGTGAACCGAGCGATACTATAATGCGTAGCTTTGTTACGTTGTACCTGCCACGACAGGTTGCCGTTTTCCCGTGCGACAGGCCCGCTGGGGTCGCGTCGCGTTTTGCGTTTCGTTTACGAACCCCAAGACCAGTCCTCATGCGATTCCTTTGCTCCGTTTTATGCCTGCTGCCGACCCTGTTGTTGTGGGGATGTGATTCCAAGCCTGCGGAGGTTGAATCCGACAGCCAGCCTAAGGCGGCGTCGACAGTCCCGTTGCGGGTGGCGATCTACGAATCCGAAGAGTTTGCCCGCCGGATCGAGACCGGATGGCAGGGCGTTTCCGAGCAACCGCTGCAGGCGACCGTTGTCGGCGAACAGGAACTCGCCGACGTGGCAGCCAACAACGACTTGATCGTGATGCCGGCGCGGATGTTGGGGACGGCGGTCAAAGCCGGCTTGATCACTTCGTTGCCAGAGAAATATCTCACCGACGAATCGCTGCAGTACCAGCACTTCCTGCCTCAGTTGCGAGAAACGCAAACGCGTTGGGGCGATTCGATCTACGGATTGTCGCTCGGATCTCCCGTCGCCATGACGTTGGTGCGCGATGACGTGGCGGAGGTGGAATCGGACCAGACGCTGACCTATGAACAATACGGTGCGCTCGTTGAGACGCTTGGTGGCGACAAGCCGCAAGCGGCCGAAGCGTTGGCCGACGGCGCGGCGGCAACCGCCTTTCTGCGACGCGCCGCCGCGGCAGCGGTGACGCCATGGTTGTTCGAAGGGGACAGCTTTGAACCGGTGATCGATCAGCCACCGTATGTCCGCGCGTTACAACAGTTGGTCGACGCGCGAAAGCACTATCCCGAGAAGCTGTTGACGGCAGAAGAGGTTTGGCAGCAGATCGTCGCTGGCGATTTGAAGCTAGCGATCGGTTGGCCGATCGCATCGGTAGAAGCTGGCGACGACGCGTCGGTGCGGATTTTCGATGCCCCGGTCGCGGCGGAGGTCTACTTGGGAAAATGGCATCCCAACGACGGGTCGATTCCGCCGCGGTCGCTGTTGTCGGGATCGGGATTGGTCGTCGCCATCTCTTCGGCTTGCCGGCAATCATCGGCCGCGCGGAACCTGGCGACCTGGATGACAACCGAAGGGCATTCGGTGCTGCGACGTGTCAGTCCACACGTTTCGGTCGCTCGGGATGAACTGGGCTCGATCGAAAACAGCGGGATGCAATCGGCAGCCACCGGTCAATACGATCGGCTTGCGCAAACAAGCCTCTCGAGCACCTTGGCGCATCCGCCGCTGCGGATTCCCCACGCCGATGAATATCTGGCGGCGCTGAACGCTGCGGTATTAAAGGCTCTCGATGGATCGATGACCGCAGAGGAAGCGCTCGCCCAGACCAAGGCGGATTGGCAGAAGATCAGCGAATCGGCGGACGTTGAAAATCAAAAGAACGCTTGGAACGAAGCCCGCGGACTCTAAGTACCCAAGCGATGCGAGGTGTCGGTTTTGTGATCCGCTGTGTCACGCCGGCTGTCTGATTTTCATCGCGTTACGGTTTGCTTCCAATCTCGCCCCGGGAACGCTCTTCTGTGGCCGCCCTCCGCTGAAATCCACTGCAACGGGGAGCCGAAGTCGCCGCTTTGGGGCCCGCAAACCCGACCCAAAGCCCCTATGTTCATGGGCGTGGAAATTGCCATTGGCTTTTTTCAGTGATAGCGGATCGCCCATAGTGGAAGAGCAAGATTCTCGGTAGGATTAATCGCTACATTGCTGATTGTCGGCAAACTTGAACGCTGTAAACCACCAGCTTTTGAGTTCGCCGGGCGGCGACAACTGCAAGTCGCAATGGATTGATATTTGCCAATAATACGCATGCCCCCTAAGTTCTCATGCAACTACCTCGCTCTTCCGGAATCCTGCTGCACATCACCAGCCTGGACAATGAATTTGGCATCGGCGATCTCGGCGAGGGGGCGTATCGCTTCATCGATTTCCTGCAGCGATCGGGGCAGACGTTGTGGCAGTTGCTGCCGTTGGGCCCGTCGGCTGCCGAGAACTCTCCCTACAGCTGCTATTCCGCTTTCGCCGCCAATCCGCTGTTGATCAGCCCAACCGATCTGCAGCGTCGCGGTTTGTTGACAGCCGAAGAGGTGCAATCGCTGCATGCTGCGAAAGGTCCGATCGATTACGGGGCGGTGAACAATCGACGGATGGAATTGCTGAAGACTTCGTTCGAGCGTTTCCAGTCGCCGGTCGGCGATTCGCTTCGCGATGGCTTCGCTTCGTTCTGCGCGATGAACCAAGCTTGGTTGGTCGATTTTGCTCGCTACAAAGCGCTGACCGATCATTTTGGGATCGGCGATTGGAGCCAATGGCCCGATCGAGATCTGGTGCTGCGGCGCGAGGGTGCGTTGGAGCACTGGGATCGCGAACTGGCCCAGCCAATCGAATTTGCAAAGTATCTGCAGTTCTTGTTCATGCTGCAGTGGCAGGCTTTGAAGAGCTACGCCGGCGAACATGGTGTCCGCATTTTTGGCGACATGCCGATTTTTGTCGCCTACGATAGCGCCGATGTCTGGGCGCACCAGGATCTATTCCACTTGGACGAAGCGGGCAAGCGTTACGTCGTCGCTGGTGTTCCGCCCGATTATTTCTCGGCTACGGGACAGTTGTGGGGCAATCCGCTGTACCGATGGGACGCGATGAAAGATCACGGCTACGAATGGTGGATCGATCGCTTGCAGTCGGCGTTCTGTTATTTCGATTTGTTACGGATCGATCACTTCCGCGCCTTCGAGGCCTATTGGGAAGTTCCCGCCGATGCCGAGACTGCGGTCGATGGTGTCTGGATGCCTGGACCAATGGATGGCCCGTTCCGCGCCGCCCGCGCCGCGCTAGGGCCGCTTGCGATTATCGCGGAGGACCTGGGCATGATCACCGACGAAGTCCATCAGCTGCGCGACCAGCTGGAGTTTCCGGGGATGCGAGTGTTCCAGTTTGGCTTCGACAGCTACGACGATCCCTATCATCGTCCGGTCGCTTATCCCGAGCAGAGCGTTGCTTATACCGGGACCCACGACAACGATACCGTCATGGGGTGGTATCACCAGCGTCGGCAGGAGCGGCACGAGGATCCGCTGTTAGACGAAGTGGTTCACCGCGATGATCCCAATCCGCACCATGCGTTGATCCGGGCTGTTTTGGCATCGCGCTCCGACACTGCAATCCTGCCGATGCAGGATGTCTTGGGGCTTGGTAGCGATGCCCGCATGAACGTCCCCGGTCAAGCGGCGGGCAATTGGACTTGGCGTTGTCCGCCCGATGGTTTGGACCAACACGTCAGCGATTGGTTGCGGCAGGTGACCGAAGAGACAGGCCGAATCTAAGTCGTTTCGGTGCGCGTCCAGGCCTGTTAATTGTCACCGGTGGGATGTGGCAACACGCCCTTGGCGATGGCTAGTCTTTCGATCGCGTCGACGCTTTGTCCGACGGTGTCGTTGGTTTTCATGCGGTCGCGAAGTTCGCGGCATCGGGTGCGGATCGTATCATCGGCCAACAGGTCGGCCAGTTGCTGTGTTAGTCGCCGCTGCGATAACTTGCGATGCAGCAACGATTTGCCGCATCCCAAACGCTCGACGCGGCGAGCGTTATCGAACTGATCAAACGCCATCGGGACAACCAACTGCGGCGTCCCAGCGGCCAGCGATTGGGAGGTTGTTCCGATCCCGCCGTGGTGAACTATCGCGCGGCAGTGCGGCAGCAACGCGCGAAACGGCAGGTAGGACTTATGGACGACGTTAGGTGGTAACCGTTTAGGGAGTTGTTGGGGGAACTCGGTCTGTAGGATCGCCGGAATCTCCAACGCCTGGCACACATCGGTCGCGATCTGGAAATAGTCGGCTGCCTGGCGGTTTGCCGTTCCGGGAGCAAAGACAACCGGTGGCTGGCCGTGCTGATCGCGAATCGCTTGCACCGCCGCGATGTTCTCCGCCGCCATCTCTCCGGCGGCATCTTCCAATGGAAATCCCGTGCATTGCAGCTGCGGTGGCCGTTGGTCGGGACGCGGTGCAAACCAGTCGGGAAATAATCCCAAGACGAGGTCGGGCGATAGGTACCACGACTTCAACACGCGATCGATCGGCGGCAGACCCTGATGTTTGCGAAAGCGATTGACCGGTCGCCCCAACCACTTGCGAATGAATAACCAGTCGGCGGCATGGTAGGAGGCTTCGACAAGCCATGCCGGCCGGCTGATCTCAAACGGCCAGCCTGTCAGTTTTGCCGGGTCGCGCGGCGTGCGAATCGCCATCGGTGCCAGGACGGTTCCGATCAGCGGGAGGTCCGGATGCAGATCGCGATAGATGCGTGACGCGAAGTCCAACGGATGAGTCACTAGGATCGTGTTGCCCGGTTCGACACGGTCCCGCAATAACTCAAATGTTGGTTCCAGCAGCATCGTCGCCGTCTCGCCCAGGACAACGCGCAGCCCTTGAATCGGTTGCCACAATCCCGGCTTGGTGATAAACGCATCGAACTCCTCTTGCGAGACAAGCGATTGCGAATCGAAGCCGGCAGCTTCGGCGAGCGCTTGATAGGGCGCACTCGTCAGGAACAGGATCCGCCAGCCGCGGCGGTGGAGTTCGCGGGCGAGAGCCAGCATCGGGTTGACGTCGCCACGGCTGCCAAACGCCGAAACGATCGCCAGCGGTTGGTTTGAGTTGGCGGTGGGCATGCTTCTCTTGGGCTGAGCGGCTGGCCGGACAGAGTGCTGCAGGAACGCAGCCGAGGGCTAAGCTTCCGGGGTCGGGGCGGGCGGTTCGTAATTGAACTCCTGCCACTTGACCGCTTTGTCCATCGGTTCGATCCGCATCACCAGTTCGCCGTTTTGGTACAAGCGAACGGTTCCGGTCGACTGGCTGACCACGACGGCGACGGCTTTGGTTTTGGCGGAGATGGCCGCCGCAGCCCAGTGCCTGGCGCCGAGTCCTTTGGACATCGTCAGGTCTTGGTGAGCGACTTCCAACATCTGTCGCGAGCGTTCGATGTTGCCGTCGGAATTGACGACAAAAGCGCCGTCCATCTGCGCGATCTCTTTGACATCCTCTTGGACGCGGCGATCGTACAGATTGCGGGCTTTGCGATTGGCACCGCGAAACGGATCCAGTCCGCCGTCGTTGCAGTGTTCCATCACGCGGCGGGAGTGTCCGACGACAAACAGCGTTCCGACAGCTTTGCCTTCGCGTCCCTCGCGGCCGATTTGAACCGCCAGGTCGACAACCGCCTTGATCGTCTTCAGTGGCACGCTGCTTTCGAGCCGTTGCAGATCGCGAACGGTCAGCCGTCGCATCCGTTCATCCAGCTGCAGGTGGCTGATCGAATCCATCCGTCCCTGTTGGAAACCGCTGTAGATCGCGATCACATCGCCGTTGGTGCGGATCAGTTCGTCGGTCGCCGCTTCCAGCAAAGCGTGCTGCAGGCGTTCCAGCAACGGCGCCTTTTCTTTGTTCAGGACCAACGGGATGAGCCCAAATTCGCTCGCCCCTTCCAGGTCTTCCGCGGTGTCGGCGGCAACCAGAATTGGTGTTTTGGTTTCTTTGGTCTCCGACCGCAACCGTTTCCAGTCGGTCGATCCATCCAGCAGAATTAAGATCGCATCGGCCGACAAAACTTCGGCCATGTTAACGGCTACGCCAAGCACGGCGCCGGAGTGTTTCGTGAACCGTTGGCTTGCCATACTTTGGCGTTCCGAGAGATGCGAGCGTCAGGGAAGGAGAATTGCTGACAGGTTGCAATAACAACACGTCAAACTTTAACGCGCATATTGGCATCGGGCAAGTTACGATTGCATCGAGAACCTACAACAAGCCAACAAAGTTGTCGCTTGTTGTCGATGCCGCCGACCTTGACCGTCGCAATCTCTTCTCTGGTTCGCTACGGCTTGGTGCCGCAGATCAGAAACGATGGGTTCACCGCTTCGAATCGTAGGCGATCCAATTGGTAGTTGCCGCGGGCGATGTTCGCCATCCGAACGCTCGGTTCGATGTTGCGACGTTGGAATGCCGCCTGGACGCCGACCAAGTTGTCGGGGCTGGCGACGTTCACGACAAACCGCCCGCCTGGACGCAGTCGATCGAAGATCGTGTCGACCAGTTCGCCTACCGCGCGGCCGGTGCCGCCGACAAAGATCACGTCGGGATCCGGGAGTGCTGCGAGCGCTTCGGGCGCTTGACCATGGACTGGGATCAGCGTGCTGCACCCGTATCGCTCGGCATTGTCGGTCATCAGGCCAAAGTCTTCGGCGTCCATTTCGATCGCGTAGACCTGTCCGCCGGTGACAATCTGACTCGCTTCGATCGCCAGCGAACCGCTTCCCGCACCGACATCCCAGACGATGCTGGTGGGGCCAAGGTCCATCAGCGCCAACGCGATGCAACGAACCTCCATCGGTGTCAGCAGGCCGCGTTTGGGTTTCGATTGCAGGAACTGGTCGTCCGGATTTCCGAACAACCGCTTGCCTTCCATCTGCTGCGGCCGATCGGCCACGCCTTGCCGACGTACCAAGACCATCACGTTCAGCGGTCCAAAGGTCTGCCCTTGCAGCGAATTCAAATCGCCTTGGGTGACGCGTTCGTCGGGCGATCCGAGGTTCTCGCAGACGTAGACGTTAAAGTAGTCGATGCGGCGATCCAAAAGAGCGGCGGCCAGTGCCGCGGGAGTGATCTCTTCGGTCGTGAACAGGCCGACGCGGTCGGCCGTGCGAATCCGCTCGACCACTCGGTCCAACGGCTGGGTCGCGAGGTTGGTCAGATAGGCATCGTCCCAGCTCTCTTTGACTCGCGCGAACGCCAGTTGCATGCTGCTGACGTGCGGGACGACTTCGAATAGGTCCTTGCCCAGCGAATCGCAAAGGAAGCGAGCGGTTCCGTAGAAAAGCGGATCGCCGCCGGCCAACAGGACAACGTTTCGCGACGACATCTCGTTGAGCATTTCGCCGAGCCGCTGCAGGTCGCTGCCCGATTCGATTCGCTCGCTAGGGCCGATCGCAACCTTTGGAAGCAGGTTGGCGGGACCTACTAAAACGTCCGCCGCTTCGATCAAGGCACGGGCATGGTTGGTTAGACCTTCGACGCCGTCGTCACCAACACCAACAATCTGGATCTTGTTCATTGTCCACCTACGAAAAAACCGCGTCACACATCAAACGATGCAGGACGCGGATCATAAACATTCAGATCGCATCTGGACAGCCACCCGCACCGATCGAGCAGCCGTCGGAACGAACCTAGGCTTGGAAGGAGCTACCGCAACCGCAGGACTTGGTCGCGTTGGGGTTCTCAAAAGTAAAACCTTGCTTTTCCAGGCTCTCGAACCAATCGACAGTGGTTCCGTCCAGGTACAAAGCGCTCTTTTTGTCGACAACCACGGCAACGCCGTGCGATTCGTACTTCGAATCGGCTTTGTCGTCAAAATTGTCGTCAAAGTTCAGGGTATAGTTAAATCCGCTGCATCCACCCCCGGCAACGCCGATTCGCAGAAACATTGCGTCTTCAAAGTTATGCTCTGTACGAAAGCGTTTTACTTCCTCCGCAGCTCGTTCGGATAATTGAATAGGCATCAAGAACCTCTAGTTGGAAAGGGAAGTGGTTAATTTGTCAGGCGATTGCATTGTATTCCCCTGGCAAGCAATGCGGCAAGTCGAAACGGACTGAATTTTGCAGTGTTTACCCGTCATCGGGCCGATCGGGCTACGCTGGTTTGTCAAAATGAACCCGATAGACCGGTATTTCATTCTTTCGGCTGCGACGTTCAAAGTGGGTGCGGTAATCGAGGTCGTGCTCCGCTTCAGAGACGACATCTGGCAGCGGCGGGCCAAGTTCGGGCACCACCATCGCCATCAATTCGAGCGTCGATTCGAAGTAGTCGAGCACATCGGTCCAGAAGTAGAACCGTCCTCCCGGGGCCAAAGTACGACTGGCACTACGCAGGAAAGGTTCGTTCAATACTCGGCGTTTCTTGTGCTTCTTCTTCCACCATGGATCGGGGAAATAGACGTGGACCGCAGCCAAGGAAGCATCGGGGATCTGTTTTTCGAAGATCGGCAACGCGTCTCCCGAAGCCATGATGGCGTTGGTGCGACCGGCATTCTTCAGTTTAGTCGCCGCGTGTTTGGCGTACTTGTGGGCGATCTCAATCCCTAAGAAATTTTGATCGGGTTGCTCTCCCGAGGCGTTTAAGAGGAACAGCCCTTTGCCCGAACCGACTTCGATCTGCAGCCCCGCGTCGTTTTGGAACAGCGTCTGGCTGGTTACCTGTTGCGGCAATGCATCGACCATCCGAAAGTGCTGCGACAGATCGATTGAAGTACTGGGCGTGCGAAGCTGTTGACGGGGCACCGGCGGAATTCCTGAAAGCAATGCGATGGAAGCGGTCTTTGGGTTTTCCGACCATTGTTCGCCGATTTGCCCTATCCAGCAAGGCGGCTCAATTTCTGCCGCCGAACCGTAGCCGAACCCGAGGCACTAGGCTGCGTTTTGCCACATCTTCTGGATCATCGACTGAGCCGCTTTGCGACCCTCGCCGATCAACAGTTCCGAATCGGTGAAATCGAACCACGGAACCCGCGCGACGTCGGGGCGGATCATCAGGTCGGCCGATTCGTGCGCCGTTTGACGCATCAGGCCCTGCGCGATTTCGTTCATCCGAATGAAAGTCTCAAAGGCATTCTTGACCTTCGGTTTATGTTTGATCCCCGCGCAGACATCGATCGCGATCGTGAGATCGCTGGCGTACCGTTGCGCCATCCGCGAGGGAACCGGATCGAGCACGCCGATGTCGCACAACAGCATGTCGTCCCAAGGGACGGCGGGGAAAATTCCAGGGATCGCAGTCGATGCGATTACCGCTTCGCGAAGCGGGCCGCGGTCGAGGACGACTGGACTGCCCGTTCGCAGGTCGACAGTCACGATGTTCAGCGGTTGATCCAAGTCTTCGATATTCGCGTCGGGCAACAGCCCTTCAACGACGTGCTGCATCACGTCGCGAGCCAGCAGCGAGGGGCGGCTGAGGATGTGGATTAGTTTCCGACGGGTGCCGACGAACTGCTTAACCGTCTCGTACCAAGAGAAGATTCCCGAACTAGAACTCGCTTCGGATTTAGGAGCGACAGCAAACAGCTTGGCCTGCATCTTCAGAAAGCCTTCGCTGTGAAGGTAGTCGTTTACTTTCGCATGCAGTTTTTCGCTGTCGGGTTCAATCGCACAGAGCGCGCCGACCAGCGAACCGATGCTGACACCGACGTAGCGTTCGATCCGCAGGTCCAGCGACCGTAGGACTTCGATCGCTCCGATATGAGCCAGACCTCGAGCACCGCCACCGCCAAGTGCCAACACCGCCGTTCGATTTCTTAACTGCATGGTCTTTCCTTGTCTTGGGTTATTCGCTCTGTACGGGTAACTCCCATTATGTTTTTCGGTAGGTAGGGATCTCCGCCTTCCGAATTTTCACTAACCAACCGGTCGTGACGGTGACGGTTTGATAGCAAACAGGTCGCGGCGGGCCGCAGATCGAGAGCGCCGAATCGCTTTCGTCGAGTGCCCAGGAACTCGCCGCGAAGAGGTTTTTTCCTGCCGCGGCAAGCTTTTATCGCGGCGGATTGGGCTGCAGATTAGTACCGCATCAAGATCGGATCCTCGGCGATCTGCGAAATCTCCGACCATCCCTCGTCAGCTATCGCTTCGCCCAATTCGGTCACGCGGCGGAAGTCGGCAGGACCGGGCCGCGTGCCCAGCAAGCGATGACGCAAATGCCAGCAAACCACATCGGCGGCAGCGTGGCTGATCGGATCGGTCTGCTGCGATCCGTAGAGGCTTGTGCACAGAATCACGACGGCGTCCTGCAGCCGTTGGGAAAGTCCGGCCATCGCGCACTGACGGTCCGCAAGTTTCAGTTGATAGGTCCGCATCGTTGCCGAGATTTCGAAACATGCGTCGGCAAGATACTGCTGAGCGAAACTGGCATGGTGTCGCAATTCCGGTGGCATCTGGTCGAGCGTATCGAGAGTTCGTCCAGCCCGGCGCTGTCCGATGTACCAGCGAGCGTATCGCATCAACGGGCCCTTCAACTGCCAAGCGTGTACCGGATTGGCAGGGTTGGGGCGTTTGATCCCGGCGGCTTGCAAGGCCCGCCCGATCGGTTCGAAGTAATCTTTGCCGTGCTGTTTGACCAACGATTTAAAGAACGCCATCCCCAGCATCTCTCCCTCGCCTTCGTAGATGCAGGGAGCTAGGAATTCGTGGACGTTGTCGCCGAAAGTGTGCCCATGCAGAAACGATCGCCCGCCATGAGTCTTCATGTACAACTCGATCGCCGCCTCTTTCAACGCTTCGCTGCCGAAGATCTTGGCGACGATACACTCCATCTCGCCGCGATAGCCCATGTCGATCAATCCACTGCACCAATGCACAAGCGCGTCGCAGCCGACGATCAACCCGGCCATGTGTCCAATTCGTCGCTGAACCAGTTCGCGGCGGTCGATCGATTGCCCGTAGGTGCAGCGGTAGGCAGCCCATGGCAGCATGCTAGCCAACATCGACCGCATCGTTCCAGCCGCGTTGGCGCACAACGAAACGCGGCCTAGGTTCAGCCCGTGGTAAGCGATTGTTAGTCCGTCGCCCGTCGCGGGACGCAGCAGGTTCGCGGCGGGGACGCGGAAGTCGCGGAAGACCAAGCCGTTGTTGTGGGCACGGCGGAGTGCATACAGACCGTACCGCTTCATTTGAAAGTGTTCATCCTCCTGTTGCGGTAGTTCCGCGATCAGCACCGCCGGTTGGTCATCGATTCGGCAGACCAGTCCAATCGTGCGTCCAGGGATCGCGTTGGTGATGAACAACTTCTCGCCGTTGACGACGTAAGCGTCGCCATCCAGAACCGCCGTCGTTCGCAGCGCCGTCAGGTCGCTGCCCGCTCCCGGTTCGGTCAAAGCAAACGCGGACAATCGCGATCCATCGGCCAGCCCAGGCAGGAACCGCTTCTTCTGTGCTGGATCGCCAAACGTCCGCAGCGGATCGACAGCACCGATGCAACCATGAACCGACGCGAGACCTGCGACCGTCGGTTCGATCGTCGCCATCTTGGTAACGAACTTGGCGAAGTGTTGGAAGCGCAACCCGCTGCCGCCATACGCCGGATCGACAAGCATTCCCCAATATCCTGCCTCACCGAGCCTCGCCAGTGTCGCTTCGGAGATTTTTCCCTGGTCGTCGTAAATGGTCCGATCGGCGATCGCGGATCGGACGACATCCAGGCAGCGATCCATGATCTTTCTGGCTGCCGTTGGAACCTCGCTTGCGTGCAGGCAGTACAGATCGGTGCGAACATCCCGCTTCCAAACGCTTTGATGGATCGGGCTGTTGGACGTCTGGTATTGCGGTGCAAAGAGCGCTTCGACCTGATCGTCCGCCGTATCGAGGACTCCCGTGCGTCGGGCTTCGTCGTCGCTCTTGCCGCCCAAACGGAGCGCGGTTTCCGCAAACGAAGATCCCGCGTCCGGCTGAGTCAGCGGGCGATCGTTTTCTGGCGAATCGGATACCGCTGCCGTTTCCGCCGCAGGTGCCGCGTGGTTATCGGATTGAACCTCCTGCGCCAGTCGCGACAGGTTCTCCTTGCGATCGATTTCTTCTAGCAGTTCGTCGTAGCTTTTATTGTGAATACCAAGGCTCATCGATCGATCCTCCAAATAACAAGTCGAGCAAAACTCGGTTGTCGGCAGGGCGATCTGGATCGCTGCCGACAATAGAAACAGGGGGGGGCGGAATCAGTGCCGTGTCAGACGCTGAGTTCCAAATCCCGAACGATCCTCCGTGTTGACAAACAACGTTCCGCCGGTGGCGGCTAGTTCGTCCAAACGTGTCGCAGGTTCAAATCGAATTCCGTACATGACCTCCAAGGCTTTCATGTTTCGGGCGACGGTCTTCCATCCGATCTGTTCGCCCAGGCTCAACGGACCGCCACGAAACGGTGCAAACCCGGTTCCCAAGACCATTGCCAGATCGACCATCCACGCCTCGGCAACGACACGTTGCTGCAAACACTTGACCGATTCGTTGATCAGCGGATAGATCAGCCGACGTTGCGCGTCGTTGAGGCCATCGTGTGCCATGTCCAGGTGAGGCACCATCGTCGTTGGCACGCCGTCGATGATCGGTTGCATCGGCGTGGGAGCGGCGCGTCGCTGGCCGTCGTACCGATAGAAGCCTTGTCCGCTTTTGCGGCCGATCCAACCACGCGTCACCATCTCGCCAAACAGCTTGACGACGCGTTCGTTATCGCGGAGCACCGAGTCGAGCGCGCCGGAGACATGGTAGGCGACGTCGAGGCCAACTTGGTCCAACAGCTCCAACGGCCCCATCGGCATCCCAAATCTGCGCGCCTCGCGATCGATCGTTTCGGTCGCCACGCCATCGCAAATCATCTGAATCGCTTCGCCGATGTAGGGGAACAGAATGCGATTGACGAGAAAGCCGGGAGTGTCGGTGGTGACGATCGGCGTCTTGCCCAGCGAGCGGACAAACTGAACCAGTTCGTCGATGACCGCGTCGCTGGTCTCCGACGCACGAACAACTTCCACCAATTCCATTCGATGAACCGGATTGAAGAAGTGCAGCCCGGCAACCTGTTGAGGTCGATTCGAAGCGTCGGCCATATGAGCGATCGACAGCGACGAGGTATTGGAGGTCAACAAGCCGTGCGGGTCGACGACCTTGCTGAGCTCGCGAAATACCTTCGCCTTGACGTCGTCGCGTTCGACGACAGCTTCGATCACAAGATCGGCACTCTCGAGCGGCCCCCATTCGCAGGTCGCCGACACGCGTCCCATCGCAGCTTGGGCGTCGGCGGCGGGCAGGCGGCCACTGTCGGACATGCCGGTCAGCAGTGCTTCGATCCGCTTCATCCCCGACGTTGCCAATTCTTCGCTGACCTCTTTGAGCACGACGTGATACCTTTTTAAAGCCGCAAGTTGGGCGATCCCGGCTCCCATCACTCCCGCGCCGACGATTCCTACTTTGTGAATCGTCGAATGGTCGGCGGTCGGGTGATCCGGCGACGGATGACTGTTGGCGGAACGCCAGGTGGCGAGCGACCGCGCTCGCTCGCGGCGGAAGAACAGTTCCAATAGATTGCGGCAGGTGGGCGTTTCGATCAGCCGGCTGAATTCCAGACGCTCGGTAGCGAAACCGTCGGCGCGGCGTCGAAGCCCGGCTTCGATAGCGCGAATCGCTGCGGGGATCGCGGGATAGTGAGCCGCTTCTCGCGCTGTTCGATTGCGAGCGGTGTGCAGTGTGATCCGGCGGCCGATCGAGGTGTGATCCAGGAACCGCGCGAGCAAGCTTTTGTGAATTGGTTGGTGAAGGAGTAGAGGTCGCTGCAGCAGGTCGCGGACGAACTGGTCGACAGAGTTTTTCCAATTCGGTTCGTCGGCGATCCGGTCGACAAGCCCGACCTGCAGCGCTTTGCTCGCCGTCAGTTTCTTGCCCTGCAGGATCATCGGCAGCGATTGGATCAAACCGACGCGTTGCGGCAGCCGCTGCGTTCCGCCCCAGCCGGGGATTACGCCCAGCTGGACCTCGGGCAACCCCAGTCGCGTCGAGACGCTGTCCTGGGCAATTCGGTAACGACAGGCGAGAGCAAATTCCAAGCCGCCGCCCAGGCATGGGCCCGCGATCACGGCAAGGGTAGGAATCTCCAAGTTGGCGATTCGGGTGAACAAGCTTTGCCCGGTCCCTAACGCTTCGGCGACCTCGCTGGCTGTTAGTTGGGCGATTTTTGCGACGTCCGCTCCCGCCATAAAGCCACTCTCGTGGGCGCTGCGAAAGATCACCAGCTTGGCTACTTTGTCGTCTTCGAGATCGCTGACGATCTGCCACAGTTCGGAGATCACGTCGTCGTCGAAGACGTTGATCGATCGCGTGGCGTGCTGGATCCATACGGTGACGACATCGCGATCGTCGCGGTACACATGAAAGTTTTTGTAATCGGTGTTCATTGCGTTTTCTCCCTTTGTCCGGCAAGCGTCGAAAGCAACGCCCGGCGAACGATCTAAGTTTCCACAACCATTGCAAATCCTTGGCCGCCGCCGATACAAAGCGTCGCCAATCCACGTTGCAATCCCCGCTCGCGAAGCGACCGCAACAGAGTGATCACCATCCGCGTGCCAGTCGTGCCGACCGGATGTCCCAACGCGATCGCACCACCGTGGACGTTTAAGCGGTCGATCGGGATTTCGCCCAGCGGGCTGCTGAGTCCGAGTTCCTGCCGCGCAAACGCGGTCGACTGCATCGCTGCCAAGCAGGCCAGCACTTGAGCGGCGAAGGCTTCGTTGATCTCGAACAGATCGAAATCGGCGAGCGTCAGCCCCGTTTGGTTTAACAGTTTTGCCGTTGCGTAAACCGGACCGAGCCCCATCCGCCGCGGATCGCAACCGGCGATCGCGTAGGCGGTGATCCGTCCCAGCGGAGGCTGCGATTTTGCCAGTTCATCGTCGGCGTCGACCAAGACCACCGCCGCCGCCCCGTCGGTTAAGGGGCAACTGTTTCCTGCGGTCACCGTTCCGGCGGGATCGAAGATCGGTTTCAGCTTTCGCAGTTGTTCAATCGATTGATTCGCTCGCGGTCCATCGTCTTTCTCGACGGTTCGTCCCGCGACTTCGATCGGCGTGATCTCCCCGGAGAGGAAGCATTGCTCGCGCGCCGCCACCGCTTTTTGATGACTTTGCAAAGCGAAGCTGTCTTGGTCGTCGCGGCTGATCGCAAACTCTTTCGCCAACACCTCGGCGGTCTCTCCCATATTCAGACCGCTGACCGGATCGGTCAGCCCCAACATGACTCCCGCTACCGGTTTGAAATGTTTTGGCCGCAGTTTGGCAAGGATCGCCAGTTTCGCCCCAATCCGCTTGCTGCGGTTCAGTTGCATCAACAACTTTGCAGCCGATGGAGGAACCAACAGCGGAATTCCCGACATCGACTCGGTCCCGCCGGCGACTACGATGCGAGCTCTCGCTTCGCGAACGATCTGCCAGCCCGACAGAATCGATTCCATTCCCGATCCGCAGTTGCGATTGACGGTGTGGGCGATCCGATCGGTGGGGATGCCCGCCTTTAATGAGACGACGCGAGCGATGTTGGCCGAATCGGCGGGGCCAGCGACGTTGCCAAACACAAGCTCGTCGACCTGATCGGGGATCAGATTGGCTTTGGCCAACGCAGCGGTGACAGCAGCTTGCCCCAACGCCGCTGCCGAGACATCGTTCATCGCTCCGTAGGCTTTGGCAAACGGTGTGCGTTGGCCGGCCAGGATCGCAATCGGTTGCATCGACTGGTTCATTTCATCTCTCCTTCGCGCAAGTGACGACGCAACACCTTGCCCAGGAAATTCCGAGGCAGGTCGTGTTCGCAGCGTTCAAAAATTCGGGGGCGTTTGTGCGCCGAAAGATGTTCGTTGCAATACGCATCCAACGCCGCTTCGTCCCACGGCGCTCCCTTCTCCATGACGAGAAACGCCTTGACGGTTTCGCCTCGCTGAGCGTCGGGGACACCGACGACCGCGGCGTCGTGCACGCCGGGGAAGCCGCGCAGCTTGCGTTCCACCTCGCGAGGAAAGACGTTAAATCCCGACGTGATGATCAGGTCCTTTTTCCGCTCTTGGATTTCGAACAGCCCATCGTTGCGGATTCGAGCCAGATCGCCGGTGAACAGCCACCCGTCGCGGATCGTTCGCTGAGTCTCGACCGGATCGTTCCAATAGCCGAGCATCACCTGCGGTCCGCGGACCACCAATTCGCCGATCTCGCCCTGCGGCAAATCGATCGTGCCAGTCTCGGGATCGACGATCCGGGCATCGGTGTCGGGTAGCGGCAACCCGATCGTGCCGTGCCTCGCGGTGGCGTTCAGCGGACCGACATGAGTCACCGGCGATGCCTCGCTCAATCCGTAGCCCTCGACAACCAGCGCGCCGGTGTGTTCGGCGAATTCGCTAGCGACTTCTGGAGGCAGCGGCGCCCCGCCGGAGATCACCCACTTGATCGAATCCAGCCGCGCCGGGCGCTTGCGGAGTTGTTCGTTCATCGCGACCAGCATCGCTGGCACCGCGTGAAAGACCGTCGGGCGATGACGCTGCATCAACTCGATCGTGCGATACGTGTTGAAGCGATGGTGCAACACGATCGTGGCGATCATCGCCGCTCCGCCAAGCACCGTCGTCGACAAACCGTAGCTGTGAAAGAAGGGGAGGACGCCGGTCAGCCGCTCACGGCCGATTTGGGCACCGGCCCAATAATATTGCTGCCACGCGTTGGCGACCAAGTTGCGGTGGCTGAGCGTGACGGCTTTGGGTTGTCCGGTTGTCCCGCCCGTTGGCAGGATATAGGCAGCGTCGGTCGCCGGATCGCAGTGAGCGGTATCGAAGAGAGGTTCGGCGCGATTCAGTTCATCCCAAAACCAAGCGGCGCTGTCGTTGCCCGGCATCCACCACTGCCCCGTCCGCCTGTGCCGCATATATAGATAGCCGATCTGTTCGAGCGGTCCGAGTTGCGGACGCACCGACACCAGCAATGTTTTGCGGGGCCGGTGCGATCCGCAGAGTGTATGCGAGAGCATGTCTAAACTGATCACCACCTGGCAATCGGTTTCCGCCAACAAGCTGTCGACCTCTTCGGAGACCATCAACGGGCTGATCGCAACCGCGATACCGCCGACGCGCCAGATGCCGTTGACCGCGATGATGTATTCGGGAACGTTGGGCAGCAGCAATCCAACGCGGTCCCCCGGGCGGACTCCCAGGTCTTGCAGGACAGCCGCCAACCGCATCGCATCGCGGTTGAGTTGTCGGTATTGCCAGCGGGTCTCGTAATAGATGCACGCATCGCGATCGGGCATCAGCCCCGCCGCGCGGTGCAACAAACCCCAAGCTGGGAAGGTCGGGTATTGAAGCTTGCGCGGAGGGAGCGCGAAGAGCGGATCGGAGGTTGTCGATCGTTCGTTGCGTTGCAAATCTGAAGAGACCGAAGCCATGGTACACCTCAACACAAGCGAGAAGTCGATTGCTTCCTTGCCGCGTCGCGATCCCCAGTGGGACGGCGATTCCAGTTGTGTTGTTGGTGAGCTCGACGGCTCTTGATGCGGGCCAAGCGATCCTAAGTCAGCATACGAAGTCGACGTCCACCGCCCGCATCGGGCAGCCTACGGAGGAATCTCCGCGACGGACATCGTTCGCCAACTTAGGACACACGTCTTGCGACGTCGCTCGGCACCAATGCAATCAACCTGTGTGTGTCGGTTTAACTTTTAATAAATGCCGACACGGCATAATGACCGGATATAAGAATTCGCTACGCCTGATAAGAGGCCGCGATCGGGCCGACGGTTGCGAGGGTCGATGAGAATAAAGGCAAGGCAATGAATCACAAAACAATGAATCCACCAAACCCTGTTTGCGTTAGGTCCGATGCCTTAATCGTAGGATCGACCGCGGAATGGTCAATGTTGGCGACTGGTTTTCGGTCGCAAATCGCTTGCTAGACAGACTTTAAATCGTTCGGATTTCTTCGACGTTTTTTGCGGTGTGTGCTCGTGAAATATTGCACATGCGCGTTCAGATGGATCACGCTTCAGATTTGGAAGATCCGGGCGGCAAGAAGCCCGCACCGGCGATGTACTGTAGTGCCGAAGCAGGCCTGATTGATTAACACCCGTCCCCTGCAAGAAGATAACTGGCTGATGCTCTTCTCGGTCGCTAGGGCAAGTGAAGGATTGTGCTTCGGCGAATCAGCCACCGCGGCGGCAGCCAAGGGGACCGGACGCCAGCACGTGCCGGTTGAGAAATCACATTGAAGCACTGCTTAGTCCTGGGGATTGGTCGCGACGATACTCTGCCGGTGGGAACGAGTATTGGCGGGGGCGGCAGCGCTGTTGCAGGGGCTGCATCGCAGGTGCATCGTCCTCCGGGCGAGAAGGCTGTTGCGATGCCGCACCATTAAAAGTTGAGGCGACCGTTCGTCCGTCTTCCATTCGGAAGCATTGGTCGCATAGGCAATTGGGGTGTTGCTGGCTAAACCGGCGGGTTTGTCAAAGTTCGTGGAGGGGCGTCAACTCAAAATTGGTGCTTTGTTTAAAATTTTTCTTGTGTTTAACGGGGGAGACCGATATAACTCTTTCTTGCTCCCTGCCTTATCAACTCCTACCACCTTATGCCGATCTCGAATCATGAGATCAGTACACCAGCCCCCTCGAGTCCAGCCGATGCGAAATACCGCTGCGCGATGCTGCGCCAATGTAACTTGGATGATGGCCCTTCTTGTGACGCTCACGACGCTAGGTTGTGGCAGCGACACCGGTGGCCGAGTTGATGTATCGGGCAAAGTAACCTTGGGTGGAGCGCCTTTAGAGAGTGGCACTATCGAAATCCTGGCAGCGGATGGCAGCAGTCAATCCGGAGCGACGATCACCAACGGTGAGTTCTCGATCCCCGCCGAAAGAGGCCTGAAACCGGGCGATTACATCGTCAAGATCTTTGCTGGCGACGAGACCGTCGCTGCCGTCGAAGCTGCTCCTGGCGACTCCAGTGCGGCGCCGGTTTCCAAAGAGCGGATTCCGCCGGAGTATAATGTCGAGAGTACGCTGACAGCAAAAATTGAAGCTTCCGACAACGTTTTAAGCTTCGATATTCCTTAGCCTATCCCGACCTTTAGAAGCCCTTCGTTTGCGGCCTGCAGACGAAGCCTGCCTTTCGATCTCTGCTGCCCCAAAAAATATCTACTCGTTATTTGCTTCGTTATCGCGTGCGCAATGCGAACACTTACGTGCTGCGCACCGCTTACTTTTGTTCTGAAAAAGGAGACTTTCATGTTACGTGCGAAATCATTGAGGAAGGCGTTCACGCTTGTTGAGTTGTTAGTCGTGATCGCGATCATCGGTATTCTTGTCGGCCTGTTATTGCCCGCTGTTCAAGCGGCTCGCGAGGCGGCTCGACGGATGCAGTGTGGCAACAACGTCAAGCAGATTACGTTGGCAACCCACAACTATCACGACACCTACAACGCATTGCCCGTCGGGGCGTATGGATGCTGTTGGGGAACGTGGCAGATCGCGATCCAATCATTCATGGAACAGGACGCGATCTACGAGATGTACAATCAAAACGGCAAATTTGATATTCCCGACAGCAGCTTTCGCTATTCGGGAGCGAAGAACATCGCCGCAACAAGCATCCGCTTGGACGCGCATTCGTGTCCTAGCGATATGCCCAACACTCCGATCTCGACGATCACCAGCCACAACTACGCTGCCAATTACGGCAACACCGGTAACGCTCAACAGACAGTTAACGGTGTCTTGTTCGAGGGCGCTCCGTACGGCACAGCGAGTTCGACCAACCTGAAACAATACAAGTTTCGCGACGTACTAGATGGGCTCAGCAACACCTTGATGATTGCCGAGGTACTGCAGGGCAAGGGGGGCGATCTGCGAGGCTTCACATGGTGGGCTGATGCAACCGGATTCACAACGTTTTTGGGGCCCAACACTGCACTTCCCGATCGGATTTACTCTTCGAGCTATTGCCAAAATCTCGAGGTTGCCGGACTTCCCTGTGCCGTGTCGACGACAACCAATCCAACGATGTTTGCATCGCGCAGTCGTCATCCCGGTGGTGTTCAGGTCGGGAAATGTGACGGTTCGGTTCGATTTGTTGCCGAGACTGTCGATCTGAATGCATGGCGAGCCAGCAGCACGACTTACGGTGGCGAAGCCCTGCAGATCGACTGAGTTTTCTCGACTCGGACGTTTCCGATAGAAAGAGATCGGCGTGGAAGATGAAACACGTCGATCCGTTGACAAAGTGAAGTGGCGTGGTCCCCGCGCGGGCCACGCCTTTTTTTAGAGTGATCGAAACGCTGCTCTTCAGTTTCCCGCGATCCGCCGACGGTTCTCCCCGTATCGCGTCGATTGCCCGCTCGCTTCCAAGCCGATCGCTTGGCGTCAGTCGATTGGCTGAGCGAGCCGATTTGTGGGCTGGCCTTCTGGACTTGCTGCATCGCCCCATTGTCAGAGATTGGGGCGATAGCTGTCGGCAAACTTTAACGCTTGAAGATCACGAACCCCCGTGGCGCGAGCGAAGGTTTTTGCAAGCGTCGCGAGACTCCTTCGCGCGCCGCGGGTTCGTGAACTGTCTCAACCGATCCGGCCGCTGCCGGATCGATCTCTGCCAGCTGTTAAGGTTGAGGCCGTAGGCTGACGCGTGCGTTGCCGCGAACAAACTCGACTGCGGTTTCGAGGACCATATCGTTTGGAGCCGGTTGTCGCGCCACACCCTGTTGATCGACAACCGGTCGCATCGCGATCGTTTGTTCTTCGACAGGAATGTGAGGCGTTACTCCGCTACCGCTGATCGGGCGACCATTGGGCGAGTAGAACTTGGCGGTCGTCAGGCACAGTCCGGCGTGAGCACTCTTCATGCGGAAGATTCCCTGCACGGTCCCCTTGCCGTAGGTGCGGCTGCCGACGATTGTGCCGCGGCCGTGATCGTAGATCGCTGCGGCGAAAATCTCGCTGGCACTGGCACTGTCTTCGTCGACCAGCACGACCAACGGAACGCTCCAGGTGCCCGATCGGTGAGCGACGTAGTCGAAGTTCTCGTTGCTGTTGCGACCGCGAGTCTGCACGATCCGCCCGTCGCTAAGGAAGCGATCGGCCAAGTCGACGCCCGCCGTCAGCAGTCCCCCCGGGTTTCCACGCAGATCCAGGATCAGCGTCTGCATCCCTTCGCGGTGCAACTGCCACAAGGCTTGGTCGATATCGCGGATCGTCGTCTTTTGGAAGCTGGTCAACCGCAGGTAACCGATGCCGTCGGTCTTGTCTTGAATGTGAACGTTTTCAACGCTCGGGACTTCGACGCGGCGGCGTTGAACTCGCATCGTGCGTTGAGCCTGTCCGATGCTGTCGACAACCACGCTGACATAGGTTCCTTCGCTGCCACGCAACAGGTCGGCGGCATAGTCGGGAGTTACCTTGTTGGTCCAGTTGTCTTCGACGGCAACGATCGCATCGCCAGCTTTCAGTCCCGCCTGTTCGGCTGGGCCACCAGCGATCACGCTGACGATCCGCAAACGGTCGCTTTCAGCTTTTAGTTCGACTCCCAAGCCGACGAAGTTGCCTTCGATGTTGGCGAAGGTTTCGTCGAGTTGATTGCCGGTCAGGAACCGCGAGTAGGGATCCAGCGTGGCGACGGCACCACAAACGTATTCCCAAACCGTAGCGGCAGGCGACAGTCCCAGTTGCTGCTTGGCGACACCCGCGACAAACGACGCGTTGGCTCGCAGATCGAACCGAGTTCCCTGCGGACGGTCCTGAACATAGAACCGCACCGTTTGGCGGAAGGCTTCGATCTTATCGGCTGGCACGTTGGGCAGATGCCGTTGGACAAACGAAGGTTCGATCAATGCGACTTCTAATGATGCGGTCCCGTGACGCATGACTTCGGTCCAGGCAGGGGAATCGACATAGTTCCGCTCGAGATTCTTGAGAATCTCGTCGTACATGTCCAACACCTGCGGCGAACTCATCGTATCGACCGAACGCAAAAAGCTTGTGTCCTGGTAGCGACGGCGGACATCGAAGTGCATCCGGCTGATCGTCAAGCGATCTTTAAATGCTTGTTGTTCGGGATATTGCCGGACAGCCGATTCGTAGTGCCGGATCGCTTCGGGCCATTTGCCGGCACGTTCCAGAGCTATGCCCGCTTCATATTGAGCGGATATCGGATCGACGGCAGCCGGGTTTGACGCAGGCTGCGCTAATGCAATCGATGGGCCAGCGATCAAGCAAGCCAGGAAAGCGAGGGAGGGTCGCCAGCCCGTTTGTTCTCGTAACATGTAGAATCCATCGGAGCGCGGGAGGCAGCGGTGGGGAAGGGCACCACTGGTGGCCGCTGGAACTGGCATGCAGCTAGCAACCACGAGAATATAGGTCACGCTTAGTGCCCGGTCAAAAAAAGTGGATCAGTTTTGGGGAGAAATAACCGCCGCAATCGTCACCAGCTGAATTTGCTGATCCGATTGCAACAGTCGAACGGCTCAGGCAATCCCCGCCCGTGGGCGTTTCGGAATTGTTCCGAGCCAAACTGATCCGCTTCCTTCACACGCATCCCGCGAGAAAGAAGGCCGCTCGTTCCAGGGGAGCGAGCAACCGTTGGGCGTCGATCTATTTGTAGGAATCCGACCACTTGGGGTCAAGCAACTTGGGCCGCTACCGGTCGCGGTGGCTCTGAATTTCTTTAGGCATTCCTGTCAAAATCGCTACATTCGGCAGGCTTTCTCGCCCCGCTGCCCGCCGCTCCCGCAAAACACAGGGCCGCGCGATTCGACAGTCCCGCAACGCGCCGCCAGCCGCCCCTCAGTCGGCCAAAGAGGGGCGATTCATCGAGGGAGCGGCGCGTTGATAGCATTCGACTTTGACGGCGATAAAAGACAACTTGGACTTCAAAACGTTCATTGCCGACGGTCGGGAACGCCGATATCGCCTACTGGAGTTCTGCGCGTCGATCGCTGCTTGAGCTGCGTTGACCTGTCAAATCCAGGAGGGATTCACGGTGGTATTTCGCTTTGCTTTTATTCTGCTGTCGCTTGCGATGGCCTGCTTCGAACTGGCAAATTGCCATGCTATCGAAACGATCCCCAATAACCTTTCGATTCGTTTAGAGCCTGTAGCGGGGCGGGACTATCCCCCTGTGGTTACAGCTTTGGCGATCAGCCCCGGTGGCGAACTGCTCGCCGCAGCGGGCGATGATCACGCGATTCGTCTTCTCTCCGGGGAGAACTTCTCCAAACAGCAGATCATTGGTCAGCACACCGATTGGGTTCGCTCGCTCGATTTTGCCCCCGATGGTTCGATGTTGCTGTCGGCTGGCAACGACGGCCGAATTCAGGTTTGGCTACGCGAGAGCAACTGGGAAAACCCACGCGATATCGGCGGCGGACCGGCTCTGGCCTGCGTTCGATTCAACGACGACGGAAAGCGGATCGCAGCTGTCGGCTTCGACCCGCAGATCTTTTTGATGCAATCCAAGACGATCCCCGCAGCAAAACTGACCTGCAAGTGCCGCGATCTGCGGACTGCATTGTTCACCGACGTCGACGACATCCTGGCCGTCGGCGGTCGATCGGGGGAGATGCACTTCATCGATCCCGATACCGGTGAGACGTTGGCGGCGATCTCTTTGCACGTCGGGCGTCTGCGAGACAGCACGTTGGTCCGCGGTGCCAACATGATCGTGTCGGTCGGCGAAGACGGCCGCTGTGCGATCGTCGATACCGTGCAAATGAAGATGCTTCGCGAGGTCACGATCCCGGGCTGCAAGTTGTTGTCGGTCGCAGCGATCGATTCGCAACATGTCGCCGTCGGCGGTTCGGACAACTTGATTCGTGTATTGAACGTCAACAGCGGTGAAGTCACGAAGAAGCTGACCGGCCATCAAGGGACCGTCGCGGTGCTTAAGGCAAACGTCGAGCACTTGATCTCGGGCAGCTACGACACGTCGATTCGGTTCTGGCGACTGTCGCAGATCCAACAACACGAGACGGTCGCTGGGATCCCTGGCATGGAATCGACAGACACAACTTCGACATTGGCAACGGAGCGATAATGGTGTTTCAACGAGCGTTTAATAAATTTTTGCGACCCAAGACTCAGCCCGTTGCCGCCGTCCGACGAATTCGTTCGGTCGAGCGACTCGAAGCGCGATGCGTGATGGACGCCGCGGCGATGCCAATCCACGTCGGTCTGGTCTATATCGAAACCGATTACCTGGAAACCAGTTTCGGCGACAATCAGGTCGACGAGGGGGATGACTCGCATCCCGATCAATTCCAACTGTCGTTTGTCGGCGGTGCCGATGGGACGTCGTTGACCAAGTTGTCGATCGATCTGGATAAAGATGGCGATGGCTTGAGCGTTGGCGACGCGATCTTCGACACCAAAGCTGGCGGCCTCGGCAAAGCCGGCTACCACGACTTCAAAGTCGTCAGCCTGTTGTCGGCCAATCCCGCCGCATCGGTGTCGGCAACCGTTTCCGATGGCGGCATGCTGTTGGAGCTGGAGTTCAACAACTTCCAAGCGGGCGACAAGCTGATCTTCAGCCTCGATGTCGACGAAATCTTGAAGGTCAGCGATGATGTCGCCATCTTCAATAGTCGCTTGGACGTGATCAAATCGGGACAGGAGTTCCACGATACGATCCTCACCGCAAGCTTCGAGGCGCCACACTATTTCGATGTCACCACGTCGGATATCTTCGTAAACGATTACGGCGATCCTCAAGCGATTTACGGTATCGATCTGCCTCCCGATGCGGGCAACGATGTCCGCAGCCACGCCGACCGGACCGCTGCCGCTTTGGTGACGCTGCAACAAGCGCCCAAACCGATCTCGATCGGCGGTACCGTCTATCTGGACAACGATCTGAACCTCGTTCAAAGCGCGTCGGAAAAGGGGATCCCCGGCGTCGAACTGCGGCTGTACATGCTGGATGAAGCGAGCGGTCAGTTCCAGTACACCGGGCATTCGACGCAGACCGATGCCAACGGCGACTACCACTTCGGCACCGATCTCGATCTGATGCCGGGCACCTACCACATCGAAGAGACGCAGCCGACGGGATTGTTCAGCGTCGGCGCGGTTCCCGGTACCGTCGACAACAGCATCAGCGGAACCGTGCTCAATGCGGATGTCTTGACCGGCATCGAGATTCCATTGGGCGATCTGCACGCGGTCGACTACGATTTCGCTGAAGCCGATCCGGCCAAGATCAGCGGTTATGTCTACCGCGACGATAGCGACGACGGCATCAAAGATCCGGGCGAAATCGGTCTGGGCGGTGTCACCGTCCGTCTGATCCCCGTCGACACGATCGCTCCCGAAGAGATCGTCGAGACGACCACCGCCGCCGACGGTTCGTACAGCTTCACCGACCTGGCCCCAGGTCGCTACCGAGTCGTCGAAACCGTGATGCCTCACGATCTGTCCGACGGTTTGGATACCGCCGGTACCGTCGACGGGATCTTGGTCGGTATCGCGGTCAATCCCGGCGATGAGATCAACGCGATCGATCTGCAAGGCGGATCGGTCGGTATCGATTACAACTTCGGCGAACTGCCGCTTGGTTCATTGGCTGGAGCGGTCTACCTGGTCGCTCCCGGCGAAGATTGCTTTGGCCCGCACGACGAAAGCGGCGACGTCCCACTGGAAGATGTTCGGATCGTCTTAGAGGACTCCGCAGGCAACTTCATCGCCGAGACGCGGACCAATTCACTGGGCGAATATGAATTCGATCGCTTGGTCAAAGGCAACTACCGAATCATCGAATACACGCCTGTGGGACTGCTCGAAGGCGCCGCACATGTCGGTATGATCGACGGCCAAATGGTCGGCAGTATCGACGGCGGCAGCCGGATCACGACGATCACCCTCAGCGCTGGCGGCGAGGGAACGCATTACGATTTCTGCGAAGCCGCCCCCGCCAAAATTTCGGGTTACGTCTACCACGATCAATCGAACGACGGAATCCGCGATTCGGGCGAAGAGGCGATCCCTGGAGCTCTTGTCGAACTAATCGATTCGACCGGCGCTGTCGTCGCCTCGCGGCAGACCGACGCCAACGGATTCTACCAATTCGATAACCTTCTGCCGGGCGAATACACCCTGCGTGAAACGACTCCCGCCGGCTACCTCGACGGGCTCGACACCGCCGGAACCGTCGCGGGGTCAACCGTCGGCCGCGCCGACAATCCTGGCGACCGAATCCTCGCGATCAACCTGCGGCAGGGACAGGTCGGTGTCGAATACAACTTCGGCGAACTGAAGCCGGGGACGATCTCGGGGCGGATCCATGTCGACACCGATGGCGACTGCGAGATCGATCCCGATGAACTGCGGCTGGAAGGCGTTGTCGTCGAACTGTACGACGATGCCGGGAATTTCCTGATGCAGACGACGACGAACAGCCAAGGCGAATACGAGTTCATCAACCTCGCGCCGGGTAATTACACCGTCGTCGAAATCCAACCCGTCGGATATTACAACGGCGACCAACACGCTGGCACCACCGGCGGCGACGATTCGGTGACCGATCGAATCTCGCAGATCCCACTCAGCTCGGGCCAGGACTCGCAGTTCAACGATTTCTGTGAACTTCCACCAGGCACGATCTCCGGTTACGTTCACGTCGATACCGACGGCGATTGCATTCGCGATCCCGACGAACTGCGTCTGTCGGGCGTCACGATCGAACTGTACGACGAATCCGGTACGCTGATCGCAACGACAACAACCGACACGTTGGGACGCTACGAGTTCACCGATCTGGCTCCCGGTGAATATACCGTCGTCGAACTGCAACCGGCGGGATATTTTGACGGCGACCAACACGCCGGTACGACTGGCGGCGACGATTCGGTAGTCAATCGGATTTCGCGGATCCCATTGGCGGCGGGACAGGACAGCGAAGCAAACGACTTCTGCGAACTGCCACCCGGTTCGATCTCCGGATACGTTCACGTCGACACCGATGGCGACTGCGTCCGCGATCCCGATGAACTGCTTCTGTCGGGCGTCACGATCGAACTGTACGACAATAATGGCACGCTGATCACGACGACGACCACCGATATCAACGGTCGCTACGAATTCACCGACCTGGCTCCCGGCGACTACACCGTCGTCGAACTGCAACCGACCGGCTATTACGACGGCGATCAGCACGCTGGCACGACCGGCGGCGACGATTCGGTGATCAATCGAATCTCGCAGATTCCGTTGGCAGCGGGGCAGGCCAGCGAATCGAACGACTTCTGCGAACTGCCACCCGGTACGATCTCTGGCCGCGTGCATGTCGACAGCGATGGCGATTGCGTCCTCGATCCCGAGGAAGAACTGCTTGCGAACGTCGAGATGCAGTTGTACGACGCCGACGGCACGTTGATCGCAACCACGCTGACCAACACCAACGGCTTCTACGAATTCACCGACCTCGCGCCGGGCTCCTACTCGGTGATCCAGGTTCAACCGAACGGTTACTTTGACGGCGATCAACACGCTGGTACAACCGGCGGCGATGATTCGGGGCTGAACAGCATCGTTTCGATCGGTCTGCTGGCCAACCAGAACTCGCTGAACAACGACTTCTGCGAACTGCCACCGGCGATGATCAGCGGTTACGTCTTCCAGGACGGCGACGTGCGACTGCTTTCGCAAGTTCCCGAACCGGAGGATTTGCGAGGGATCTCCGACGGTCTGCGGACCGGCGACGATACGCCTTTGGCCGGTGTGACGCTGGAACTTCGCAACGTCTTGGGGCAAGCTTTCCTCGGCGAGAACGCACTCCCAGGGACCTACGCCGATGGGCCGATTCGCGTCGTTACCGATGCCAACGGCTTCTACGAGTTCACCGGTCTGCGATCTGGTACCTATCACATCTACCAGATTCAACCCGATGGCTACATCGACGGCTTGGACACCGCGGGCAGCTTGGGCGGTTTCGCCGTCAACGCCGCCGATGTCCCCGAGGACTCGACGACGACGTTCCAGTTGCAAACGTTGACGTTGGACAGTGCGACGAATCCAAACAACGACGGAATCATTTTGATCGACCTGCCCGTCGGTGGATCGTCGGTCGAGAACAACTTCAGCGAAGTGTTGATCCGCGAACAGCCACCGATTCCGCCAGTCGAATGGGATCCGCCGCCCGTCGAATTCACTCCGCCGCCGATCGAAACGTTCATCAACGCTCCGCTGTTGATCAATTTTGCCGACGCGGTGGAGATCAATAATCCGATCTGGGCCAACGATGATCCCGGCGTGACGTGGCACTTGAGTGTCATCGATGGTGGCTTCCCACGCGGCGAAACTGCGTTCGAAAGCTCCGGTGGCAAGGTGATCCAAAACGCCGGCATCGTGTTGGACACGGCTGCTTGGAGTACCAATCTTCGCGACAAAGGCAACTGGTTGCTGATGGACCGCGATGGGAATGTGTTGTCCGAATCGTCGGCGATCACGCTCGGCGATGCCGATGCCATCCCGTTGGCTGGCGACTTCAACGGCGACGGCCGCGACGAACTGGCTCTCTTCATCGAGGGAAATTGGTTCATCGATGTCAACGGAAATGGCAAGTGGGACGGTAACGACTTGTGGGTCAAACTGGGAACCGAGATGGATCGTCCGGTCGTCGGCGACTGGGACGGTGACGGCAAAGACGATATCGGAATCTTCGGTCCCGAATGGGATCGCGATCCCGAAGCGATCGTCCGCGATCCCGGTTTGCCCGATCCCGACAACATTCGCCGTCTGCGTCCTAAGAACCAACCGCCGATGCAGCCCGAAGCGACCGATGGTATCCGCGTCTTGCAGCTTCGCGAACGGGGCCAACTGCGCAGCGACTTGATCGATCACGTCTTCCGATATGGGCACAACGCCGATACGCCACTGGTGGGCGATTGGAATGGCGATGGCATCGATACGATCGCTGTCTTCCGCGCCGGGCGTTGGATGTTGGACAGCGATGGCGACGGCCGCTGGACCACGCGGGACGAAACCGTTCAGTTTGGTGAACCTGGCGATCTGCCAGTTGTTGGCGATTGGAACGGCGACGGGATCGATCAGATCGGCGTCGTCCGCGGCGACACTTGGATCATCGACAGCAATTCCGATCGGCAGCTGACTGCGGACGATAAGCGTTTCGATCAGCCGCATTCGCCCAACGGCCAGCCCGTTGCAGGTGACTGGGACGGCGATGGCACCAGCGAAGCCGGTGTCTACGAAACGCAGACCGATCCGATCGCCGAAGACAAAGCGGCCTAAACCACGGGTAGAAATTGACTGGAGAAAGTGTCCGGCGAAAGTCTGACACTCCAGCGCCTGGGAGGCTGGGCCGCAATCGACATCCTGCCTATCGACTTGTTGGAAACCACTGCAAAGTTCACCGAGCGCGAATTGCTTGCCACCGGGGGACGTTGATGTCGGTGGGACGCTGGCTAACGCAGACCCCGGCTATCGCTAGGGTTGGAACGCTCCGATCTTGCCGTTTTTCGATATTCTGGTTGTCCCGAGGCGACTAGATTTTCAAGACGGAGCCCATGCCGCGGCTGCGACGCCAGGCGCTTAGTTGGCCGATGTGCATTCCAAAGTGAGTCGTCAGAAGGTGTCCCACCATGTCGCCGACTGTCGGCAGGTGAGCTTTCAGGATCGGGCTGCTTCGCTCTGCGGCAAGATCTTCATCGCTCGCGTTGGCGACAGCCATCAAGAAGCGGTCGGCCGATTCATTAAAGAAGGTGACCAAGTCGGCTTTGCTCATCAAGTTGTCGGCCGCTTCGGTCGGTTGGCTGCCTGGGCCGTAGATCGGCATCATCTGCTCGGCTCGCTCGACGGGCAGCCCCATCGTCATCAGCCCGAACTCGTTGCAAAGAGCCAAGTGTCCCAAGATCCAGTTCGGCGAATTGCCACCGCCGGCCGGCAGGCTCTGAAAGTCGGCGTCGGAGATTCCGTCGACCATCTCGGTCAACACGCCGCGCATCATCGTGAACAACTTCGCTTCAAGTTCCATTGGTTTCGTCCTGCAGCCAAATGATGGATTCCAGTAGGTTGCCGTTGAGGCGCAACGGCAAGAGACGCTCTTAATATACGCGTCGAAGATAGCGCAGCCCATCACACCACTCGCAGTGGAAGTCGTCAACGGCCTGTCGATTTGATCAGCCGTTTGGGCGTTAGCCCCGGTTCAAGCACCGCTAAACCGGGGCTAACGCCCAAACGGCTAATTCAAGAAGTTCGCACGCGATTAAATCAACAGGCCGTCAAGACTATCGATTTACGGCGGATACCTCACCTCTCGAAACTCTCGACGGGAGCCGCTGCGGGGGCCGCTAACTCAGGTCCGCGACGGGGCGAGGTCGGCTGCTTCTTCTCTCATAGGCGTCAAATTTGCCACAGCCTGTCGCAAATTGTGAAACCTTGGCGAGGAACCCGTTTCGTTCGCGATTCGGGCCTGCAAGAAGTCGAGAACGATAGTACGCTATGATAGCAAAACAGGTAAATTAGGCGGATTCTCTGGTCGGCGGTGATTGATTTCTTTCACGTGGTGACAATAATCTATCACGAGCAACGAGTTTTCTCGCAGATACCGGAAGAAATCGATCTTGTCCAACGGCTCTCCCACGGAAGCACGGCGTGAAAATCTGCGACGGCAGATTCAAGCGACCGGATTTGCGTCGCTGTTGGAATTGGCGGCGGAACTGCAGGTCAGCGAATCGACGATTCGCCGCGACTTGGACTATTTGGAGGAACTTGGCGAGGCGAGACGAACTCACGGCGGCGTGTTTTGGACCGGGTCACCGACCAACATGCGACTGTTCGAAGGTCGCCGAGACAACCGTTGGGAACAGAAGCGAGCGATTGCCCAGGCCGCTAGCCAATTGATCGGCGACAGCGACACGATCATCCTCGACGGTGGCAGCACGACTTACGAACTGGCCCGTCTGTTGGTCAGACGGCCACTGCAAGTCGTGACGAATTCGCTGCCCGTCGCGAACCTGTTTGCCAGCAGCGACAAGTCGGATTTGGTCCTCGTCGGCGGTTACGTTCACAACCGCACCGGCGTCACGTTGGGGCCGTTCGCAAATACGATGTTAGAAAGTTTGAATGTCCGCCACGCGGTGATTAGTATCGCCGGGGCGGATGAGCGAGGTTACTACAACAGCAACATGCTTCTTGTCGGAACGGAGAAGGAGATGTTGCGCAGCGCCGACGAAACGATCATCGTCGCCGACAGCACCAAGTTTGGCCACGCGAGCCTTTCGCGAACCTGCCAATTGGGCGATGTCGCGACGGTCGTGACCGACGACGAACTATCGCCCCAGTGGCAACAACGACTGACCGACGCCGGCGTCCAATTGATCATCGCCCCGGCGCTTCATCCATAAATCAAGACGACCGTCCCCCACAATCCGCAGCCCCCACCGACCTGCAACCTAACTGCCCATGACACAATCTTTAGACAACGCACAGATCGAAGCCTTGGTTCGCCGCGCCGTTCGCGCGATCGTCAACAACGATTCGACATCGGCTGCTCAACCTCCCGGTTGGGTCGATGGCAAACCGAACCTTCGCGTTAGCATCTCGGCGCGGCACGTCCACCTGTCGGATGAACACGTCGAAACGCTGTTTGGCCCCGGCGCAACGCTGACGCCGATGAAGGACCTGTACCAAGACGGCTTCTTCGCCGCGGAACAGACGGTCATGATCATCGGCCCCAAGAAGCGGATGTTGCCAAGTGTCCGCGTGCTGGGCCCGACGCGCCCGTACAGCCAAGTCGAACTGGCCTTCACCGATTCGATCTCGTTGGGACTGGATATTCCGATCCGTCACAGCGGCGACATCGAAGGGACTCCAGGATGCGTCATGGTCGGCCCCGCTGGTACAGTCCAATTGGACAAAGGTGTGATCCGCGCCGCCCGCCACGTTCACATGAATCAAAGCGACGCCCAATTCTACGGCGTCAAAAAGGGTGACTTCATGGATCTGAAGATCACCAGCCCGCAGTGCACCGTCACGATGAGCGACGTGTTGGTTCGCGCCGACGATACCAGCAAGCTGGAAGTTCACATCGACACCGATGAAGGAAACGCTTGCAACCTCGACAGCGCTACCAAGATCGAATTGATCCCCAGCGGCGGCGGATGTGGCTGCAAGGCTCACTAAATTCCGTCCACCCGGTTCGGCGGCACCGCCGTTCCGACAACACCCGATTTCAAATTTCGAATTTTCGATTTCAAATTCCCTCCCTCCCTCCAGAGACCAATTAGATGGCAAAGATTAACGAAGCGCTCGGTATGATCGAGACGAAGGGTTTTATCACCATGATGGAAGCGACCGACGCGATGTTGAAATCCGCCAACGTCACTTTCCTCGGTTGGGACAAAGTCGGCAGCGGCTTGGTTACCGCGTTTGTCACCGGCGATGTTGCCGCAGTGAAAGCCGCAACCGATGCGGGTGCCGCAGCGGGCGGTCGCGTGGGTGAAGTGGTTGCCGTTCAGGTGATCCCACGTCCACACGACGACTTGGGCAAGGTTCTCAAGGTTGGTGGCTGAGCCGTTCGTTTGGGCGACCTCGCCTGACGAGCGTTGCGTCGACCGTTAAGGTCTGCCGCACAACTACGCTAACCACCGGACAAGCTTCCCATGGCAAAAAAGAAAACGACTTCGACTCGCACTCCCGCGACCGAATCCAAACCGGCTGGCGGCACTGCTGCCAAGCAGCCCGCTCGACGAACGACGGCTGCAACGACAAGCACCGCCGTAACCAAAACTGCATCCGCAACCGCTCCTTCACAAAAAACTTTCTTGGAAAATAAGATGAATCAAGCACTTGGCCTTGTTGAAACAAAGGGTTTGTTGGCCCTGATCGAAGCTACCGACGCGATGGCCAAAGCGGCAAACGTCGAAATCACCAAACGCATCGACATCGGTGGTGCGTTCTGCACGACCGTCGTCACCGGCGATGTCGGCAGCGTTCGCGCAGCCGTCGAAGCGGGTGCTGCCGCGGCAGCTCAAGTCGGCGAATTGGTCGGCAGCCACGTGATCGCTCGTCCCAGCGAAGGCTTGGTCGAAGCGTTCATCAACAAGTAGTCGACCGGCGATCGCTGCCGCGACCCGATGACTCCCACCCGTTCCTAACAACCAGTACCCACGACCACGGACGACCCTGTTGCCATGAAGGTTTTAGTCGCAAATCTCGGATCTACGAGTTTCAAGTATCAGTTGATCGAAATGTCCGATGAAACCACGCTCGCTCGCGGCGCGGTCGATCGGATCGGTTCGCCCGAATCGTCCTGCACGGTCGAAATCGGCGACTGGAAAGATCAACGCACGATGTCGGTTCCGCACCACGGAGTCGCTGTCGAAGCCTGCTTGCAACAGTTGACCGATCCCGAACACGGCTGCATCAAATCGGCCGACGAAGTGGATGCGATTGGGTTCAAAGCGGTACATGGCGGACGGTTCAGCGGCGTCTATCGGATCGACGAAGAAGTATTGGCAGCGATGGAAGAGATGCGGGACGTCGCTCCGGCGCACAACCCGCCTTACGTTGCCGCCATGCGACAACTGGCTTCGTCCGGCGGAAACATTCCGTTGATCGCGGCCTTTGAAACCGATTTCCACCAAACGACTCCCGACGCCCAGCGTTATTACGCGATCCCAAAACAATGGTCGGATGATTTCCACATCCGTCGCTTTGGGTTCCACGGCAACAGTCATCGATACATCGCCATGCGAACGGCGGAATTGATTCCTGGTGCTAGCCGCGTGATCTCGTGTCACTTGGGTGGCAGTAGCAGTTTGTGTGCAATCCGCGATGGCAAGAGCATCGGGACGACGATGGGCATGAGCCCGCAGACCGGTTTACCGCAGAACAACCGCGTCGGCGATTTCGACCCATTTGCGATCCCCTTGATCATGGAAAAGACCGGGCTGTCGCTGACCGAAGTCCTGAACAAGCTGGCTAACGAAGGCGGCCTGTTGGGATTGAGCGGCAAGAGTGGCGATATGCGTGATCTGGAAGCGGGTGCCGCCGAAGGAGATGCCGATTGCCAATTGGCGTTGGATGTTTACGTTTCGGAAGTTCGCCGCATGATGGGCGGGCTGTTGGTTCTGTTAGGAGGAGCCGACGCGATCGTCTTCACCGGCGGAATTGGAGAGAAGGGAGCGGAGATCCGCGCCAAAGTTTGTGAAGGTTTGGAAGACCTGGGGATTGCCATCGACCGCGTCAAAAACGGCGTCGCCGAAGGTGAAATGGCGGTCCACAGCGAAACCAGCCGCACGCAGATCTGGAGAATCCCAACCAACGAAGAACTGGTGGTCGCTCGCAAGTGTGTCGAATTGCTAGGCAAATAAGCAACCGCAATCGACGCAGCGAACATCGGACAAGAATTAAACGAACGATCCCGGCACAACGCAAAACACAGGCACCCGCCTGTGACCCGAACGAAGTTTACCCATGTTTATCGCACGAGTTACCGGTTCCGTCGTCAGCACGCAGAAGGTCGCTTCGATGACCGGACACAAGCTGTTGATCGTCGAACCCTATCGATTGGAACCCGACCAGCGGAAGTCGTTGTCGACCACCGGACGGACCTTCATCGCCTGCGATACCTTGGGGGCGGGTGAAGGGGATTACGTGCTGATTGTCCAAGGCAGCAGCGCTCGATTGACTCCCGAAACGAAACATTTGCCGATCGATTGCGTGATCATCGGCATCGTCGATTCGGTCCACATTGAAAAGCAAAACGTCTACAAGCGAGACGAATAGCAGGTCGCCTTTCGCCCCGCGAATGTGCGCCTCACGACATACAACAGGCTTCGTTCTCCCGACGAACGAACCACTTGAAACGACACCCCACAATCCCACGACGCTCTTATGCAATACGACGAAAACCTCATCCGCTCAGTCGTCTCCCAGGTATTGGCCGAAGTGGGTTCGCCACCGCCGATCCACAATGGCAGCGGCGGCTACAGCGGACGGCACGGCGTTTTTCATGATGCCAACGAAGCGGTCGCCGCGGCGCAAGAGGCGTTCCTGCAGCTGACCGAACGGACCATCGAAGAGCGTGGCCGGATCATCGACCACATCCGTCGAATCTCGATCGACCAGAGCGAAGAGCTGGGGACGATGGAGATGAACGAGACCAAGATCGGTCGCCTGGAACACAAGATCGCCAAGCTGTTGACCTTGGGCCAACGCGCTCCCGGGATCGAGATGATCAAGACCGAAGCCTTCAGCGGCGACAAAGGTCTGGCGATCATCGAACGCGCCCCCTTCGGTGTGATCGGTGCGATCACCCCCGTCACCCACTCGCTGCCCACGATCACCGGCAACGCGGTCAGCATGATCGCTGGCGGAAACACGGTTGTCGTCAACCCACACCCCAGCGGCAAGCGAGTCGCTGCCGAAGGCGTTCGCCGCTTCAACGAAGCGATCTACAACGACCTGGGGATCGACAATCTGATCTGCGTGATCGCCGAACCGACTCTCGAAACCGCCGACGCGATCTTCTCGCATCGCGATGTCCGACTGATCTGCGTCACCGGCGGACCCGCTGTCGCTCGAGCGGCCCTGAAAAGCGGCAAGCGAGCTGTTGTTGCGGGGCCTGGAAATCCTCCCGTCGTCGTCGACGAGACCGCTGATTTGGATCGTGCCGCTCGCTGCATCATCGAAGGTGGAGCGTTCGACAACAATCTGCTGTGCATCGCAGAAAAGCAAGTCTTCGTCGTCGAACAGGTCTTCGACGCGATGATGTCCGCCATGGAACGCGCCGGCGCGGCGCGGCTGAATTCGAGCGAGATCGATCGACTGACCTCCCAAGCGATCGCAGTTGTTGGCGAAGGCGAACACCGACACAAAGTCGCTGCCAAGGACTTCATCGGCAAAGACGCTGCCGTCTTGTGTGCCGCGGCGGGCAAGAACGTTGCCGCCGACGTCGAACTGGCGTTTGGCGAAACCGATTATTCGCATCCGTTTGTTGGCGTCGAACAGATGATGCCATTCATTCCTTTCGTCCGCGCTCGCGATGTCGACCACGCGATTGCGATGGCCAAGGAGAGCGAACACGGCTTCCGCCACACCAGCATGATCCACAGCCGCGACGTCCGGAACATGACCAAGATGGGCCGCGCGATGGACACCACGCTGTACGTGAAGAATGGTGCCAGCATGGCCGGTTTGGGACTTGGCGGCGAAGGCTATTTGAGCTTCTCGATCGCGGGACCGACCGGCGAAGGGGTGACCACGCCGCAAACGTTCACTCGCGAACGCCGCTGCAGCATCATCGAAAACTTGTACGTCGTCGGCAGCCCGAAAAACGTCTAAGCGACGGCTGCGATACTGAATCCGATCGAAATCGAAAAAGAAAACACTCCAAAGCTCGTCCATTGCAAACCGCCAAAGTCCTCGGAACGACACGCGCCACGATCAAGCACGCCAGCTTTGTCGGGCAGAAGCTGTTGATCGTTCAACCGTTGATGGCCGACGGTTCGGCGGATGGCCCGCCGTTGCTGACCTTGGACGGCTGGGGTGCCAGTCGTGGCGATACCGTCCTGCTGACTAGCGATTCCAGCTGTATGGAAGACCTGATCGGCAAAGACAAAAACACGCCCGCCCGCTGGACCACGATGGGCATCATCGACCAACGATAGATCGACAAAAGACAACAACTCAACATGACTTCAACGCCACTCGACCTGGAAGCCATCGTTCGCCGCATTGTCGGCGAAGTGGTCGCCGGTGCCGTGGCGCCAAAGTCGCAACCGGTCGCCAGCGCCAACACGCGGCTGTGCCTGATCGATCGCCCCGTGATCGCTTTGGCCGACGTGGAACAACGGCTCGACGGAAAGTCCGAAATCGCCGTTGCTCCTCGCGCCGTGATCACTCCGGCGGTCAAAGATCTGCTGCGAGCGCAGTCGATCGCGATCGTTCGCGAAGAAAAACAGAACACGATGCGAACTCCAGTCGCTGCCCCGGCGGCGATACTGGTCGCCGACGTCGATTGCTCCAACCGCTGTGCCGCGTTTGCCAAGCAACTGGGCATCCGAACACGCCGCGGAGTGCAGATCGTTGTCGCCGAAGAAGCTCGAATTGTCCTGGCCGATCTGCCGCAACGCGTGGTCTGCGACCTATGTCGCAGTGGCGCCGAAGCGGTTCAAGTCGGATCGCTCAGCGAATTCCAAGCGGTCGCCGCTGCGATGCAGCCCGATGTTTGGGTACTGGACATGACGCGACTGAACGTGATCGCGGCGACCAACCTCGCCACGCGACTAACAAAATAGAAACCCCGTCCACGGAAGACCGATGCGAATCGCCAAAGTGATTGGAAGCGTAACGCTCAGCCGATGTCATCCGGCCATGGCCGGTTCGCGGCTGCGATGCGTGTTGCCAGTCGACGACATCGCGCAGATCGACAGCGACGACTTCAGCGGCTCCGAACTGTTGGTGACCTGGGACGAATTGGGAGCGGGCAATGGCGATCTAATCGCTTTGGCCGAGGGCCCCGAAGCGGCTCAACCCTTCCAACCGCAAATCAAATGCATCGACGCTTACAACGCGGCGATCCTAGACCATATCGACCTCCAATAGCGTGACTTCTCCGAAGCCAAGCACTCACACCCTGCAACCTTCAAAGACCAGCATGCAAAACATTCACAAAATCAAACAAGACATCTGCGAAATTGGAAAGCGGATTTACGCCAAGGGTTTCGCCGCTGCAAACGACGGGAACATCACCGTCCGCGTCAGCGAAAACGAAGTCCTGTGCACGCCGACCATGCATTGCAAAGGTTATTTGAAGCCCGAGGACATCAGCGTTGTCGACATGACCGGCAAGCAGTTGAGCGGCAACAAGAAGCGCAGCAGCGAGGCCCTGTTGCACTTGGAGATCTACAAGCAACGCCCCGAACTGAAGAGCGTGGTGCATTGCCATCCGCCACACGCCACCGCGTTTGCCGTCGCTCGCGAACCGATCCCACAATGCGTGCTGCCCGAAGTCGAAGTCTTCTTGGGCGACGTGCCGATCACCAAATACGAGACTCCCGGCGGTCAAGCGTTTGCCGATACCGTGATCCCGTACATCCACAAAAGTAACGTGATCATCCTGGCCAACCACGGCACCGTCAGCTTCGGCGAAAACGTCGAACGCGCTTACTGGTGGAGCGAGATCTTGGACGCCTACTGCCGCATCCTGTTGCTGTCGCGTCAGCTGGGACACGTGCAATACCTCAGTGGCGACAAGTCGCGCGAACTGTTGGAACTGAAAGACAAATGGGGGTTCACCGACCCGCGTTTGACCAAGGAGTTCGAAAACTGTGACATCTGCGCCAACGATGTCTTCCGCGACAGCTGGGAAGCCAACGGCGTGGCGCGTCGCGCCTTCGACGCCCCACCCGCAGCTGGCAGCATGGCCGGTGGTGCAGCCCCTGCGGCAGCCGCTGGCAAGAACGTCGACGAAGAACAATTGGTGAAACTGATCACCGCCGAAGTCATGCGTCAGATGGGCAAAGCCTAATCGCGACGCAGCGACGAACCGAGACACTTAACACGACAAGAACGACACAACAGAAACTCCAACGGACGCAAACCTTGCGTCCCGCAGAACGGTGAAAGAATTATGAAAGTATCGATTATTGGCGGCGGCGGTTTGGTTGGATCCTGTGCGGGCTACGCGCTGCAGTGCGGCGGCATCGTCCGCGAGATCGCCTTGCTGGATGTCAACGCCGAACTGGCCGTTGGCCAAGCACTTGACATGGCTCACGGTGCTCCTAGCGTCGCCGATCAAGTGATCGTTGGTGGCGGCTACGAACACATTCCGTCGAGCGATGTGATCTGCATCACCGCCGGCCTGCGTCGCAAGCCCGACGAATCGCGGTTGGACTTGATCAACCGCAACACCGACCTGTTTGTTTCGATCTTGGACCAGATCAAAGCGGCCGGATTGAAGGAGGGCGCGATCGTCGTCGTCGTCTCGAATCCCGTCGACATCCTGACCTACGTCGCGGCTCATCGCTTGGGCTTGCCGAAGCAGAAAGTGATCGGTCTGGGAACTCAGCTCGATACGATCCGTTTCTGCTGCCTGATCTCGTCAGAACTGAAAGCACCGCCAACGCAGACGAAGGCGTTGATTTTGGGAGAGCATGGCGACAGCATGGTGCCGATCTGGTCGAGTGCCACGATCGCCGGCCTGCCATTGGACAAATACCCAGGTTGGAATCCAAACCTGGCGAACCAATTGTTCACGCGAACCAAGGGAAGCGGCGCCGAAGTGATCAAGCGCAAGGGCGGAGCTGGCTTTGCCGTCGGCATCGCGATTCGCGACGTGATCGAATCGATCGCCTTGAACTCGCAAAAGGTTCTGCCGGTCAGTAGCATCCAAGAGGGATGTTACGGAATCCGCGACGTCGCCCTGAGCGTCCCGACGGTTGTCGGCCGTTGCGGCGTGGTCGATCGCCACGAGATCGATCTGTGGCCAAAGGAAGTTCAAGGTCTGCGAGCCAGCGGTGCGGCGCTTCGCAAAACCTTGGAAGTTGTCCTGAACCGCGTAGGTTAGCAGCCCGGTTCCCTTCGTCATTTACTAGCACGAAGCGCAAGCGAGTGATTCCCCCGACATTTCTGGAATCACTCGCGTGCGCTTCGTGCTGGTATTTCTCGCCCCTAATTATGAAGCGTTCTTTCGCGGAGCGAAAGACGACACTCGCGGCGTTGGTCGCCTTTCGCTCCGCGAAAGTGCGCTCGGCATGGCTTACTAGCACGAAGCGCAAGCGAGTGATCCACCGACATTTCTGGAATCACTCGCTTGCGCTTCGTGCTGGTATTTCGGACGGAGCGAGCGGGGGCGATTTCTTGTATATTGAGGCCGATGCGTCGGCCTCGTGATTTCGGGCCGGCGTTCCACAACTCAACGGCGGACCGACGATGGACGACAAGAAGCGTTTGCGCAGCGAAGACTGGTTCAACAACCTCAGCGATCCCAAAATTACGGCGCTTTATCTGGAGCGTTATCTCAATTACGGGCTGACTCGCGACGAACTGCAATCCGGTCGTCCGTTGATCGGAATCGCTCAAACCGGCAGCGACATCTCTCCCTGCAATCGGATCCATCTGCAGACCGCCGAACGCGCTCGCGACGGAATCCGCGATGCCGGAGGAATCCCGTTTGTCTTTCCGATGCATCCGATTCAAGAGAGTTGCCGACGTCCGACGTCGGGACTCGATCGCAACCTCGCCTACCTCGGCTTGGTTGAAATCATGCGCGGCTATCCCTTCGACGGCATCGTTTTGACGACCGGTTGCGACAAGACGACTCCCGCCGCATTGATGGCCGCTGCGACCGTCAACCTTCCGTCGATCGTCCTCTCCGGCGGACCGATGGTCGACAGCTATCTGGACGGTCGACTGGCCGGCGCCGGCACGGTGATCTGGGAAGCGCGGAAGCGATTGGCCGCTGGCGAGATCGATTACGACGGCTTCATGATGATGCTCGAATCGACCACGCTCAGCCCGGGGCACTGCAATACGATGGGGACCGCGTTGACGATGAACTGTCTCGCCGAAGCCCTTGGCATGTCGTTGCCCGGATGCGCGGGAATCCCCGCTCCGTTTCGGCAGCGCGGCCAGATGGCGTATCAGACCGGCAGAAGAATCGTCGAAATGGTTCATGAAGATCTGCGGCCCAGCGAGATCATGACGCGCGAAGCGTTTGAGAACGTCGTCGTCGTCAATTCGGCGATCGGCGGTTCGACCAATGCGCCGCCGCACATCCAAGCGATCGCCAAGCACATGGGTGTGGAGATGGTCGTCGAAGACTGGCAAGAGATCGGATATGAGATCCCGCTGCTGGTCAACTGCCAACCGACAGGCGACTTCTTGGGCGAAGGCTTTCATCGCGCCGGCGCCGTTCCTGCCGTGATGCATGAACTGCTGCAGGCTGGCCGGATTCATGGCGACTGCAAAACAGTCTCCGGAAAATCGGTCGCCAAAAACATTTCGGGGCGTGAATCGCTGGACCGCCAAGTGATCATGCCGTTCGAAAGTCCGTTGATGCCTCAGGCCGGGTTCATGGTCTTGTCGGGGAATCTGTTCGACGCGGCATTGATGAAGACCAGTGGTATCAGCGCCAAGTTCCGCAAGCGTTATCTGTGCGAACCCGGTAATGAAAACTGCTTCGACGCGCGAGCGATCGTTTTCGAAGGGCCCGAAGATTATCACGACCGGATCAACGATGCTGCTCTGATGATCGACGACTCATGCATCCTGGTGATCCGCGGATGCGGACCGATCGGGTATCCCGGATCGGCGGAAGTCGTCAACATGCAGCCGCCGGACGAGATGATCGCGGCGGGGATTTCCGAATTGCCAACGATGGGCGATGGCCGCCAGAGCGGAACTTCGTCGAGTCCATCGATCTTGAATGCTTCGCCGGAATCTTTGGCCGGTGGAAACCTGGCGTTATTGGAAACCGGCGACATGATCCGGTTCGATTTGAACAACAGCCGCGTCGAGCTATTGATCAGCGAACACGAACTGCATGCCCGGCGAGACGCTTACCAGCCGCCTGAATTGATCAACGGATCGCCGTGGGAGGAACTTTCCCGAACCTACACCGGGCAATTGTCCGACGGGGCGTGCCTCGATTTCGCAACCGCCTACCGCAACCTGGGCGACGAACCGCTGCGGCACAGCCACTAACGGAATTGCACCACGGGTCGCTCACGAAACGTCAAGGCGATGTCAGATGAAGGCATCGCATTCGGCTTCGTCCAGTTCTTCCTGAACGCTTTCGTTCGGCAAGCGGACGATCACCTTGGTTCCCACGCCGAGTTCGCTTTCGACGTTGATCGTACCGCCGTGGGTGCGAACGATGCCGTACGCGATCGACAATCCCAATCCGGTTCCCTCGCCCTCGGCCTTCGTCGTGAAGAATGGATCGAAGATCTGAGCCAAGTCTTCCGCAGAGATGCCCGATCCGGTGTCGTTGACGATTAGGCACGATTCGTCCTCGTCGCCGTTGGTCGAGACAAAGACCTTGCCGTCGTTGGGCGTCGCTTGTACCGCGTTGAGAATCACGATCGAACAAACTTGAGCGATCTCGCCGACGTTGCAAGCCATCGTTGCTAGTTCACCCAGCTGAAATTCGATCTTGTCGGTATCGCCCAACGTCGTTTGAAGCATTTTGACAGCGTTCATCACGATCGCGTTGAGGTCTGCATCGACGATGCCACCCCGATCGAGATTCGAAAAGTCTTTTAGGCTTTTGACAATGTCTTTGATGCGAATCACGCCGTCACGCGATTCGCTGACCAACACCTTGGTATCGTTCAGTACGTATCGGATGTCGCGGTGCTGCTTGCTGGTGGGAGCTTTGCCATCGAGAAGACTCAACTCATTCCCATCCGAACCAATCACCGGCGCATTGCAATCCAACAGCGTTGCGCACAACCGTTCGTAATCGGAGATTGTCGATTCGATGACATGCACATATTCACACAACGCATTCAAATTGGTGTCGACAAAAAACAAGGGGTTATTGATTTCGTGGGCTACGCCCGAGGCCAAGATTCCGATCGACGCCATCTTCTCGGAATGGACCAACTGCGCTTGTTGTTCTGCCAGATGACGATTGGCAGCTTTCAATTTGCTGTTGATCTCGACCAAGCTCTCCATCGCTTCATCGTAGGAAGTAGCGAGGTCCAATCGCATCGAATCCAAGCAGAAGTAGCACTCGATTTCGCCCACCTGAGTCTGCATCGTGACGCTGCGCGTACGGAACTGCGGGTAACGAATCTCACCGAAGTAGACGCGAGGTGCGGTGACGGTCAGTTTTGCATGCGTTTCCTGCAGTTGCACAATCGCTTCGCCGACGATCGTGTTCAACGTTTCCGAAATCGCATCGCAGATCATCTCGCGAACTTCGTCCTGCGTCTGTTCGAACAGCGACCCCTCCAAACCGATAACTCGCTGCGCCGTCGATTCGTCCATCGCGATGACATATTCACCAAACACGGTCCCCGTGTAGTAGATCGAAACGATGAAGTTCTTCGTCGTTTTTAGCGAGTTGGATTCGATGACGTCGGAACGGTCGAGCGTTGAAATACCAAACATCTCGAAGAAGACGCGTTCGGCAATCTCTTCATATGTTTGCGCATGGTCGGATAGATGTTTTGTGTCGTTCACACCGTGTGCCCCATAGTTTTTTCGACTGCGGAAATTAGACGCTGCTGATCTTCGGTGCAGTGGCGGCGGATCGGTTTCTCCAAAAACGCACCAGCTCCCGCTTCCAAGCATTTGCGAACGATCTCTTCGTCCTTCAATGCCGACAGCATGATCACATTCGCCTCGGGGCTGTGCGCGCGGATTTCCGTCAGGCACTCCAGTCCATCCATGTTCGGCATGGTGACATCTAACAAGGTGACGTCGGGCGAGAGTTCTTTGAACAACTTGACACCTTCGTCGCCATCGCTTCCCAAGCCGACGACGTCGAAGCCGATGTCCGTCAGTACCGTCTGCAGCACCTTGGCCATAAATTTACTGTCATCGACAACTAACACGGAAATCATTTTTGGTATTCCTAGCACGAATCTAGCGAAACGAAAGTTCGGTCTTTCTGGAAAACGACGTCATCACAACACCGCGAACAATCGTATGGGTAAGGACTGCTTTTTCGGGACTTTGGGGAATCGAATCAGGCGACTTTCCGACGGCATAGTAAACCGTTGAGCCGACACGTAACGATCCTGTAGACCGGACGCAACGGCAGCTGGATTGGAGCCTGCGAATCGCAAGCTTTGACGGGAAACTTGTCGTTGCCCGGCGCCGCGCGTCTCGCGTTGGTAACCTGCAGTACAGTGGTGTCAGCAGAAGTCTTGTCACGTGATTGCCGGATGCTCGGCAATGCAGTTCTGCCGCAAAAAACTACGCATTCGTTTGTTAGAGCTGGTCAAACGACCGGCTGAATTTGTGCGGCGAAGTATCGGTAGCGTTTTGCACATGGTTGCCCCTTCGGTACGACTGGTTGAACGCGCCGGCACGGCCGTTCCCTATGTAACATAGGTTACTTTTGCGGGGAGTCAACATTTTGTTTAACGGTTCCGTCGGTCCGTTTTCCTGCGGCGGGCAAGCTGGTTTCCGGCGAGGCGGAGGATGGTCGGAAGAAGACGCTGCCTAATCGGCTGGCCAGTAGAGCTGGCAAGAGAATCAAATCGCCAACCAATGCCGTGGGCAGCAGGATGATCATCATCACGGCAAACATGCTGGTCGGAACAAATTCGGCGGGGACGAGCACCAGCATTCCAACGCAACAGATCAGCGTCGTTTGAACCATCGCGGTTGCGCAGCGATGGAACGCGGTGCGGATCGCTTCGTTTCGCGAACTGCCCTGGCGGATCGCGCGGCCATACCAGGTGAGGAAATGTAATGTGTCGTCGACAGCGATTCCCAATGCGACGCTGGCGGTCAGCATCGTCCCCAGCCCGATCGGGATCTGCAGCCATCCCAACATGCCAAACACCGTCACGACGGGGACTACGTTGGGGAGCATCGCAAACAGCCCGGCCCAGAAACTGCGTAGCATCAGCATCATCACGGGGGCAAGAATTGCGAAGGCCAGCAGGAAGCTGTTGGTTAAGTCGCCTAGCAGTTCGTCCTGCGCTTCGTCGATCAGTGGCGATCCGCCGGTAAATTCCAGCCGTACATTGTTGGGCTGGGGTGGGAGCAGCGGTTCGATTCGGTGGCGTAAATCGTTGATCACCTCCGCATAGGGCCGCCCATCGATGTCGGAGACCTTCGCGTGGATTCGCCAAGATTCGCCGCCGGCGGAATCGGCCAACCAGCCTTCGGTAATGATTTTTTGCCTCGCCGCTACGAACTGCGATTCGTAAGCAATTTGAGCTGCGATGCCACGCATCCCGGTGGGGCGGGGGAGCGTCGGTGCGAAGGTGAGTGCCGAGATTGTCGCGGCGACGCCATCGACGTTCATCGCTTCTTGTTCGATGACGTGAACTTGCCGCAACCGATCGATCGTCCGCTGCGTCGACTCGGGGGCATAGTGCAACACGATTTCCAGCGAACCCTGCGGTCCTAAGTTGTCGTTGATCCAGCGATAGTTGCGGACCAATTCGCTGTGCGGCCGGAAGCTTTTTAATAGGTCGACCGTTGTCGTCGTCCGACTCAATCCCCACCCGGCGGTTGCCAGTCCGATCAACCCACAGGCTAACAGTAGGTTGTGATGCTTTAAGACTTTGGCGATCACGAGGTCCAACCAAGGATTCACCTCGACCATGTTGGCTGTTGGTTGTCGCGACTTCACGCAGGGGCTTAACGTAAGCGTCGCCGCAAAGACGGACATCAATACGAAGAAGCCGATCACGACGGCCAGCGCCGAATAGATGCCAAAGTGCCGGATCGGCGATAGATCGGAGACGACGAGACTGGCCATCCCGATCGCGGTCGAAATCGAAGCGAGCGCGCAAGGTCTCCAGCCAACCTGGACCGCGCGAAATCCAGCTTGGTCGGGGCCGACTTCGTGCAGTCCGTCGCGGTAGTAGTTCGCAAGGTGAACCGCGCCGGAGACCGTCAATACATATAGCAGCGTGGGGACGGCGACCAAGATCGCGTTGATCCCATTGCTGGTGAAATGGATCATCGCGATACCAATCATCGCGCAGAAGACCGCCGCAACCAGCACGACGAGGGTCAGCCGCACGCTTCGCAACAGGAGCGAAACGACGATCAGTGTCAGCAGTGCCGATGGCAGGATGCAGCGTTGGACCGATCGATCGGTGGCGTGATCGATCACCGATGCCTTGTAGACTCCGCCGGTGATCCGCAATTGATCGCGCGACAGATCGCAGGTTTGTCGGGCGATTTGAGTGATCGAATCGATCACTCGATGTGGATGTTCGCCGCCGGCGGGCGTCAGCGCGATCAACGCAGCTGTCGTCTTTCGGTCGGGACCGATCAACAACCTATCGATTCGCCCGGCCGCTTGCCCCGGCCGCAGCTTGGCGGGACCTTGAATCAGTTCGCGCATCGCGTCGGGGCCCGTGATCACGCTGTGCCAGATCGGTTGCGGATCTTTCGCCATCGCATCGCGCAAGGCATCGGCCAGTTGCGGTAGTCGCGGATCGTTGAAGGTGCAGCCGGGCCAGCTGACAATAACAATCTCGTCGCCGCCGAACCTTTGGATGAATTCTTGGTAGCGCTGCACCTCGGGGCGTCCCTCGGGCAACCACTGGTGCATGTCCGTGGTGTTGCTGTGCAGATTCAACATCGCGTACAGCAGCACCGGCGAGGTTGCCACCAACATCCCGACCACAATCCATGCCAACGTGCGCAGTCGCAGTTGTTGCTGAACTGTCGTCGAATTTTCCGCCTCCTCGCGCGGCAGCGGGGCGCTCACAGCATCGGCTTTTCAGGTTCGGAGCCCCGCCGTAAACAGATCGCCCTGAGTTTCTGGACTCTGCCGGTAGGTTCCGCGCAACGCAACTGCTCTGCTCTGAACTGACGGTTGTCGCCGCCGAGGTCATCGTCGTGTTCGGCGACATCGGCCACAAGACTCGATTCATTCATCCAAGATGGTACCCCGGTGGCTGGAAGTAGCTCCGCATCGGCAGTTTAAGGTATCGGGCTTCTGCTAGCGAGTGGAACGCGGCGCGCGGTTGCTTGCGGTCTCGCCAGCGTGGTCCTATATAAGGACTCGCTGTTGCGATGGCGTGGCGTCGCGGGAGCGGCTGCGCATCGGGGGGGGCCGTTCATCACCCGCCCTGCGAAGTTGCGGTTCGGCGCAGCGACGGTGCCATTTGCCGGCGGCAGGCGGTATAACATGCCACTGGACGCGACGCGGCAGCGGGAAAGCAGCGACGCCGCACCGCGCTCTGCTTAAAATAGAAGATGTAAAACATGCCAAATCGACAAACGATCGATGCATTTCCGGGAACCGCCCCACCCAGATGAACGTCCAGAATCATAGCAAACCGGCGGATGAAGCAGTGGAGGCTTCCGACGACGCCCTGATTGGCAGGGCCTTGGCGGGGGAGCCGGCTGCCTATGATTCATTGGTCCGGCGGCATGCAGGTCGGTTGTTGACGATGATCCGCGCCCAGGTGGGAAACCGCGACGATGCCGAGGATCTGATGCAGGAAACGCTGGCTCAGGCATATTTTAAGTTGGACACATTTGCTGGCAAAAGCAGCTTTTTCACCTGGATGTACCGGATCGCCTTCAATTTAACGATCACCAAGCGGCGGAAACGCAGGCTGGAAAGCACTCACACCCGAACGAACATCGAAACAGCTCCCACGCCCGAAGACCCTGCGGTGGCGGTCGATCAGCGGATGGCCGACGCCGAACAAATCGCTCGCCTGCGATCCGCGATCGAGCGGCTGGAACCCAACCGCCGGACGGTCTTGGTGTTGCGAGACATCGACGGCCTCGATTACGGCGAGATCGCCGAGATATTGGCGATCCCAAAAGGAACAGTCCGCAGCCGTTTGCACCGAGCGCGGCTCGACCTGCGGGATTTGCTATCGCGCGACGAAACGATCGACGAAGATTGAAGTAGAGTAGCTCGCGACGAGCAACGGATAGATGACCATGCAGTTTAACGAGGAAATGCTGACCGCTTACCTGGACGACGAATTGTCCAGCGACGAACGGGCGATCGTTCAACAGACGATCGACGCCGAACCGTCGTGCGCCAAGCTGCTGGAAGAGTTGCGAGAGGTCCGCGATGCTGTCGCCCAGTTGCCTCCGATCTATCCATCGGCCGATCCCGTCGCCGCCGTCCGGCAGCGGATCGCCGCCCAATCCGACGTGGCGTTGGCGCGAGAGCAACGGGCACAAACTTGGAGCCGGTTGGCTCTGCTCGCCACCGCTGCCTGTCTGATGCTAGCGATTGGCAGCTACCTTCTGCGGCCCGAGCTTGCGCCGGAAAGCCAGCCGACCGCCGGATCGATCGCCGACAGCAAGCCGCCATCGGATCCGCAGGTCGTCGATGCTCCCGCCGCCGATTCGGTCGAATTGCGGGAGAGTCTCGCCTATGAATCTTCCCCGTTGCCCGAGATTCAGAGCGATGTTTATTCGTCGCAGGCCGAGGTGCAAGCCGTTCCGATGATGAAAGCTCAGCCACCGGCGGCTCCTTTCGCCGACAACACTGTGCGACAAAACCGGAGGGCCCCGCAGGCGCCGACTCGCTCCAACGGGCAATCCTATTCTCGGGCGGCTCCTTCCCTGCGGCCGGCCGACTCCGCAGACCAAGCAAACCGAATGGGAGGTGGCATGGGCGGTTCGATGGCGAACCGATCGCGAGCTGCCGTGCAGTCGCCCACGCGATACTTCTTCCGAGCTGCGGAATCAGATAAGGAAGATTCGTTGCCATTAGCAGAGGCCCCCCGTTTGGAAGGTCTTGGTCGAGGTGGGGCGGCTTTGGGAAGCGTCGAGCCGGCTCCGAGCCAGCAGGCGGCGCGAGGAGCGAAGCGTGCGATGGCAGCCGAATCGGAGGACGTCGACCGAGCCGCCGCGCCTGGATTGGCCCTTGACGATCGCGGAGGCTCCCCTCTTTTGGAAGCTGGCTCTGCCGGGCCGCCTCGTGACGTCCGGCGGATTCGAATTCAATCGTCTCCCGATTTGCTGGCTGTTCAGTTGGCTCAGATTCGCGATTTGCTAGCGGCTGAAAAGATCGTCTCTCAGCCGCGTCAGCCCGCTGCCGGGGAGGACGTGGAGCGGCAAGACGTAATGGAAAGTTATGCCCCGTTACGCGATTTGGCGAAAACCGCGAATCAGCCGATCCAATTGGTAGTCTCCGGTTCCTCGGAGACGCTTCAGCGGTTGGCCGAGCAAATTTTGAAAACGATCGCAAATCGTGCGACCATGGATACTCCCGGGCCGGTGAGTGGTTCGCCGGAAGAGGGGGCCGTTTCGGTTCTGCAGATCGACATCTTGCCGTAGCTCTTTATCGCTTGACGGGTTCTCCGCCGCGATGAACCGTTGGCATGGCGAAATTCGTTTTTTGGCCAATTCTTGTTCGCCCTTTGTCTGGGGGTCATGGTGCGGTTCACCGCTGGCATTTCTAGGGAAGCGTCGCTTTCCCGTCTGCAAAGGCCGCTCTGAAAAAGTCTGATAAATTCAGAAATTGGCTGATTCCCCAAAAGACTCCCAGGTGGACACTTGGGTTTTGCACAAAAAGGTCGTGCTTAAAAAACAGGCACGGGGTCGGGTGCCCAGTTCTGTGCACCCCTGCACGGAATTGGTGCACGGAAACAATGCAAGCACCTAAGTCGTGCATGCAAAAGGGTTTACGTGATAGCGTTTGACTGCATCTGAATATGGTGGCGAGTCTGCGGGAGCGTCGAGGCGAAGGTGATGCCCGGCCACGCAGGACCACAACAGAGCGACCTTCTTGAAAGGACGCCGTCTACAGCCACGGAGCGACGGATTGATGGTAAGCCACGAAAACTTCAGTAACCCGACTCAAACGATCAATAACACTAGCAACGAGAATCGCTTTGCTGGCAACGAGTCGACGCCGGCCCCTGCGACCAACAGCCGCTTGACCCTGCCACCTATGAATGACGCCCTGTCGCTTCAAGAGCGTCCCGCCGAAGCGATGCGATTGGCTCAAGAGGTCTTTACCCAAACCTCCAACTGGATCGAGTTCTTCCGCGAGACTCTGGGTGTCGAAGGCTTCGTTCGCAAGCTGTTCCCAACCGTCGACGAGATGCGATATTTCGAAGAGTCGCACGAGCATGGCCAGATCCAAGAAATGCTGACCGCACTCCGCAGCCAGGACACCGGCAAGGGAGATACCCTGGAACCGCAACGGATGATTACCGTCCGTTTGCCAAAAAGCTTGCACGAGTTCCTGCGGGTCCAAGCCGAGGAGTTGGAGCTGAGCATCAACAAGCTGTGTATCAGTAAGCTGCTGCAGACGATCGACGAAAAGATGGTTCCCGAAGAGCGTGGTGGACGCCGCGGTCGCCGCCCCGGTCCACAGGGACCTCGCAAGAAGAAGGAAGAGGAAGTTGCGACTCAGCAACCGGCGCAACAGCCCTATGGCAGCCAGACTCCTTACGGCAATCACGCTCCTTACGGCAGCCAAACTCCTTACAGTTCGCAGCCGCTTCGCTCGCCGCAACCGAACTCTTATCAGCAGCCACCACAACGCCCCCACTTTGGTTAAGAGTGGTTTCGTTTGGCTTGGGCGAAAACGCCTTAAGGGCAGGTTGGTGGCCTGCCCTTGCTGAGGGAGATCCCTTGTTGTGGTCTGTCGTGCGGCTTCCCTTCGGTCGGTCGGCTGGTTAATCTGTGGTGCGCCATCGCTGCTGCAGGTCCTGCCTGGCGTTGCGTTTGGTGCCGCAGTTCCGATCCGGCGGTCGGCAGAACTGCCGCCCCCACATACACTCTCCAGCCGAGCCCACCTCCACCTATTATGAAGTCTCAATTTCCCGATGAGATGTTGCAGCGGATCCAATCCTGCGGCGTCGTCGCGGTGATCGTGATCGACAATCCGCAAGATGCCGTTCCTCTGGCCCAGGCTCTCCTGGCTGGAGGCATCCAGGCAATCGAACTGACGCTCCGCACCCCCGCCGCGATCGAGGCGATCCGAGCGATTGCCGCCGAGGTCCCCGAAGTCCTGGTCGGTGCCGGAACCGTGTTGACCCCCGAGCAGGTCGACGAGGTGGTCGATGCCGGAGCCGCCTTTGCCGTGGCTCCCGGTCTGAACCGCCGAGTGGTCGAGCGCTGCCAAAGTCGCGGCCTCCCGTTTGCTCCCGGAATCGTGACGCCCTCGGATATCGAGCTGGCTGTCGAACTGGGGTGTCGCGAGCTGAAATTCTTCCCCGCCGAACCGAGCGGCGGGATGAGCTATCTGAAAAGCATGGCCGCTCCCTATGCCCACCTAGGCCTTCGGTTCATTCCGCTGGGCGGATTGGATGCTGGCAACATGGCTTCTTATTTAGGTAGCCCGTTGGTTCCGGCGATCGGCGGATCGTGGATCGCTCCGCGAAAATTGATTCAACAGCAGGCCTGGGCCGAGATCACCCAAAACGCAACCGAAGCGAGCCGCATCGTCGCCGCTACCCAAAACAAGGAAATCGCATGAGCAAGGTCGTAACGTTTGGTGAAATCATGGGCCGGTTGGCCCCTCCGGGATTCCTGCGGCTGCCGCAAGCGATGCCGGGATCTCTGGATGTCACCTTTGCCGGTGCCGAAGCGAACGTTGCCGCGTCGCTGTCGATCCTGGGGCTCGATGCCCACTTTGTCACCGCGCTGCCGAATAATCCGATCGCCGACGCCTGCGTCAATTCGTTGCGATCGATCGGGATCGACACGTCGTCGATCCTTCGCAGCGACATCGGGCGGCTGGGCCTCTACTTTCTGGAAACCGGCGCTAACCAACGTCCAAGCCGCGTGATCTACGATCGCGACGGATCGACGATCGGGCAAACGCCCGCCGATGCGTACGACTGGGACAAAATCTTCGCCGGCGCCGACTGGTTTCATGTCACCGGGATCACTCCTGCGGTTTCGCAAGTCGCCGCCGAAGCGACTCTGCATGCGGCCAAGGCTGCCAAGCAGCGAGGGCTGACCGTCTCGTGCGACTTGAATTTCCGAGGCAAGTTGTGGCGCTGGGATTCGTCCGCTTCGCCGCACGAACTGGCTGGTCGGACGATGCGACAACTGCTGCCGCTGGTCGACGTCTTGATCGCCAACGAGGAGGACTGTGGCGACGTGCTTCAGATCCGCGCCGCCGAGACCGACGTGGCTTCTGGGAAATTGAGCGCCGAGCGTTATCCCGAAGTCGCCCGTCGCGTGGTCCAAGAGTTCCCCAACCTTCGCTATGTCGCAACGACATTGCGCGAGAGCATCTCGGCGTCGCACAACAACTGGGGCGCGATGCTGTACGATGCGGCTGCCGAATCGGCCAGCTTTGCGCCGCGGTCCGACGGAGAATACGAACCCTATTCGATCCGCAATATCGTCGACCGCGTCGGTGGCGGCGATTCGTTTGCGGCTGGGCTGATCTTCGGTCTGCTGAACGACGATTACCCAACTCCGCAAGCGGCGTTACAATTTGCAGTCGCCGCTTCCTGTTTGGCGCATTCGATCATCGGCGATTTGAACTTTTCCAGCCGCGAGGAAATCGACGCGTTGGCCAAGGGAAGCGCCAGCGGTCGCGTCGTCCGATAGGTATCCCGCATCCCAAGCACTATGTCCGAACCAATCTCCTCATCGCCAAATTCCCCAACGCCCGATTCGGAGCGGAAGCATCCGATCGACGCGGTTCATTTTGTTCACCACGCGATCAAGCATGCGCTCCGCGACGCCGCGGCTCAGCAGTCGGGCAAGGTTTCCGGAGAGGGGTTGTGCCGGATCCTGTTGGAACTGGCGGTCGATGAGTTTGGTGGCGAAGGGGCCAATGTGCTGAAGCAATGGAACATTCAGACCAGCGATGACGTTGGTCTGATCGTGGTCCGGATGCAGGCCGCCGAAATCGATGAAGCCAATCGCGTCGATCAGGATTCAAACTTCGGCGGCTGGTTCGATCTCGACCAGCCCGCCGAGCAGTGGAATCTCAAGTGGTAGCGTCGGCCGCTTTAGCCGATTTCGCATCGCTCACTTGTTCATGAGGAAGTGTTCGAAGAACGTGTAGATCACTGCGTTCGATTCGGCGTTGGGCGAATGCTCGGGGCGGTTGGTCATCGCCACGCGGTTCTCGTAACCCAACAAACGATTGACGGCGATCGTGTGGTTGAGCGCCTGCCATCGCTGGGGTGGATCTTCTGAACCGCCCGAAACCAGGAACGGTCGCGGCGCCATCAAGGCGTGCAGTTCATGCAGGTCGCGTCCCTGCTGCATCAATTTCGGGTACAGGCCGTAGGCGGGATTGCTGTCGGTGATCAGTCCCCGTTTCCGCCAGGGGCGCGGATGGTAGCCGAGGTACCACGGTTCCCAGTAGTTCACGCTGTTCCGGGCGTTATCGAAAACGATCCCCGGATCGGACCAGGCTGCACAGGCGAAGCGATCGAACAGGCACGACGCAAACATCGCCCACTTGCCGCCAAACGAATGGCCGACGATCCCGATCCGGTCGGAGTCGACTTCGGGGCGTCGCGCTAGCGCGTGCCACGCATTGGCCGCCGCGTAGCCGAGCATCGACAGCGGCTGGACTTGCGCATCGTCCAAACTGGGGTAATATAAGCCGTATGTCTTCGCCGCGGTGGCGTCGGTTGTTCCGATCGATAGGACAACGAAACCTCGCCGCGCCAGCTGTAGCGCAAAGTCCCGGCCTTCCCTCCCCTTCCCGATCGCGGTCTCGGGTTCGTAAAAGACAGTGATCACCGCGGGCCGCTCTCCCTCGCCATCGGGAATCAGCAAGTAGCCTTCGGTCGACTCTTCGGGCAACCAGCGGAAGCGGACCTTGTGCTGCACAAAATTCTCTCTCCGTTCCGAACCGAGGACTTCGAGGTCTTGGTCTTCGATTAACGCCGGCCACTGCCCCATCAAGTCTTGCCATTGCTGGTAGATCTCCGCGCGGCGGCGTTTCCAGTCGGTTTGGTTTTCAACCAGCGTGCCGTCGTTAAACTCTAGCGGCGACCGGAAGCTGCCCAGATCGTTCTGCCACTGCGTCGGCGGAGTAAAGTAGCGGGCGATGCTTGCTGGCGGCTGACGCTCCTCAGCTGCCAGCGAGTTGGCTGAAAGGGCGATCAGGAACAGAGGGATCCAAGGTTTCATTGGTGAGTTCTCGTCGAGGTGGGATATTGGACGTCGCCGATTTCTCGCACGACAAAGGGGGTAAAGCGGCGTATTGTTTCATTAAACTGCCGCAAGCAGCGGGAGGGGCTCGCGCGACAGTGCCCGCTGGCTGCGTAGATCTCGCGACACAAGAGGAAGGAAATCATGGCTGGTCAATCATACAACAGTTTACCTCGCGGCTGTATGGTCGGCTTTGCGATGCCGTTTGTGCTGGTTGGGGTGGCTGCGACGGGGTTCCTGTACTGGAGCACCTACCGGGCCTGTCAAGCGCAGTCGTGGGTGGAGGTTCCCGCGACGATTCTCAGTGCCAGCGTGAAGACGCACCGCGGCGGCGACAGCACGACCTACAGCGTCGAGACTCGCTATCGTTACGATTTTGAGGGAAAAACGTATCACAGCGATCGGGTCAGTTTCAGCCCCTTCACTTCCGATGGCGATCGCAACTGGCACCGCGCGATGGTCCGGCGGTTGAAGAAACACGCCAGCGACAAGACGCCGTATCCCTGTTTCGTCGATCCCGCGGCGCCGGAAAACGCAGTCTTGGAACGCGGGGCGCGATTTTCGCTGATGCTGCTAGTGTCGGTCTTTGGGCTCGCCTTTGGTGGCGCCGGGATCGCGATGCTGACGCTCGATCGCAATCCGGGATGGCAGGAGAAGCGGTTGCAGATGGCGCAAGCTTCCGGCCAGATGTGGCGCGTGCGCAGCGATTGGGAAGCGGGGGAGATCCGGCTCGCGCCGCTGAAGCGATTGCGATATTTATTGCCCTGCCTGGTGCTGCTGAGCATCCTGGCGCTGCCGACCATTCTGCTGCTGCCTCAAGAATTCCAGCGTGAAAGTCGGTGGGCCTACCTGGGGCTGATCGGCCCGTTTGCGATTGCGATCACGGCGGTCAAAGTGTTCACGGCGGTCTGGCATCAGATCAGACGAGGCGTCACCCGCATTCAGCTGGCGACCGTGCCGGGAGTGATCGGCGGTCCGGTGACCGGGATCATCCACAGTTCGCGGAAGTTGAACATGCCGGCCGGCGTGCGCGTTACGCTCCGCTGCGATCGCGCGACGCGAGATTCCAGCGAGACACGGTCGATCGCTATCACGGAAACTTGCTGGCAGGACGAGCAAACGATCCTCATCGACCTGAAGCAATCCGATGCCAATGAATCGGCGGTGCCATTCGATTTCGTGGCTCCCTTCGACCTTCCCGATTCGGCGCCGTTGGAGGACGAAAAAGTCGATTGGATCTTAACGGCGAAAGGGTTGGCGGTCGGTTCGCCGCTGGACATCACGTGCGAGGTGCCGGTCTATAGGACAGTCGATAGTAGTGAAGATTTGAAGCGTCCGGAGAGTCTTGTCGCCGATTTCAGTGGACCCGATCAGCCCGACGACATCCTGTTGGAATTGGGGGTTCGCGCGGTCGATGGTGGAGTCCGAAAGCGATGGTGGATCACGGGACAGAAGACGCTTTCGGGGATCCTGACACTGTTGGTCTTTGCTGGCGGGTTCGACCTCGCCGCCTTCCTGGTCTTCCGATACGAGGGGCCGTGGTTCATCGGAGTTATCTTGGGTTTGATCGGATTCCCGCTGACACTCGGCTTCATCCACACGATGCTGTGGCGATGCCGGATCGAGACAGCATCGGGGATGGTACGGATTCGCAGCGGCATGATTCCGCTGGCTCGCTGGAAGAACATCCCCTTGGATGACTTCGATCGCTTGTCGATCCGGCAGACGACCCGGGTGAATGAGAAGACGTATCACGAGGTCTATTTTCAGGCGCGCAATCGCAAGCCGATCACGGTTGGCAAGGGGATCTACGGCAAGCATCGGACGCTGCAATACGCAGCCGCGTTATGGCGGCAGGTGATCGGCAGCGAGCCGCCGGAAATCAAGACGCGGTCGTTTGGCGACAACGACAAAACGTAACGGCTATTGCGAGACTTGAGCCGGCACGCCACCGAAGGGAAGCGTTTGGGAGTTTGGCGGCAACGGGACGGCAGTTGGTGGCATCGCGGTTGGCGGCAGCGGTGTCGCGACACCGGTTCGCGATTGTTCGCGCAATTGGTCGGCTCGGCCGGCGATCACATCGGCTGGCTCGCTGACTCGCGGGACCAGTTTGGTGTCGATCACTCGTTCGTCGCGGATCTCAAACGGCCAGAGGGTTTCGGCGATGAAATCGATTCCGGGCAACTGGTACCAGGGAGCGTTGATCTTATGTCGCAGCGTCTGCGTTTCGTAACCATCGCGTTCGACGCGGATCTCGCGCGTTCCGTAATAGACAAACGGACTCGCGGCGGGCGAATTTCCGATCACTTGGTTGTCGACCGATACAAGCGCACCCGGAGGGTCGGTGCGGACCATCAGCCGGCGGCGGACGCACCCCGAGCAAGCCAGGACGATGCCTAGCACCAAAAGGTTGATCGAAAGATAATATCGAGGCCCCAGACCGTTCATTGCTTGCCTTATCATATTACTGCCTGCGTCGCCGTTTCCGCAGAAATCGGTGGCAGTGTAATGACAAGACCGCCTTGGTCGCCAGACCGATTGCCGGGTAGGTCTGAACCGCTGAACTAAATACAATAGATCTCGTCCGCGACGCGGGGCTAGCAATCGAAACCCACCGAAAACAGGGCTGATCCCATCGAACACGCAATCTTGTCCGACGTAGGCATGCGTCGCGCGAACAACCAGGATTCTGCAGTTGTCCAGATTTCGGATTCCTCCGACCGATGGCAGCGTCGCGGTCATCTCTTTGTCGTCGCCGACGGCATGGGAGCTCACGCGGCTGGGGAATTGGCTAGCAAATTAGCTGTCGAACAGATCCCGCACCACTACTTCCGCCCTTCTGACGCTCCGGTCGCCGAAGCGCTTCGCAAAGCGATCCAAGAAGCCAATCAAGAGATCTATCAGCGAGGCCAGAAGAATCCCGAGTTCCACAACATGGGAACGACCGGCAGTTCGCTGGTGCTTGCTCCCGAGGGGGCTTGGGTGGGGCATGTCGGTGATAGCCGCGTCTATAGACTTCGCAACCAGTCGCTCGAGCAGTTGACCTTCGACCACAGTTTGGTCTGGGAGATGGAGGCCGCAGGGCCGATCGATAAGAAGCTCAGCCGCAACATCCCGAAGAACGTGATCACGCGTTCATTGGGCCCCAACGCACAAGTGATGGTCGATGTCGAAGGCCCTTGGCCGCTGCAGTCCGGGGATACCTTTCTGCTTTGCAGCGATGGGTTGACCGGGCAGGTCGACGACGTCGAGATCGGCGTTCTGTTGGACTGCTTGCCGCCCAAAGATGCCTGTCGCGTGATGGTCGATCTGGCCAATCTTCGTGGCGGTCCCGACAACATCACGATCGTTGTCGTTCGCGTCGACGATGCGGACGTTGGCGGAGCGGCTTCGGTGGCTGGCCAACATCTGCCGCGGAATCCGCCGCAGGTGTCGATGCCGTTTGCGATGGTTGCCGGAACGTGTCTGTTGGCCGCGATCGTGTTCCTGTTGCTCGGCAGCCATGTCGCCGCCGCGGTGGCGGGAGCCGTCAGTTTGGTCGCCGCTGGTGTGGCGATCATTGTTGGCGGCAAGTCGACGCCGCTCGCCTCGACGACATCCAACACGCCGCGCAGTACCACAAGTCCCTATCGCCGCTACGATTGCTCCGACAGTCGTGCATTGATCAAGAACTTGATCGGCACCGTTAACGCTCTCCGCGACGCGTCGAACGAAAAGAAGTGGACTGTCGATTGGAGCGAGATCAACGCGTTGGAGTTCAAGGCGAAACAGGCTCAGCAGAGTGGTAAGTCGCGCGAAGCTGTTCACTTCCAATCCGAAGCGATCATCGCAACGATGGAACAGTTGCGCGAGCAGCATCGTCGCCAAGCGAGCGACTCTACGATCGACTTCTAAACCCTCACGCGATCGATAAGCCATCGCAGCAGCACTGCGGTGTGCAGTGCCGGGCGCCTGTGGGGCGTTGCGGCATGCGAACCTTGGCGGATCATCGTTCCGCGATCCGAGTGCTTCTCAATCCGCAGTCCTTGCGGTTCTCTTAAGAAGGTTGCCATCGGGGCTGGGCTGCAGCATTCGCCCGCGCTCCAAGTTCTTGGCATCGCTAGCCCCGGTTTGATGCCAAGGGGCATCGATTGTATTGCTACCGCGACCCAGCTGCGGTCCAGCTGGGGCGTCGGAGCGAAGGTGGCTGCATAAAAAAACAGGCCTTCGATAATCGAAGGCCTGTTCGTATTTTCACTTAAATTTAATGTTCCCCGCGAGGGACACTTTGGCTCGACTAGGGAGCTGCGGGGCTGGCGACGAAGTTGTCGTCGTCATCGTCGTTGGCTGCCAAGACGGCTGCGGCCGCTCCAAGAGCAGCCAGAGCTGCGATGTCGCCACCGCCACCTCCACCACCACCGCCGCCGGTCATTCCACCGCCACCAGCCGCTGGGCCTGGAGCTCCAGGACCTGCGTTTGCAAATCCGCCGCTCTCTCCGAACGATTCGCTAACGGCTTCCATCGTTGGGCCCATCATCGAAGCGGGAACCAAGCAGCAGATCAGGCCGCCACCTTGCAGGTTGGCTCGTGTGCTGACCGGTTGAACGGTTGGAGTCGCAAGGGCTTCGATCGAAAACGCGGTGTAGCCGAGTTGTCCGGCAGCGATTACGCCGTAGGCACCTGGTTTCAGTCCCGCGACCGAGAAGCTTCCCGAAGAGTTGACGGTCGTACGCTTAAGCGCTGCGCCATTTTGGATGATCGTGATGTTGGTTGATTCCAGCGAACCGATGCTTTGGCCATCAGCACGCAGGGGAGCGATAACCTGTCCGTTCAAGGTTCCGTTGGAGGCGAGTTGGACGCGGTAGAAATCGCCGCTTGCGATTTGGTAGGCGTTGATGCCAGCCAGCGGTGCAAACGGTCCCGAAACGTCACCCAGGTAACCGCGGATGTTCTGCAGCACTGCTCCCTCGCCAACCGAGACGATTGGGAAAGCAAGTGGTGCTGTCTTCGCTTCGCCGGTGGCGTTTGCGTAGATGAACAACACGCCATGCTTTTGTTGGTCGGCGTCGGCAACAACCAACGAATACCAGCCAGCACCAGGAGCTTGCAGCGAAGCGATTCCGTTGGCTCCGGCAACTGCATGACCAACGCCGCCGTCGACGCCTACCAGCGTAACCGCAAGGTTGCCCGCCGCGCCAGCTTTGCCAGCGGTCAGATCCAGCAGTTGAACCTGGATGCGACCGTCGCGGTCCAGGTTGGCGATCAAGCCTTCAGGGAATGCGTTGCTCGCTGCGGCGAGCGATGTGGTGCTTGCTGTCTTCACGCGAAGCGATTTGTTTGCATCGTCTGCCGACAACTGCAAAACGCCGCACATGACGAGTGTTAGCGTGATTAGGGAACGAAGCATGGAGGAATCTCGCGACGCAGAGTGTTAGGGAACTTAGTAACAATGCATAAAGTTATCGAATTCGGGCAATGCGAGCAACGCTAAACAAAATGGCATTACTCGTGTGGTGCCTGCATTTTCGCTGATGGGTTGACCGCAGGCTAGACCGGTGCGGGGAGATCGCGGCGATTAAATCGACGAAATGCTAGCGAGTAGCCGGCGACGCCAATCAGTAATAGGAACAAAGTCGCCGCAAATGGGCCCGGTTGCCGCGCTCCTGTGGCGTCGGAGATCAGGATCTGCCACGGCGATCCCGTCTCGAGATTCATCTGGTGCTGGATAATCTCCTGCGGCATGTAGGCGGTGAAATAAGTGAAATATTTCAGCCAGTCGAGTCGCTCGGTCGCTTGCGAGGCGATCATCAGGATCACATTGACCACATAAAAGCCGATCGTCACGCCGACCGCTCGCCAGCGATAACGATCGATGCTGCTGATCCAAGTGCTGATTCCCAGCAGTGCAAATCCAAACGCAAACAGATTCAAAACGCCGACACCAAACACCTGTGCCGACACGAGTTCGCGCATCGGCGTGTCGATCGGTTCGATCGGGCCTGTCAGGATCGGTAGATGCAATCCGATCAGCGGGATGTAGAACGTTGGCGTCGGCGGAGTCTGTTTGACAGTGAAACACATGATCCCAATCCATATCCCCAGCCAAACGCACAGCGTCAGCCCCGCCAAGCCGGTCACGGCGACGATCCCATGCGCCCGCATCACTTGAGTTCGCGTGACCGGTTGGGCCAGCAGCATCTCCAGCGTGCCGCGTCCCAGTTCGCCGCTGACCACGTCGGACCCGCGAGCGATCACCCAGACGACAACACATAAGATCACGATCGGTTCGTCAAACGTCATCCCGATCCGGCCGACGTAGCTGAACAGTTGATCGAACGGAATCGGCGAAAATCGTTCGTAGTCGCGGAACTGTTCGATGATCGCCTTGAAGCGTTCCATCTCCATTTGGCTAACCAACCAAACTCGCAAGACATTGAACGCGACCAACGCCAGAGCGCAAGCCGCCCACAATAGGATCGCTTCACCGATAAACTTTCGAATCAATACACGTGTCATCATGCCACCTCCTGCGCCGCGTCGTTCATTGTGCCAACCGCCTCGGTTTCGGCATGATGCACGCGGTCGTAGATCGCTTCGATTCCCAACGGTTCCAACCGCAGTTCGCGCGGGGCGAGCGTCGCCAACCAGCTGAGCAAGGGGACCAGATCGCCATCGGTCTCCAGCACGATCCGGTCTCCGTCGCGAGATGTTTGCGTCACGCGCTGCTGCAGCGACTCGGGGATGTCGAACAGGTCTTCGTCGATCCAGATCACGATCCGGTGCTGATCCTTGAGCGCCGCGATCGATTGCTCCAACACCAATTGGCCTCGTCGCAAGAAGACGACTCGGTTGCAGACCTGTTCGATTTCCGAGAGCACATGCGATGAAAGGATCACCGTGCGGCCGGCGTCGCGGATCTGTTCGACTTGTTCTAACACCGCCTTGCGAACCGAAGGGTCCAGGTTGGCTGTCGGTTCGTCGAGGATCACGATCGGCGATTGAGTCGCCAGCACGACGCAGAGCGCCAACTTCTGTCGCATTCCTGTCGACATAAATCCAACGCGGCGTTGCAGGTCCAATTCGAAGCGGTCGGCAAGCGCCAAGCTGCGCTCGGTGGAACCCAACGGATGCAGATCGCTGAAGAATCGCAGCACGCTGCGGCCTCGCATATGCCGCGGCAATCGTGCGTCGCCCGGCAGGTAGGCGACGTTTTGGCGAACCGCCAGGCTTTCGGTGAACACATCGTGACCGCAGATCGACGCGGTTCCCGAAGTCGGTCGCAGGAAACCGAGCAGGGTTCGCAGCAGCGTCGTCTTCCCCGCTCCATTGGGCCCCAGCAACCCAAACACGTCACCCGGTTGGACAGTCAACGAGCAGTGGTCCAAGGCAACAAAGTCCCCAAAACGTTTCGTCAACGCGCGCGTTTCAACAATCGACATAGGCTTGGATTCGGAGAGCGAGAGGGAGCAGCGGAGAGGCGATCGAAGCGTGTAGTGTAGGCTGTAACCGATCGTGCGTCGTCCCGATAACAACGGCGACCGGCCTACTCAACAAACCTCCGTCTGCATAAAATCAACGCCCGGCATCCGCCCAATACGATAATTTATTTTGTGCCGCCCAACTTTTTTTCGCCAGACCATGAAAGGGAACGATGCAGCTTCCTCAAGGATTTCGATTTGCCGGCGTGCGTTGCGGCATCAAAGCCAAAGCCGACCGCAAGGACCTGACGCTGGTTGTCGGTGACCGCGACCTCGTCGCCGCGGGCGTCTACACCCAAAACAAGATCGTCGCTGCCCCAGTCGTGCTCAGCCGCAGCCGCACCCCTTCGTCGGCAGTTCGCGCCGTCGTGATCAACAGCGGCAACGCCAACGCTTGTACCGGCCAGCAAGGTGACCGCGACGCGTTGGCGATGACGAACCTTGTCGCCAAGGCGTGCGAGCTCGATCCCAGCAGCGTGCTGGTGATGAGCACCGGGATCATCGGACACAAGCTGCCGATGGATCGCATCGAGCAGGGGATCCAGTCGGCTGCCGAGCAGTTGAACGATTCTTCCGACAATTTCCTCGCCGCCGCCGATGGCATCCTAACGACCGACCAAGGTCGCAAGCTGGCCTTCCGCTGCGAACAGATCGGCGACCAGAAGATCACCTTTGCCGCGATGGCCAAGGGAGCCGGCATGATCGGCCCGAACATGGCGACGATGCTGGGGCTGGTTTTGTGCGATGCGAACCTTAGCAAGATCGACGCGCAACGGGCGCTGCGTGTCGCCGCCGATGCAAGCTTTAACAGCATCAGCGTCGATGGGCACACGAGCACCAACGACACGGTCAACCTGTTGTGTAGTGGCACCGCGTCGGCGACGCCGCTGGCCGAAGAACATTTGGCTCGCTTCACCGAAGTGCTGACCGATTTCTGTATCGAGTTGGCCAAACAGATCCCCGCCGACGGCGAAGGGGCGCATCATGTGATCGAGATCCGTGTCGGTGGTGCCGATTGCGATGCCGATGCCAAGCAGATCGCCAAATCGATCGCCGACAGCCCGCTGGTCAAAACGGCGGTGACTGGGAACGATCCCAATTGGGGACGGATCATGTCGGCCGCGGGATATGCGGGCGTCTTGGTTCGCCCCGAACTGTGCCAGCTGAAGATCAACGGTTCGATGGTTTTCGACAAAGGCCAGCCGATCGACTTCGATGAAAAAGCGATCAGCGAAAGCATGGCGGCCGATAAGACGGTGGTTCTGGAAGTGACCGTCGGCGACGGGCCGGGAACTTCGGTCTTCTGGACCAGCGACCTGACGACCGACTACGTGACCTTCAACTCCGACTACTCGACCTGATCGAGCGCGTCGAGCTTTCGCGTTAAGAACCGCCGCTCGGGTTCTTGGGTCGCCAGTTCGAGAGCCCGCCGGAATGCGGCTCGCGCCGCATCGATCTGTCCCTGGCGGCGGAGCAGTTCGCCGCGGGCGGCGTGAGCCAGCCGATATCCCTGCAATTCGCCACGCTGCAAGATCGCATCGATGATCTCCAGCCCCGCCGCGGGACCATCGGCCATCGCCACCGCAACGGCTCGATTCAGTTCGATCACGGGCGATGGCGTCGCTTGCATCAGAACGCCATACAGGGCGACGATCTGAGGCCAATCGGTGGCATCGGCAGTCACCGCGTCGGCGTGAACCGCCGAGATCGCCGCTTGAATCGCGTAACCGCCCACGCGGCGAGATTCCAACGAACGCTGCACCCACAGCTTTCCTTCGTCGATCAAATCGCGATCCCATAAACTGCGATCCTGATCTTCCAACAGCACCAAGTCGCCGTCGGGCGTCAGTCGAGCTTGCCGCCGCGATTCGTGCAGCAGCATCATTGCCAGCAGCCCCATCGCCTCGGGATCGGGCAACAACTCCACGATCAACCGACTCAGTCGGATCGCCTCTTGCGAAAGATCGGGGCGCGTGAGGCTCTCCCCAGTCGACGCCGAATAGCCTTCGTTGAAGACCAGATAGACGACCGACAGCACCGCGTCGAGTCGCTCGGGCAATTCGGTCAGCGAGGGGACGACAAACGGGATCTTGGCGTCGCGAATCTTTGCTTTGCCGCGAACAATCCGTTGAGCCATCGTCGACGGCGAGGCGAGGAAGGCGCTTGCGATCTCTTCGGTCGTCAGCCCGCAGACCTCCCGCAACGTCAGCGGTACCTGGACCTTGGGATCGATCGCCGGGTGGCAGCAAGTGAAGATCAGCCGCAAGCGATCGTCTTGGATCTCCCGCTCGCTGACACTTGCGTTGGCCGCGGCGATCTCTTCGATGCGTTGGGCCAGTTCGTCGGCCGCGCGATGGAATCGAGCGCGGCGGCGAATCACATCGATCGCTTTAAACCGTCCAGACGACACCAGCCACGATCGCGGATCGGCCGGGATTCCCTGTTGCTGCCACTTTTCGAGCGCCGCGATAAACGCTTCGTGCAATGCTTCTTCGGCGAGATCAAAATCGCCGATCAACCGGACCAGCGTGGCGAACACCGCGCGGCTGTGCGTGCGATACGCCTCCTCGATGGCATCGGTTTCACGATTTTTCGCGGCCGTGTCATCGGCAGGTTCCGTCGTCGATTTGTTATCGGATCGGTTCGTTTCCACAAGATTTATTGTCCGTCGCCATGCCTCCCCAAGTACCGCCGAGCCGGCATCTTGGGGCGACCAGAAAAACAGAACCTATCGCTATCCTCGGCACATGCTGCAATAGCGTCTATCATTGGTGTCGCTTGCTGGGATCGCAAGTTCGCTTGAATTGTTTCGTTTGTTGGGATCTTAACACCGGCCGCTATCGATACTATGGAAAATTGGATCAACTTTGGAATCGCCCTGCTGCTGGTGGTGATCAACGGCTTTTTTGTTGCGGCGGAGTTCGCTCTCGTCAAGGCTCGGCCTAGCCGGCTGGAACAGATGGCACTCGGCGGCAATCTGTTTGCCAAAGTTGCCAGCTGGCTCGCCAGGCGGTTGGATGCGTCGCTATCGGCTTGCCAACTTGGAATCACGCTCGCCTCGCTCGCCTTGGGTTGGGTCGGCGAACCGGCGTTCCATCATCTGATCGAACCGGTCTTCGCCTGGATCGGGATCTCCAACCCCGACGTGCTGCATGTCGTTTCCCTGGTCTTCGCCTTCACCACGATCACGGCACTGCACCTGGTCATCGGAGAACAGGCACCCAAGATCTTTGCGATCCGCAAACCCGAACCGATGGCCGTTTGGTGCGCTCTGCCGCTGGCCGGTTTCTATTACGTCGCCTATCCGTTGCTGGTCGCCCTGAACTGGATCACGTCGCTGCTGTTGCGATCGATCGGTGTCGATGCTGTCGACGAGCACGGCACGCCGCACACCGAAGAGGAGCTGCGGAACCTTGTCGCTCAATCGCACGTGCATGGCGAATTGACTCGCAGCGAAGCCCAATTGATCAACGCGGTGTTGGAGTTCGACGATCAATCGGCCCATCAAATCATGACCCCGCGAACCGATGTGGTCACGCTGTCGATGGACGCGCCGATCGAAGACTGGATCACGACGATCCGCAAATACCGCTTCAGTCGCTATCCGGTCGTCGAGCAATCGCTCGAGAAAGCCGTTGGCGTGCTGCACATCCAGCACCTGGTGGGGCTCGATCTTTCGCAACCGCTGGACCGCGCCGCCCTGCTTCAGCCGCCAAACTTCGTTCCCGAAACGATCCCGATCAAAACGCTGCTGCAGCATTTTAAGTCGTCGCAATCGCTGTTGGCTTTTGTCGTCGATGAACACGGTACCGTCGTCGGCGTCGTCACGCTGGAAGATGTGCTCGAAGAGTTGGTGGGCGAACTGGAGGACGAGTTCGACGAACAGGTCCGCGACATCGTTCGCGAAGACGATCAAACCTTCCGCGTCCTCGGGCAGACGCCGCTGGATGACATCAACAAAATGATGGGGCTGACGCTGCAGTCGCACGATTCCGACTCGCTGGGCGGATTTGTGATGCAACAACTGGGAAGAGTCGCCGAGCAGGGAGACGTGATTCAGATCGACGGAGCGAAGATCGAGATCCTGCGCGTCGAAGGTCCCCGCATCGTCAGCCTGCGAGTCCGCCTAGCCGCTCCGCTAGCCAGCCTCGACGCCGCGCCCAGCACCGACGACGAAGAAGACTCAGCCGCTCAATAGCTTGCGAGCGGCACGCGTCGATCGCACCTCCACGGTCGCCAACACCACGGACGCGACCAACAGTGGCACGACGTAATAATAGATTCGGAAGATCAGCAGCGCGCCTAAGATGACCGCTTCATCACTGCTGGCCAACAGCGTCAGCAGGATCGCTTCCAAGACGCCCAGTCCGCCGGGGACCTGAGTCAGCATCGCGGCGGCGAGTGCCAGCAGATAGACGCCGACCACTTGCAGGTAACTGGCTGAAATCCCGCTCGGCAACAAAACGTACAGCGTCGTCGCCACCAGAATCAGGTCCATCGAAGCGACAACGATCTGCTTCCGCATCAATGCCGGTCCAGGGGGCAACAGCTTCAGTCCCGCCAGCGGCAACGGACGACGCCACCAAGTGCAGAGCGCCGCGTAGAGAGCAATCGCCGCCAGCAGCGTAAAACCGAGGATCCGCGAACTGACCGGCAGATCGATCTTCGGTGGCATCGGAATTTCCGCAATCGACAGCACCACGCCGCCGACCATGCAGACACCGACCCAAAACGAGAGGCTCGTGAAGGCCAGCAGGGCCACGATTTGAGCGGTCCCCAGTCCCCAACCGCTATAGAACCGAACGCGGATCGGAATCCCGGCTGCCACGGCGCCTATGTTGTTGCTGAAGGCGTAGGCGAGGAACGAGACCAAGCCGACTTTGCGATAGCTCAGCCTAGGGCGGCCCTCTTCGGCCCCCGAACTGCCCGCCCCAACAAACTGAACCGCCAACACGTCGTTGCCGGTCAGGACAAAATAGTTGAGTGCGACCAACAGGCAGGCCAGCAGATGATACGCCAGAGGAATGTTGGCGACGCCCGCGGCGAATTCGTCCCAGGTGATCTCTTGCGTCTTCTTGTACAGAAACGAAGCGGCAACGGAGAACAGGATCAGCCCGAAGACAGGTCCTGCGATTTTCTTCAATCGTCCGACAAACGAAGGCTCGTTATTATTCACCAAAGTAATCGACTGCGTTTTTGAAGATGGCAAACCCTTCGCCCCACTGCGGCTGCTCGGTGCGGCGGGTCCATTGTGGGTGATGCGTTGGATCGATGTGTCGTTCGGGGTGAGGCATCAGGCCAAACAAACGGCCGGTCGCGTCGCAGATTCCGGCCACGTTCGCTTCGGACCCGTTGGGGTTCGATGGGAACGGCAGGACTTCGTCGCTGGTTTGTCCCGCATCGGCGGTTGTGTATCGCAGCGCCAACCGTCCCGCGTCGCGGAACGCTTTTAACGCCTCGGCGTCGGCGGTCACGAACTTGCCCTCGGCATGTGCGATCGGCAAATACATCTTGTCGATCCCCTTCAAGAAGACGCATGGCGTCTCGTCGACAGACAAGTGAACCCAGCGGTCTTCGAAACGGCCGTGATCGTTCCAGGTCAGCGTCGCCGGCTGGGTCTCGCGGACGCCCGAGGTCAACACGCCCAGTCGCATCAGAACTTGGAAGCCGTTGCAGATGCCAAGGACCAAGCGGTCTTGGTCGCAGAACTGGCGGACCATATCGCCCAGGTGGCGGTCCAATTGGCTGGCCAGAATCCGCCCGGCAGCGATGTCGTCGCCGTAGCTGAATCCGCCCGGCAGGCAGAGAACTTGGAAGTCCTCGGCCAGTTTGGGATTTTCGATCAACCGGTTCACATGAACGCGTTCGGTGACCGCACCGGCAGCTTCAAACGCAAACGCGGTCTCTTCGTCGCAATTAGTTCCCGGAGCACGAAGGATCAAAACGCGTGGAACGGCCATAGCTTCTTACGATTCGTCGGGTGTTGGGGGAAGCCGCCCAGAGCCGCTTCCAGAGATTATCCAGCTGGCTCAGGATGAAGGATTCGCCAGCAAAAGGGAAGGGGGCTGGCCAGTTCGCTCTAAACCAGATCGGCGCGACGGCTGCCTCGCATCAACCAGCCCGCTAGGACCAACGCTCCGATCATGAACAGCAGCGAGACCGTCCAGGTGATCAGCGACGACGGGCCCCAGACGTTGTCGGCCAAGACAACCTCGGGGTAGAGCAGCCGACGGAGTTCGACCATCGAATAGCTGAGCGGATTGCAGCGCATGATCCAGTGCAGGATCGACTGGCCGATCGACGTCGCATCGCTGATCGCGGGGATTGGGAAAAACGCACCGCTCAACAGCCACATCGGCATCAGGAACAGCATCATCACCGCGTGAAAGCCTTGCGTGCTGGTCATCGGCCAGGCGACGATCATGCCGACCGAACACAACGTGATCGACATCACGGCCAACAGCACAAGCGCATAGACCGTGTTGATCCCGGGGCTGGCCATGCCAAACAGCAACACCAGGCCGAGGAACATAACGGCTTGAGCCCAGGCGATTCCGCCACCACCGACAACTTTGCCGACCAACACCGGCCAGCGTCCCACCGGCGAAACGAGCACGCCTTGCATGAACCCTTCGCGGCGATCTTCGATCACTGAAATGGTGGCGAAGATCGCGGTGAACAGTACGATCAAACCGATCGTGCCGGGGAGGAAGTATTCGAAAAAGCCTTCTTGTCCGCTGGTCGTCCAGGAGAACGAACCACGCATTCCGGCGCCAAACATCAACCAGAACAGCAGCGGTTGAACGACAGCGGATACGACGCGGTTCTTCTGCCGGAAGAAGCGTGTCCATTCGCGGCGAGCCAGCATCCAAGCCGCGGCGATTCCGCTGGGGCGGATGTCGAGCGACGCCCCTGCGCCAAGCGAGCCGCCAGATGCGACTGGGGTTTTCGATTCGGAGGATTCCGAGGTAAGTGTACTCATGATGAATTCAGTTTCTGTTATTCGCCCGACCAGAATTGATAACCGGTCTTTGCGATAAAGACATCTTCTAGACTCGGCCGGCCGATCGAGATCGAAGTCGCTTGGTCGCCCAGCGTCGTCAGCAACTCAGGCACCATCGGACCGGGCTGATCGCTCTGGATGCGAACTTGATTGTGTAACGCTTGCCCTTCGATTCCCATCTGCTGTTGCAGCTTTTGGCAAACCGCTTCGGGTTGGTCGGTGGTGATCGTGATCAAGCCCGAACCCATCTGCGATCGCAAGCGATCCGGTGCTCCTTCGGCGATCACTTTGCCTTCGCTCAGGATCGCGATCTGATCCGCTTTTTCGGCTTCTTCCAACAGATGCGTCGTCAACACGACCGACAGTCCCTGCTGCGAAAACTCTTTGAGCGCTTCCCACAGGTCCAATCGAGCCCCTGGGTCCAAGCCGGTGCTCGGTTCATCCAACAGCAGCACCTGAGGTTGATGCAGCATTCCCTTGGCCAGTTCGACGCGTCGCTTCAGGCCGCCGGAAAGCTTTTCGCAATAATCATTGCGGCGGTCGGCGAGCCTCAAACGCTGCAGGACTTCTTCTTCCCGCTGTCGCAGTGCGGCGCCATGGATTCCGTACAACGCGGCTTGGCAGCGGATGTTCTCCTGAACGGTCAGCTTCTTGTCCAAGCTAGGCGATTGAAAGACGATCCCGATCCGGCGGCGGACTTCCATCACCGATTCGACGCTCGCCCCCGAGACGCTCAATTGCCCGCGTTGCAGCGGCATCAGCGTCGCCAGCAGACGGAACAGCGTCGTTTTCCCGCTGCCGTTGGGGCCCAGCAGCGCGAAGATCTTGCCTTGCGGAATCTGCAGGTTGACGCCGTCCAAAGCGACGTGGTCATCGTAGCGATGGTGCACATCGACAGCTTCGACAGCGTATTGGGTTGTCGGATGGTGGGGATCTGCGGAGGTCATTTTCACGGCTCCGACCTGTTTCAGTCGGCGATCGATGGGAAGGTCGTTGGGCTGCGGCGGTCGGCCGCCACGCCAGCGAAGCGAGGCGGCGGGCGAAACCAGCGGAGGAGGGATAGGGCAGCGGCGGCGGATTAACCGAGCAGTCGCGCGGCGATAAGAACGGCCAGCGAGGCGGGCAATTGGACCAGCGACGACATCAACAGTTGTCGCGCGGTGACGTCGTTGGGGCTACCGCAGAAGCGGAACGAACTGCGAATCATCCCGAACGAGGCTGCCACGGCGAGGACCGCAAACAGCGGAGCGTAGTTGTAGGGAAGGACCAGCGTGATCAAAACGGCTGGCAAAGCCAACGCGCCGGCGATCGCTTGCCATCCGGCACTCTTGCCCGTCGGTTCGACAACCGGCGTCATCTTAAAGCCCGCATCGGCGTATTGGCCGCGGTACATCCAAGCGATCGCCATGAAGTGCGGGTATTGCCACAGGAACAACACGGCGACCAACAACCATCCGCGAGGATCGGTCAGGCTGCCGCCAGCGGCTGCGAAGCCCATCATCATCGGCAACGCGCCGGCGATCGCGCCGACGGTCGTGTTCCAGGCGGTCTTCTGTTTCAACGGAGTGTACAGCATTACATAACCGACCCAAGTCGCGACACCAACAAACGCGGTGCTCTGGCCGACGTTGATCGCCAAGTAAGCGGTTCCCAGCAGGCCGATCGTGATTCCGAAAATCAACGCAGCTCCCGGGGAAACGAGCCCGCTTGGCAACGGACGCTTCATCGTCCGCATCATCTTCGCGTCGGCTTCACGCTCGATAAACTGGTTCATCACGCTGGCGCTGCCGGCGACCGCGGCGGTGCCGATCATCAGATGCATCATCATCCACATCGAAAGATCGGTGCCAGCCAAGAACATCGCCGACATGCCGGTCGTGATCAGGATCATCATCACGATCCGCGGCTTGGTCAGATCGTACAGCCCACGAATCGACGCCTTGAGCGACGCTGCGGCGGTGCCGCCGTGACGTCCGCGATGCGGCGAATCGGCGGCGTCGATCGAATTGCCTTCCGATGCGATCGGCACACGAGTTGGTCGCACGACGGTGCTAAGTCGTTCCGGTCGATCCAATACGACAAGATCGCCACTCATGAAGTTAGCCTTTGTATTGTGAGCGTTCTCAATCGAACGCGGGTTTCGCAAATGAGGAGTTTTCGCAGCGTCGCGATGCTCGCAACCAAGTCCAACAGGCCAGCGCCAGGATCAACGATCCCGTCGCCATATGCCCTGTCACGATCATCGATTCGGTCCATCCTTTGGCTACGATCACATACCGCGCCAGCGACGGCCATTGACTCAGGGCCCACGGCGATCCGTAGTTTACAAACCACGTCCCCAGTCCCAACGACCACTGCAAGATCAGCAATCCTATCAGCCCCAACCCGATTCTGGATAGCGTCAAATCGCCGCAGCGACGCAACTTCCAGGCGGTAATGACGGACAAAACCGCAACCAGGGCGGCTCCGGTAAGGTGGGAAAAGACGATATGCCGGAAAAACGAGTCACCGGCGTCGACGGGCATGTGCCGCAGTTGAGCTCCCAGAATTAATTGAACGTAGCTGCTGATCGCCAACGCCGCCCCCCAGCGGACTGCCGTCCTGGGAACACTTGGGGCGTCGGTCGCTTGCCACCATCGCGAACTGACTCCGGCGATCATCCAGCAGAGGACAAAAAAGGCGGGGCCAAAGCAGCCGTGGATCATCGCCACAGTCCGCGCGTCCATCACGACGCGAGCGCCGCCGAGTGCGCCTTGTAAGATCACGCCGACTAGAGCGAGGATGCACAGCCGCACGATCCAGCGAGGCTGCCGCGACCAGACGGCGGCGACTAACATCGCGATCGTGATCAGGCCGACCAGCGACGCCAGCAGGCGGTGGCCGTGTTCGATCAACAAATCGAAGGGGCCCAACAACCAAGTGGTCCACGGATACAGGAACATATTATATCCGTAGGTTGCCGGCCAATCGGGGACCGCCATTCCAGCGTCGTAAGTCGTCACCAGCCCGCCGACCCAGATCAGCGGCCAGGTCAGGCAGACCAACAGCACTGCCCAGCGATGAACCCACGGGGATCGCCACGGCGAACCCGCTTCGTCGGTCGCGGGTGTTTCGTTTTTCAGTTCGTCCAAGATCGGTTCCTGTTCGCGATTCATAGTGCTTCGCCTCGCCCGGTTTGCGAAAGCGAAAGCACATAATGGACGATATCCCAGACGTCGCCGGTCGTCAGCCCGCTGCCGCTCGGTTGGTCGACCAGATTGATCGCGGGCATCGGCGTTCCATCGATCCCCTGCACGATGCGGCGATAGATGTCCTGCGGCTGGTCGCCGCCGCGAAACGCTCCGGCATGCATATCGCGAGGCAAGATGTTCCGCGGCTTGTGAGCTCCTAGAGCCAAATATTCCCGAACGACCTGCTTCTTTTCAGGGTCCTTGGGATCCAGCCCGTTCCGCATCGTCCACTCTTTGGTCCAATCGTCGTAGTCGTTAACCTGACCGTCACCCCGTCCATCGGCTCCATGGCAGATGGCACAGTTGGCGACTTTGCCGCCAAACAACGCTCTGCCGCGAGCGATCGACGCGGTCATCTCCGCTTTCTGGTCGGCGCTCGCATCGGCTGCCAACGGCCAGGCCGGAATCTTTTCAGGCGGCGGGGCGATCGCGACAACTTGTTCGGGAGCATCGATCCATCGGCTCGCCGCCGCGACGACGTAATCCTCGATCGCATCCCATTGTTCCTGATAGGCTTCCGGATCGCTCTCCTTCAGCTCCATTGCCAGCAGCCGATCCTGCGGCGTTTGGTCGGGATCGCCGTAGCCGAGTTCGTTGGCCGCGTCGCGATACATCGCCCGTTCGACTTCGCCACGAAGCGTTAAATAGATCACGTATTGAGCCAACGCGGTCAGATCTTCGTCGGGATAGAGATGGAAGGAAGGCATCGACGTGCCGGGCATCCCCTGCCGCAGCGTCCGAACCAGATCATCGACCGTCGGTTTGGCGCCGTACTGGGTCGATTTGAACTTGAACACGCCCATCCGGAAATCGCGAGGATAGGGATTCAACAGATTGGAGGCCGGTCCGTTCCCATCGCCGCTGATCCCATGGCACTGCGAACAATGTTTGCGGTACAGCCCACGATCGGTCCCGTCGCGATCGCTGGCAACCGCTCCGGCGGCCCGTTGCAGATTTTCGAGCTGGATCAGCGATTGGAAATCGGGATTCTCGGTCAGCACGGCCGGCATCAGCGGCTCGTCCGGCGTTCCGAACAACTGAGTGATCGCGATCTGGGTATCGTCGATCGCAGTGTCCAATTCCGCGCCGTGGATCTCCATCTTGTGCGCGAAGACCCGATTCATGCGGAAATCGGGCGGCTCGGTACCGCAGCCTGGGAGAATCAGCAGCGCCAGCAAGGCGATGCCAAGGGCAATCTTTCTACGTTTTTCAGCATCCATCCGCTTCATTCTATCCAGACTCGGCCAGCTGCCCAGGCCGAACGCAACGCCCCGCATCAGCCCAATTGTCGCAGCCCCACCGGGCCTTTTGCCCGCCCGCGTTTGCATCCTGCCAATGGGGCTTCTAACCTTTCGTATACCAACCTGCGTTTTCGAAAGGTTGTCGTGCATAAACCTTCCGTTGGGCGAATTGATCCCAAGGTGTTCGATGACGGTTCGCGAAGTCGTGCATATAATAGAAGGTGATGGTTGGGTAATGGTCGCGCAGAAGGGCAGCCACCGGCAATTCAAACATCCAACCAAGACGGGACGTGTCACGGTCGCCGGACACCCCAAGGACGACATCGCTCCCGGCACTCTCAACAGCATTCTCCGGCAAGCTGGCCTCAAGGATTAACCCGATGCAGACCAAGTACCTGATCGTCATCGAGCAAACGCCTAACAATCTATCGGCGTTCTGCCCAGACCTTCCCGGGTGTGTGGCTACCGGTGCTACGCGGGCCGAAGTCGAAGTGCGGATGCGTGAAGCGATCCGCATGCATCTCGACGGCATGCAAGAAGACGGTGAACCGATTCAGGCGCCATCCTGTGTCGCTGACTACGTTGAAGCGTAGTCAGCGTTCAACACAGCATCGTCGCAAATAAATAGGCTTCCCCAGCCCTGCGGGCGGGGCTATGCAAATTGGTGAACCTTTGGCCCGTCCGGAACTTGGATTTGTCCTGCACGACCCGCCGGACCGCGATCCGGCCGATTCGCGCAATGGTTCGAGGACCGAAGGGCCGGTGACTTGCATATTCCAGGCCATCGTCCAGGGAACGCGGCCCGGATAACTCCGCACTCCGAGGGCAAGCGTTCCGTTCTCGTGAATTAAAAATTCGGTTGCCAAGAATTCTCTGCCCCCGTCGAATCACGTGACACACCAAGTTCCTACGTCTCGTCGATAACCGTTAGAGAAAGAAATGAAACGCATGCTTCGCTTCGCAATCATCGGAGCTGCCCTGGTCGTCGTGGCGATCGGTGGAATTGCCAGCTATGCCCAGTTTCGACTGCTAGCCGCTCAGACCGGCGTCAACGTAACGTTCGAACACCAGGGGCAAACGCGAGAGTATCGGCTGCACGTTCCCGAGTCGCTCGAGTCGGGAGATCCGGTGCCGCAGCTGGTCTTCTTGCATGGTGGAGGCGGGAACGCGAGGCTCGCATCGGTGATGGGATTTTCGAAGCTGGCCGATCGCGAAAAATTTATTGTCGTCTACCCCAACGCGATCGATAAGCACTGGAACGACGGCCGCGATTCACCGATGTTCGCCGACCAAGACAACAAGGTGGACGATGTCGACTTCATCATGCAGGTCGTCGATCGAGTCTGCCAAAAACATCCCATCGATGCCAACCAAATTTTCGCTGCGGGGGTATCCAACGGCGGTTTCATGACTCAACGCTTGGCGATGGAAAAAACGGAGACCTTCTCCGCCGTCGCGGTTTGCATCGCCACGATGGGAGAAGCGATCAGCAAGCGATTCGACCCCGCGTTGCCGGTTTCGGTCCTCTATCTCAACGGCACCGAAGACCCTTTGGTCCCTTACGACGGCGGACCTGTCGGCAAGGGGCTAGGGCCTCGGCTCAATCGGGTCGAAGGGAACCCGATCGCCCCGCGAGGTCGCGCGATCGGCACCGACAACGCCGTCGAACTGTGGGTTGATCGAAACAAGACTGCAGCGGAACCAACCGTGAAGAAACTGGCTGACGAGAATCAAGAAGACGGATCGCACATCGAGTACTACCAGTGGGCCGGCGGGGAGCGTGGCACCGTGGTCGGACTCTACAAAGTGGTCGGTGGAGGACACACGCTTCCCGGCAGCCGGCAGTATTATCCTGTCAAAGTCATCGGACGCCCCAATCAGGATGCTCAGGGAACGGAACTCGTTTGGGACTTTTTGATCCAGCACCCTCGACAGCCCAAGTCCTCGGCGACCGAGTAGTCATCGACAGCAACCGCCGAACGATCTCGCGCGTCCCAGTGCAGCGCACACCGAGCCATCCCCTCAAACCCTTGCACCCCACCAACGTGCCGTCTAACCTGTCGCATATGCAACCTGCATATGCGACAGTCCGTCGCACATAAACCCGTTCGGCGACGCTAGTGAATGATGTGCAAAAACACGCGTTTGAGTTGCGGCTTGATGATTTGCGAAAATCCGCGTCCAAAAACCACGATCTATCTGGGTGCATGCTGGCTGCTTGCTCAGCCCATGACCCTTCGCCGGAGACGCAAACTGCGGTGATTCAGTTCTTGATTGCTTCTGGCATTTCCGTAAACGAAACCGACAAGAATGGGGTAACACCTCTGCATCGTGCCGTTCGGTTTCGCAGCCTTAACGCAGTTGAACTCCTCATAGCTGCGGGGGCGGATGTCAACGCAGCCGACCGAAGGTCTCAGTCAACGCCACTCCATCGGGCCGTCACAAACTCAGGTGCGCCTGCGACCGCAGGAAAAGCGGATGTGGCTGTTTCAATTGTCCAGTCGTTGTTAGCACATGGTGCTGACCCAAACTCGAAGAACAAATCAGGCAAAGCCCCAACTGAGTATCGGATGGGAGCCGCGATGTCGCTCGCGTTTAGCCAGTAGGCTCAGCAAACCGCCTCCTAACATGGTTTTTACGCTAGGCCTTCGGCACACCTTCCTTGGTTGGTCACGCGAGCCGGCATTGGTACAATTTCTCGTGGTTCAGATATCGTTCGCTTCGTTTAGGGCGGTGTCGTAAACTCCTTCCGTTGAGCGAACAAGACCCTGGAGCTTTCCATGTCCTCTGCAAAAGAAGCCATGATTGACATCATTGGACGGCAGCCCGAAGACAGCACTTACGACGAGATCCTTCGTGAACTTGCCTTTGCTCGCATGGTTCAGCGCGGCCTCGACGACTCAGATGCTGGGCGAACCGTAACCGACGATGAGATCAAGCGGAGAATTGACTCGTGGCAGAAATAGTCTGGACGCTCGAGGCCTCCAATTGCGTTGAAGACATCCACGACTACATTGCGCCCGACAATCCAACTGCCGCCCACAAGGTCGTGTCCGGCATCTATGAGAAGATCCAACTGCTGCGGGCCCATCCACGTTTGGGGGCAACGCTACGAGCCAATTGTCGATCGGGAAGTCCGCGAAACACTCTACGGGCACTACCGCATTGCTTACCTGATTGTCAATGAACAACGCGTCGAGATTCTCGGCATCTTCCACGGCGCGATGGATATCGAGCGCTACTTGCAATGACGTTCACGCGCAACAAGGCACGACCTCAGATCGGAGTCACCTTCGGCGTAGTGCAACGGGCGGCGGCGTAATACAATCAATCGTAGTTCAACCGTTTTCTCCTTCGGCACGGTCAGTGACGGCCATGCCAACCGTTAGCCGCTCGCCGTAGAACCTATGCGTGAATTTCTGCTCGATCGCATTCGGCTCGTTCGAGAGCTTCTTCAATCTGACATTGAAATTGCACACGCAGATATCGGCCTGATCCTTTGCTCTGTCCTTTCCGCTTGCGCCGCAGAACGGTGGCCCGGTCGTGGTATTGATCGTGCTCGCTTCATCGAACTTCTAGTTCGGTGTTCTCCAGTGGACATGCATGCCGACTGGATTTGCGTTCCAGCCTTGATCGTTAATGGGCACGTTGACGAATCTGACACTCCATATGGCCCGGGAGGCCAGTCCACACGCATCTTTCGCGGCGACGAAATCGACCTCGATTTGGCTGCGTGCCGTTCCAGCTACCCGAATGTTTCCATTCGCGACTGCAAGTCGTGCTCCTACGCTACATTGATCTACGGTTGGCTTCGATGCGGCTATGCGCATCAATACGCTCCACACGTTAACATCACTCACTATCCGCCATCCCAGCACAACGCCCGCGTCAGCTACATCGGTCGTGGCAAGCCAGATGGTGGCCTGAAGCGGATGGTTTCTTTTCACCTCGACTATTTGATCGCGCTAACTGAATTCCACGCGGACAACGTTGCTTCAGTGCCTGAATCTCATCCAGCGGAATGGTGGATCAACGCAGCGTAGCGGTGGCTAACATGTTTTTTTCCGAAGGGCCGCCTGACTGGAATACTTTGCATTCGCACAAAGCCACTCACGGTCGTCAACCGCATCGACCGCCCAGCACGCAATCGGTGGACGCCTTTGTAGTGCAATGCCATACGGATGTATCATTGATCTAGATTCGACGCAAAGCGTGTTTATCCGGCAAACAAGGCGTCGCCCAAACCTCCCGTTGTGTGCCCCTAGATTTGCGGTTCGTCAACATCGCCTCGAATGACGCGGACAATCTCCAAGAATCCTTCGACTCGCCGAAAGACTATCACGTAGCTGCCAACGTACGTGGATCGAATGTCATCGCCGAATTCCGGACGCGCGTCGCCCACATCAGGATGTTTGGCTATCAAACGACATTTCTCGCGCAGCTTCTGCACCCATTGTCGGGCGGCTACCGGTTTGTCGCGTGCGATGAATCGAGCGATCAGCTTGAGGTCTTCTTTCGATTCCGCAGAATACCGAAGTCTCGGCATGTTTTCAGCTTCCTTGCTGTTCGGCTTCTACCTTAGCAATCTCCGCTTCGACCTCATTGAACACGGTTTCTTCATCGTAGAATTCACCGGCATCCAGTTGCTTGATACCCTTTTGAATCTCACCGCGCAATTGTTCGCGTCCCATCAGCAGCTTTACGCCCTCGACAATGGCATCCTCCTCTGAGGTGAATCTTCCTTCGGCGACAAGACCTTTCACGAAATCGTTGACTTCGCTCGGCAGATTGAGATTCATGACTTCACTCCAATGGGCCGGGACACATAACATGCTTTTTACACAGAGGCCCTTCGGGCACACCTTCGACGTGGTGCTGACCTCGCAGCCATTATACAATGCAATCTAAATCAATCCAACTTCGCTACGGTTGCGCCGGTGTCGCAAAACCATTCCGTTATCGACAAGAACCCTCCCTAGATCAGCACCAATAGTCCGAATTACACCTGAATAACTAACCACTGGAACCTTCTTGATGCGAATAGTCCTCGCGATCCATGCCGCATTAATCCTGCTCGCTTCGACTGCTTTCACCGCTATCACGGCACCGCTTGGGGGCAACTCTCTTCAGTGGTCATTCTACAGCTACTCGTTTCGCTCCGGTTTTGGAACGCCCTATGTTTCGGACTACTCGACGGCCGTAGCGCTAACCTACCTCATTGCGTTTGCATTTGGGGGCATCGGTTTTACGATGGCATCTCGCAGAGGCCGTATTCGCACGGGCATGCTCGGCATCATCCTTTCCGTGATCGGCTTCGTGTCATTTACCGTGGAGCTGTCCCACGTATTTGTGGATCACCACCGATCGTGGATCGTCATTGCCCCGGTGGCCATGCTGGTCTTGGCATTGATCGCCTGCCTGCCTCAACGCGATGCAATTCTCCGCGACGTCAAAGCCGCGTCGATGTGAGATCAGCGGACAACATGTTTTTTGCGCTGGGCCTTCGGCACACCAGGGCTCTTTGGCAATGGGCCATCGCATTGGTACAATCTCTCGTACTTTCACACATCGCTCGCTTAGTTCAGGGCGGTGTCGCACAACCATGCCGTTAGAGGTTCAAGCTTGTCGATTCCCCGCTTCTCTGTGATACTTTAGATATGAACACTCAATCTCAGCAGCTCTTGGAATCCGCTTTGTCGTTGCCGGAATCTGATCGCGCCGAAATCGCTGCGTCACTCATCCACAGCCTTGATGCGGAAAGCGACGAGGATGCCGACGCCGCGTGGGCTGCGGAGATACAACGCCGTGTCGAGTCGATTGACAATGGTCAGGTGAATCTCATCCCCTGGGATGACGTGATGCGTGAAATGCGTGACCGGCGGCATGGCTAAACTACCACTGGAATTTCATCCAGATGCTCGTCTGGAAGCTCTGGAAGCATACGACTGGTACGCTGAGCGCAGCCAACGGGTCGCCCACACGTTTCACGATGAGCTCCAAAATGCGGGGCGTGCGATTGAGGATAATCCCGATCGCTGGGAAAGCTATTTGCTGGGAATGCATCGCTACCTGATGAAACGCTTCCCGTACGTCATTGTCTATCGTGTGGCAACGGATCGGATAGAAATCTTGGCCGTTGCTCACGGCAGGCGGAAGCCCGGATTTTGGAAGGAGCGATTGAAAACCGATTGACCGCCAACAATGTGTGGCCGCCCACGCTCGCGCGTCGAGCGGTTTGTTGCAAACTGTTTCGCGATAGCCGGCTAGGCTTGTTCCGACGACGGTGAGGGAAAGGATTCCGCGCGAGGCTCATCGCTGCGGTCGTTGGCGTAGCCTTCGGAATCCTTGTGTCGTGACCTTCGGCTTGACGAACGACGGGGTGCGTGGATTGGCGATCCCCATGGCATACTTTTCATGCGCGTATTTGTTGAAGTTCTCGATGTTTTGATCTTGAGTATTGAAGTCAAACTCAAAGTTCCAGGCCTCCAGATACCTGACCTCCAATTCGATTGCTTGGCGGTAGACGGTGGTGAAGTCTCCCGATTTGTCTCCAAAACGATAGGGTTGAGATGAGTTGCCTATAATCTGTCCGTAGATATCTCCCGGATAGTTCTTCAACGCCCGAACCAGAGCGGGCTGATACCTTGTTCCACCCGAGATCCACCACATCCCGGCGCCGATTTGGTCTCCATATCTTGGGTCTTGGTTTAGCTCGGTTAAGATCCGCATGGGGATTTCGGGCGATCCCAGAACTTCATGCACCTCGACCGCAATGGCACACGTGTCAAACGCGTCGGCAAATGCCATCGCCGCTTGTTTCACAGCACCTACCCAGACATCGGCGGTAAGACCGCTTCTTGTTAGTACGGCATAGGAGGTGCCGTTGAAATGCCCTTCCACTCCGTTGGCTGTCGCTTGAGGGACGTAGACAAGTTGGAGCCGGTTGTCGTTCGCAAATTTTTGGCTCACCGCATCGGCCAGTTCTTTTAGCCTCTTTTGAAACCGAGGGTCCCACATTTTGGGAACAAGCCCCTCTTTCCCGCGGAACTGGATCGGCATCGTTTCAACCCCCTCGTCGATCAGCCAGGCGGGATAATTGGGGCCTTGCGCGCTTCCACCGAGCCCCGCAGAGATGGCAAGGCTGAACGCTAAGGACTCTGCATTCCTGTTTCCTCGAGTGGCCATTTCGATCTGGCGATCGATGTCAGAAAAGTCATAGCGTCCCTGCTGTGGTTCCAGCTTGCTCCACGACGTCCTGAGCAGCAGGCCTTTGCACAACGGATGAATTGCTGACTTTGGAGTGACTTTCGACGAAAACACTCCGTAAGGCTTTGCTATTTTTTTTCGTCTCTGCTGGAACGCGTTTCTCCCGATGCGGAAGAAATTGTCGTAAGCAGGATCAGTCCTAATCCAAATGCGAATCTCATCGCGGAAGCCTTTTGGGTTGTGTACCGTGGGAATTCGAATGCCTCCGGCCTCGCCTGGCCGCCGATTCCTTGCTCCCCCGCCTGAAAAGCACTCTGGAAGCTGGAACCTTTGGCTCGCCAATCTATGAACCACGCTTAGAGTCCTAAGTTTCGTTCCTCCGGCAAGGTATTCGTCCTGCGGCCAGCAAATCCCGCGGATTTAGCGCTTCCCAAAAAGGGTTTGCTTAGCCGCCAGCCCATTCATTTGAGCCAAGGCGACTCTCTCATTGTGCCCGTCTCTTGCTGCAGGTTTTGTTGTGGCAAGTTGTCTCGGCACGGGAAACCCCAAGCTTCTTTCTGACGTCCGGTCCTCGATCAAGTATTCTGTTAGGTTCGTAGTCCAACCAAAATTCGCCACGCTGAAAGAATCATGTTGCTTTGCGAAACGAGGACGCTCCGCGTCGCCCGATGTGTCGTTTTCTTGCTGGTGCTTGCCGGTCAGTCGCTATGCCTCGCACAGGATCCGGCGGATACACGCCCGGTTGTCGGTTTGCGCGAGAATCCGCCCGACACCGTGTTCCTGAAAGATGGCCGTGTTGTAATCCGCCCAGGCCAGGTGATTCCTTCGGCGTCGATCTTGATCCGTGGCAAGTCGATCGTTGCGGTCGGAAGCGACATCCAACCGCCGCCCGGCGCGCATGTGATCGACTGTTCCGACAAATCGATCTACGCCGGTTTGATCGACGCGTTTGGCGAGATCGCTGTCGCTCCGCCGCAATCCAACGGCACCGGCCACTGGAATGGCTACGTCCTGCCGCGTCGATCGGCGGCCGATGGGATCGATGAGATTTCCAATATCTCCGAGTACCGTTCTCAAGGCGTGGCGATGCGGTTGCTCGCTCCCAGAGGAGCGATCGTCAAAGGCCGCAGCAGTTTGGTGATGCTCGACAAAAAATCGGGGGCGACCCTGATCGACGACGCCGTCGCACAACATCTGCAACTAACTGTCCCAAGAGATCGCCGTCGCGACAGCTATCCAAATTCACCGATGGGAGCCGTCGCGCTTTTGCGACAGACGTTTTCCGATGCCGATTGGTACACCAAGGCTTGGGAAGCGTATCGGTCCAAACCGACGCTTCCCCGCCCGGAGCGCAACGATGCACTCGCAACGTTAGCTGATGAAATGCGTGGTGGCCGATTTATCGTCGACGCTCCCAACGAACGCATGGCGGTGCGGGCTGAAGAGTTGGCCAACGAGTTTGCATTAAATATGACGCTGCGAGGTTCGGGGCGTGAATATCGCGATCTCGATGCGATAGCGGCCAGCGGAAGAATGTTGCTGGTTCCTGTCAATTTCCCCACTGCTCCCGATGTCTCTTCCGAAGCCCAAGCTGCTGACATCGAACTGCGTGACCTGCTGCACTGGCACTTTGCACCGGAGAATCCGCTGCGTCTGGAACAGGCCGGTGCAACGTTTTGTTTGACGTCCGATGGTTTGAGCGATCCCAAGTCGTTTCTGAAGAACATACGCGTGGCAGTCCGTCGCGGGCTTTCGCCCGAAGTGGCGCTGGCGTCGCTGACAACCACGCCAGCCAAGTGGCTGGGCATCGACGAAACGTGTGGAGCGATTCAAGTCGGCGGACTCGCCAATCTGATCGTGACCGATGGCGAACTGTTCGAAGACGAAACGCGTGTGCTTGAAACGTGGGTCGCAGGGGAGCGTTTCGAGTTCTCCGCCAATGGACCGAATACACCGGATCTTTTGATCGGAGATTGGACGACGAAGATTAAGATCGGCCGCAAGGGAGTGCCTGTCGAGTTGCACTTGGCGAGGAAGAAGGGCAAATGGTCGGGGAACATTTCACATCGCAGCAAGTCGAAACCATCGGATGCGGAAGTCGAAGAATCGGATGATAAACCGGCGGCCGACCAATCCAAGAAGGAGAACGCGACGGCGGAGCTCAAAAAAATCGCTCGCGCTGTCGATCGGATGACTGCCTGGGTCGACCTTTCTCAAGCGGACAGCAAGCTGCCCGCGGGACCTTCTCGAATCACCATGATCACCGTTGAGGAGGAGGATTTGATTTCCGTATTCTCCACGCTTTCGCTGCCCGATGGCGAAACGCAAGACTTGAAGTGGAAGCGTGCCAAGCAAAAGAAAACAACGCCTGACACCAAGACCGCCGACGACGAAGGAGATGATGGCGAGAAGAGCGACAACGGATCCGAACCGGTATCCGATGACGCCAGTCCTCTCGACGCAATTACTGTCAATTACCCGCTGGGCGGCTTTGGAGTGACGGGCGCGGTCCCGGTGGAACCGATGGTGCTGTTTCGAAATGCGACCGTTTGGACGTGTGGCGATCAAGGCGTGTTGAACCATGCCGACGTGTTGGTCATCGATGGCAAAATCGATTCGGTGGGGAACGCTCTCGAGGTCCCCGAGGGTTGCCGCGTGGTCGATGCAACGGGCAAGCACCTGTCGCCCGGTTTGATCGATTGCCACTCGCACATGGGAACCGATGGTGGAATCAACGAGTCGGGACAAGCGGTGACGGCCGAAGTACGAGTCGCCGACTTTATCGACAATTCCGACATCAATATCTATCGACAGCTTGCTGGCGGAGTGACTAGCAGCAACATCTTGCACGGATCGGCGAATCCGATCGGCGGGCAAAACCAAGTCATCAAACTGCGTTGGGGCGATTCGATGCAGGCGATGAAGATGGCTTCCGCACCTGCCGGGATCAAATTCGCATTGGGTGAAAACGTCAAGCAGAGCAATCGCTCCGCGGCTCAAACCCGATACCCGTCGAGCCGGATGGGGGTGGAGCAGTTGTTCCGCGATCGATTCCAAGCTGCCAAGGAATACAGTGAACAACAGCGGCGGTGGCAGGCCGGGCAACGCGACGGATTACCTCTGCGTCGCGATTTCGAGCTGGAAGCGATCGTGGAAATCTTGAACGGTCAGCGGTGGATTCATTGCCACAGTTATCGCCAAGATGAAATCGTGGCATTCCTCGACTTGCTGGATCAATTCGATATCACGATCGGAACGTTGCAACATGTGCTGGAAGGCTACAAGGTTGCGGATCGATTGCGTGAGCATGGCGCCATGGCTTCGGCGTTTTCGGATTGGTGGGCCTACAAGTTCGAGGTCTACGATGCGGTTCCTTACAACGGAGCGATTATGCACGATGAAGGTATCGTCGTGTCGTTCAACAGCGACGATCGCGAGCTGGCTCGCCATCTCAATACCGAAGCTGCCAAAGCGGTCAAATATGGTGGCGTTTCGGAGGAAGAGGCACTCAAATTCGTCACGCTTAATCCTGCCAAGCAGCTCCGCATCGATGACCGCGTGGGGTCGATAACGCCTGGAAAAGATGCGGATCTCGTGTTGTGGAGCGGCCCGCCGCTGTCGACTCTATCTCGCTGTGAACAAACCTGGGTCGATGGACGCCCGATGTTTACGCTCGAAAGCGACCAACGACTTCGGAAGCGCGATGCCGAGTGGCGGTCGATGTTGATCGCCAGGATCTTGGATAAAAACTATGGCAGCGGCGGTTCCGACAAGAAGGAGATCGAGGAGGAAGACCGTTGGTTGCGATACGACGAATATTGTCATGGTCACGACGACCATGATCACGCTCACCACAATCACAACCATAACGAGTCCGTACACCGCCACGCGGAGGCACGACGATGAGCAAGCAATACCAAAACCTTATCCGTTCACTCTTCCCTGCGGCGACCAAGAACTCTGAAAAGAAGGCCAGCGAGCGTGCGAGTCAGTCCAATAACTGTCGACGCTCATTTTTGATCCGATCCGTGCTGGCGACTTGCTTCGGTTGTGCGGTGGTTGCTGGGACAAACGTCGACGCAAACGATCAGATTCCCGGAGCGGCTCAAACGACGCCGATCGCATTGGTCGGTGGCGTGGTCCATACTGTCGACGCGGGGACGTTGAACAATGCCACGGTGGTCTTTGAGAAGGGGAAGATCACCCAAGTCGGGAAGAAAGTCGTTTTGCCTGCGAAGTGTCGATCGATCGATGTCACTGGAAAACACATCTACCCGGGGTTGATGGAGTCGATGTCGAACGTGGGGCTGTCAGAAATTGGTTCTGTGAGAGCGACTGTCGACACCGACGAAGTGGGTGACGAAAACCCGAACCTTCGCCCGTGGGTTGCTGTGAACGCCGACAGCGAGCTGATTCCTGTCGCCAGGGCTGGCGGAGTGCTACTTGCGTCGATCGCGCCGAAGCGAGGCAATATTCGAGGGCAATCGGCTGTGATTCAGTTGGACGGATGGACCTACAAAGACATGTTGCTTCGTGGCGACACGGGGATGTTGGTTTCCTGGCGTTCCTACGATTCCCGCAGAGGCAGTTCGACCGATCGCGCCAAAGAACGCGACGAGCGTTTGAAAGGATTGTCGGATCGTTTGGAGACCGCCGCGCGGTATGCGATCGCTCGCGCTGCGAGACCCGATTGGACGCCTGTCGATCTGCGCTTCGAAGCTCTGATTCCCGTGCTGGAAGGTGAGTCGCCGATGATCATCGACGCCGATGATCGCCGTGAAATCGAAGCCGCCGTTGCGTTCTGTGTGGCGCGTGGAATTCGCCCCATCATCTACGGTGGCTACGATGCGCCCGAATGTGCGCCGCTGTTAAAGAAGTACGACGTTCCGGTTATCGTTCACTCGACCTATCGGCTGCCGCTGCGACGCGATGATCCCTACGATCATCCGTACACTCTGCCCAGCCGAATCAGCAAAGCAGGGATCCGGTTCGCAATCGGTGGCCCTGGTTCGGGAAGTCCTGGCGGCGGCGCGGCCGCTCGCAATTTGCCCTACCATGCAGCCGTTGCAGTCTCTTACGGACTGCCCGCGGATCAGGCGATCCACGCGATCACCTTGGCTCCCGCCGAAATCATGGGCGTCGCCGATCGCGTTGGTTCGATCACCGTCGGCAAAGACGCGACGCTGATCGTCGTTGACGGCGACATCTTGCAGACGGAATCCAATGTCACCGACGCCTACATCGGTGGTGCAAAAGTTGATTTGGGGAGCAAACACAAAACGTTGGCTGACAAATATCGCAAGAAGTACAACCAGCGTTCGCGTTAAACCGTGTACGGACAAAGAAGGTTGCTCTTCGCGATGTCGATGCAACGCCACATAACTTTCCGTCAACTACCGCAATGCCCAACCATTCTTTCCCCGACGAACGATTATCGGGTCGATCAAGCGGTCGATCGCCGTGGTTGCGACGCCTGCTGTGGTACAGCGGCTGGCTCGTTTGGCTTCCCGTCGCAGGATACGGTATCAGCACCGGGAACCTTTGGCTGACGATGGGCGTTGGTGGGCCGCTGTTTCTCGCATCGCTGTACTTCAGTCTGCAGACACTTGTCTGTCCCGAGTGTGGTCACGCGATTCGAACTGTCGGCGCGTCGGTCTCCAACTGCATGCAATGCGGAGCGGCTTTCGCTCGCCCTAAAAGTGATTCCGATATATAGGTCGCCGCCGCTCCGCATCATGCGTGAAGGCTGCGACCTACCTCTGTGGACGTCCTGAATCAGTTGCAAGCACTGGCGTGTCGTTCGCGACAAGTTGCAATTTGCCCCTTCGGAAGGTTGCTTCGACTGGCAACGATTTGTCCCGCCGGTAGAATCAATTTCTCTTATCATGCTTACGGCAATGTTGACGAACGTCGTCGGCGAAACCTTCCGTTCGAACTAAAGCCACTCGACAGGACTCCCTCGTTTCCGTGCCCACTCTTAAAGACATCGTCGAACGTTCCAACACGCCGATCGGTCGCGTGTTCGATCTATCCATTCAGTTCTTCATCATCCTCTCGCTGATTGCTTTTAGCGTGGAAACGCTGCCGGGGCTCGACCCCGGATGGGCGCGTTTGCTCCACTTCTTCGAGATCGCATCGATCACGGTTTTTTCGGTGGAATACCTCGTCCGGCTGCTGGTTGCCGATCGTAAGATCGCTTTCGTGACCAGCTTTTTTGGCGTGGTCGACCTGCTTGCGATCTTACCGTTCTACCTTTCGTTTGGCGTCGACCTGCGTTCGATTCGAGCGCTCCGGCTGCTGCGACTGTTCTGGATGTTGAAACTGGTTCGCTACAGTCGAGCCATCCAACGGTTTCACCGCGCGTTCTTGATCTCGCGCGAGGAAATTATCCTGTTCTTCTTCGTGACGGTGATCTTGCTGTATCTCGCATCGGTGGGAATCTATCACTTTGAACACGCTGCCCAACCGGAGGCCTTTGCATCGGTGTTCCATTGCCTTTGGTGGGCCGTCGTCACGCTGACAACGGTTGGCTACGGAGACGTCTACCCGATCACGGCTGGCGGGCGAATCTTCACCTTCGCCATTCTGTTGATTGGCCTCGGCGTGGTTTCGGTTCCCGCTGGATTAGTCGCATCGGCACTCGCCCAAGCCCGCGAGATGGAGTCCGAATAGATCCCGGCGCGTTGGAGGCAACCGAGCGGAGGCTGGGGATCGCCTTGAAAGTTGTTCCGTTTGGCAACGCTCGAAGGGAGTGTAGAATCGTCAGCCAAGCCACCTTCGCTTGCTTCGGTCCCCGGGTGGCGGAACCTTCTTAAAGTCAGGTACTTGTTGAATCGTGATTTCAGTCATCGTTACCTTGATCGCTGTCGGAGTGTTCATCGCCGGCGTGCGATCGCTCAATTCGCTCAAGCGGCTCGACGACGCAACGGGCTCGAAACGCTCCGACCCGTTTTACACGTCGGTTGCTCTGCTCTTCTCGACGTCCCCACGCGACGCGAAATTTCGCAGTCGCCAACGCCGAACGATCTGGCTGTTCTGCGGTGCGATTCTGCTGCTCTACTTCGCCCGCATCGTCTACATCCAAGGGACTATCTAGGTATCGGACAGGTTCGCGTCTCGCACCGCTGCACCTCCCCGAACTTTGCTTCGCTCGTTCGACCCTCCCCTTCAAACTGCGTTTGGCGGAGGGGGAAGTGGTGCAGCTTCACCCGCTCAAGCTAAGGTTGAGAAGGGGACGTTCTTGACCTAAAACGCTGTTGCCTGTACGCTGTGGCATTGTTTTTGCAACTCCAACCACGTCATGTGTATCAAGGACTTCCGAGAATGTCAGGATCCGAAAGAAGACGCGAACTGCGTCGTCGTCGTCATCGCAGAAAGCAAGTTGGCAAGCTGACGGTTAAGGCTGGAAAGGCGAGCCCCGCTGAAAAGCTGGAAATCGCTCGCAAACTGCGTCGCCTGACCCCTGGTGCCGAAATTTTGATCGAACGTTTGAGCCTGGTCTCCTAGTACCTGGGCAACGCTCCAATATTTGATTGGGGTTGGGTGGTCAGCACCGTCTGACCGCTTGGTTCCGTAGATCGGCTGGAGCTTTCATTGCGACAGCTTTCGATCGCGCGAGCTGGTCGTTCTGAATTACCAACGTGGTAACGCTAACGCTATCGGAACTCAGCATGCTCGCCGGTGAAATCTACCAACCCAATTCGATTCGTTTGATCGATGTGCCCGCTGCCGCGACAGCTTCGGATGTCCCAGCGGGTCAAATTCTGTTTGAGCCTCAGTTGGCCTGCCTGTGTGGCAGCGACCTTCTGTATTACGAGGCCGACAATCCCGGCTACATGCCTCACGTCGGCCAATCGCTGCACGAGATGATCGGTCGCGTCGTCGAGACGACTGGCGACAAGTTTGCCGTCGGCGATCGGGTGCTCGCTGTGCCGATCGAACACTACGGTTTCTATGGCCGCTACTGGGTCGATCAAGCCCGTGCGGTCGCCGTCGATCCGCGTTGCAGCGATGCCGCCGCCGTGCTGGCTCAGCCGCTGGGTACGGTTCTGTTTGCGCTCCGCCGGATTCCGTCGGTGCTCGCCCGCCGCGTGATGCTGTTTGGCGCCGGACCGATGGGACAGTTGTTCGTTCGCGTTTTGAAGTTGTTTGGTGCCGCGGAGATCATCGTTGTCGATCCGGTACGCGATCGCTTGGATCTCGCGTTGGCCGGCGGTGCGACTCAGGTGATCCATGGCACCGCGGCCCAGGCGGCTGCCGAAGCGGCCTCGATGCCCGGTGGCGGTCCCGATCTAGTGATCGAAGCGGTTGGGCATCGTCAACAAGTACTCAACGAATGCATCGCCGCATGCCGCCCCGAAGGCGAGATCCTGTTTTTTGGCGTGCCGCCGATCGAAGCGAACGGGATCAAGCTGAAGGAGATGTTCTGGAAGAATCTGCGGATGTACACCAGCGTCGGCCCCAGCTTTGAGATCGATTTCTCGCTGGCGATGAAGATGGTTGCAGAGCGGACGATCGATGTCGAACCGTTGGTATCGCATCGGATGCCAATCGATCAGATCCAAGAAGCGTACGACATGTTTGCTACGCGACGCGAGGGAGCGATGAAGGTCTTCCTCGATTTCCCCGCGTACCAAGCATGACCCAAGCCGTCTTCTCCCACGTTCCGCAACGCATCGTTTCGGGCGGGCAAACGGGAGTGGACCGCGGAGCGTTGGATTCGGCGATCGCGCTCGGAATCCCGCACGGCGGATGGTGTCCGCGCGGCCGGTTGTCAGAGGACGGCCAGATCCCGGCTCGCTACGATCTGACCGAACACGCATCCCCGCGTTACAAAGACCGCACGCTGCAGAACGTCCTCGACAGCGATGCCACTCTGATCCTCTACTGCGACACGCTGCGCGGTGGCACTCGGCTGACGCAGCGTTACGCGATCGATGCGGGCAAGCCGCTGCTGGCGGTCGCAATCGATGTCGATTGGTCGCTCGAAAGCGTCCGCCGCTGGCTGTACCAGTATCAACCTCTGTCGCTGAATATCGCCGGGCCGCGCGAGAGCAACTTTCCCGGCGTGCAGGTGCTCAGCCGCGAAGCCGTCTTGCGGATTTTCGACCCCAGCCACTGACGCCGATCGCTCTTACGACAGCATCAACCAACAAAAGGTTGTAATGACACAGACGGCGATCAGGTTCAGCACCAATCCCGTGCGAGCCATCACGCCAGTCGAAAGCCCACCGGCACCGTAGACGATCGTATTGGGAGCGGTTGCGACCGGCAGCATGAAGGCGCAACTGGCACTGATCGTTCCCGGGATCATGATCATTTCCGCCGGCACATCGGCGGCGATCGCCGTGCTGGCCAGGATCGGCAGCAACAGCGCTGTCGTCGCCGTGCCGCTGGTGATCTCGGTCAGGAAGGTGACCAGCAAGCAGACGCCGCCGATCACGAGGATCGGTGGCAGCGAGGCGAGTCCGGCCAGCGAGTCGCCGATCACGGTGGAGAGCCCCGAGGCGTCGAAGCCTTTGGCCAACGCAAGCCCGCCGCCGAACAACAGCAGGATGCCCCACGGGATCCGCTCCGCCGTCTCCCAGTCCAACAGCGGGCCCTTCGCCTCGCCGCCTGAAGGGATGATGAACAGAGCCAGCGTCGCCGCCAATGCGACGGTCGAATCACCGACCAGCGATGTGATTCCACCGGCGTCGTTGGGAGTCGTCGCTCCGATCCAATACGACCAACCGTCAAACGGCGTCGTCCGCGTGATCCAAGCCAAGGCGGTCAGGCTGAAGACGATCAGGACACGGACCTCCGCACTTCGCCAAGCGCCGACGTCGGGCATCTCGAAGATGGCGTCGGACTTCAGATTGCGGGTCAGCCACAGCCAGATGATCGGCAACAAAATCGCGACGATCGGCACCGCGATGACCATCCAGTCGACAAAGGCCAGCGAGCGGCCGAGCTTCTCTTCATAGAAGCCCATGAACATCGCGTTGGGCGGAGTCCCGACGGGCGTTCCCATGCCGCCGACCGATGCGGAATAAGCGATTCCCAACAGCAGGGGAACTCGCAAGCCGTTGCAGGCGTGACGTTCCAGCACCGCCATCGCGATTGGCAGCATCATCAGCGTCGTGGCGGTGTTGCTGATCCACATCGACAGCATCGCCGTGGCCAGCATGAAGCCGAGCACGATCCGCCGCTCGCCGCGGCCTCCTACCGCCCGGACCATGATCATCGCCAGTCGCCGGTGAGCTCCGCTGCGTTCCATCGCCGCCGACAACAGAAAACCGCCCATCAGCAACAGGATCATCGTGTGCCCATACGCTGTCGCGACGGATCGATGATCCAGCACGCCGGTCAAGGGAAAGACGATAAATGGCAGCAGAGCGGTTGCGGCGATCGGCAGGACTTCGAAGATCCACCACATCGCGCACAGCGTTGCCGTCGCGGCACACCAGCATGCCGGGGCTTCGAGGCCAGCGGAAGAACAGCCAGCACCAACCAAGGCAGCGACAATCACACCGCCAGGCAGCATGGCCGATTTCGGGCAAGAGAACATCATCGGGAGATCGGGGGTGAATAAGGTATATGTCGCCCGATCAATCGGCGGTCGCAATCGCAGCGGTCTTGCTGCGATCGACCGATGTCGCGCGCCAGCCGGTCAAATCGCTGGCGGCGACGTTTCCGCATCGCTTCACTGCAATGCGCTCAATTGAACCAGTTCCTTCGGGCCAAGGTCGCCGTTTGCCTCGATAGCACGGCGTTCCAATTCTGGATCGACCAGATTGTAGTGCACATCGCGTTGGCGTGCCTGGTACCCAATCTCTTCAATCGATTCGCGAATCCGACGCAGCGATTGGTAGTGAACCGTCCCCGCTTCGGCGACGACGTTCTCTTCGATCATCAAGCTGCCCATGTCGTTTGCACCGTACAGCAACGCCAGCTGGCCGATCTTCGAACCCTGTGTCACCCAACTGCTTTGAATGTTGGGGATGTTGTCCAGGAACAGCCGCGCCACCGCTTGCATCTTCAGATATTCGAACGATCCCGCCGGCGCGATGTGAGCCATCTCGGTATGTTCGGGTTGGAAGGTCCAACAGATGAACGCGGTGAATCCCCCCGTTTCGTCCTGAACCTGCCGCAATCGGTCGAGGTGTTCGATCCGTTCGGCGAGCGTTTCGACATGCCCAAACATCATTGTGGCCGAACTGATTCCCCCCAGTTCGTGCCACACTCGCATCACGTTCAACCAGTCGTCGGTCATCACCTTGCCACGCGTGATCTCCGACCGGACGCGGTCGACCAAAATCTCGGCGCCGCCGCCGGGCAAGCTTCCCAGTCCGGCTGCCTTCAACCGACTCAAGACCTCTCGCAACGATAGGTTGTTGACCTTCGTGAAGTGATGGATCTCGGGAGGGCTAAATCCATGGACGTTGATGCTGGGGTAGTTCGTGACGATGTCCTGCAGCAGTTCCTCGTACCAATCCAGTTTGTACTTCGGGTGCAGGCCGCCTTGCATCAGGATCTGATTGCCCCCCAGTTGCACTGTCTCGGCCACTTTTTGCAGCAGTTCCTCGCGGGGCAGCACGTAACCTTCGTCGCTCTTGGGGCCCCGGTAGAACGCGCAGAAATCGCAGACCGCGGTGCAGACGTTGGTGTAGTTGATGTTGCGATCGATGTTGTAGGTTCGATACGGCTCGGGATGCAGGCGTCGAGTGATCGCATCGGCAGCCGCACCCAGTTTGGCCAGCGACAGGTCGTCGGTCTGCAACAGATGCAATCCTTCCTCGAAGCTAATCCGATCGCCCGCGACCGCTTTGTCGAGGATCGCTTGCGTGTTGGTTTGAGGTTGCGTCGTCGATCCGCTGGACATGGGAACCTTTCTTCTGCGTTGGTCGTTGCGTTGAAGGAAATGGATTTTATCGGGTTATTCGTTCATTCGGCGGCCGCGCCGTCGGCTGAGTTCTCGCCTAAGAAGCGATCAGCCCCAGTTCGGTCGCTTTGGTGCGATACAGCTCCAATCCTTGGCGTTCTTCGTCGCCGAGGGTGAAGTGGAGGTAACGGGAAAGATACGCGAAACAGTCGCTGACTGTCAGCCCATGCGTCCCCGCGTGTTCGGTCGCCAGTTGTTGCAAGTGCTCCATCCCGGCATCGCGGCAGTGCTGCAACGCGTCGGCAAGTTCGCGATGATCCGCGCCGCGGCGGCCGATCCACATCGCAAACACAAACGGCAACTTGCTCCAACTGCACCAGCGATCGCCCAGGTCCCAGATCTCTTGATACAGTCCCGTCGTCGGGTGCATCGCTCGATCGCCGATCAATAACACGGCGTCGGTCGAAAGCGCATCGGGGCTGGCATCGATCGGCAGCGGATGCAGTTCGGGGGTCAGCCCATACTGTTGCTTCAGCAGCACCTGGACCAGAGCCGCGCTGGTGCGACTCCCTTCATCCAAAGCGAGCGTCTTGATCTCGGGGACCGGCACGCGGCTCAACAGTCGCACGCTCCAAACGGGGCCGCGACAAGCAATGCAGGCGTCCGAAACGATCTCGTAATCGTCGGCGTGACGGAAATATTCAACCGACGGAATCAGGGCGACATCCAACTGACCGGCGTGCAATTGATCGGCCAAGCGGCTGGGGAGATCGAAGACAACCTCCGCTCCCGGCAACCGCTGCTGGATTCCATAGACCAACGGCTTGGTGTTCAGATAAGAGACCGCACCGATGCGAAGTTTGTCCATGGAAGCGTCAGTTTTGGGTAAGGCAAGCGTGGGGATGGGATCGTGACGACGGCGGATCGCGCGGCCGCAAGCCGCTGCAATGCTCCAGCCCGACATCACATTAACCGCACAGCTCGCCTTCCTTTAACACTTCGTGGAAGCCGAGCGTCCGCCAGACTTCGGGAACGTCGACCAGCACCGACGTGGCTTTGCCATTCTTGGGGTGGCGGAAGACGATTTGGCGGGCATGCAAAGCGATCGGGCGTTTGCGTGGCTCCGTTGATTGTGGCCCAAAATCGATTTGACTGCCATACAGGCTATCGCCGACGATCGGAAATCCACGGTGCGCCGCCTGCAGTCGGATCTGGTGCGTGCGACCGGTTTCCAGCCCGATCCGCAAGCAGGAGAGTTCGCCCACGCTGGCCACCAGCTCATAATTCAAGATCGCTTGTTTCGCTTCGGGATGCTCCGCGTCGACGATCTCCGCCTCGGCGCGGTCCGAAATTTTCCGCATCCAATCGCGCCACGTCCCCGTCGGTTCGGTGGGCGTTCCAGAGACGATCGCGACGTAAGTCTTTTCGATCTTCCGCGATTGGAATTGAGCGCAGAACTGTTTCGTTGCCGATCGCGTCTTGCCGATCAGGACCGCTCCGCTGACCGGGCGGTCGATGCGATGAGGCATCCCCACGTACGGCGACTCTTCGCCGCTCCGCTGCTTGAAAAACTCCAGCAGCTGGATCTCCAGCGATTCGACGCCTCGAGCGGCGGTCGTCAGCAGCCCATTGGGCTTGTTCACCACCAGCGCGTAATTGTCTTCCCAGATAACGTCCATCGTCGCTCCACCGGTCTCTTTCTAAGGTACAAGCACCGAGAAGTCGGCGAAGCGTTGATAGATCAGCAGCACGATCGCGATCAGCACCAAGCCGGCGGGGACCGCAAAACGCCATGGGGTCATGTCGACGGCACCCACATCCTCTTGCACAAACTCCGTTTCACGCGGCCAGATTTCGCCGATCACCAGCATCAGGATCACCAACCAAGCGAAGACGCATCCCAGGAAATGGAACTCGTGCATCGACGCGACGATCTTGTCGAACGGTTCGACAAAGTAGCCGATCGCAATGATGCCGAAGCCCGCCAGCAGAGCGAGCTTCGCGGCTGACGCGGGGACGCGGCGGGAGAGCATCCCTACCAACACGACGGCAAAGATCGGAATGAAATACATCCCGTTCATCTTCTGCAGGAAGCCGAAGATGCTGTCGGTTTGAGCCAACAGCGGTGCGATCGCCATCGCAATCACAGCCACGATCCAGCCGAAGATCTTGCCCGAACGAACGACTTGGGCTTCGGTGGCATCCTTGCGAAGGACGCTCTTGTACAGTCCCAGACTGAACAGCGTGCAAGAGCTGTTGAGCGCAGAGTTGAAGCTCGACAAGATCGCGCCGATCATCGCGGCAGCAAAAAATCCAGTCAGGTGCGCCGGCAAGACGCGGTTGACCAACATCCCGTACGCTTGGTCGGCTTTGATATCTTCGCCACTGAAAATGTGGTAGGCGATCATGCCGGGGATGACCAAATAGAGCGGGCCGAGCAACTTCAGGGCACCGGTCAACAGCACCCCCTTTTGTCCTTCGGCGAGGCTGCTGGCACCAAACGTTCGCTGGATGATCTGTTGGTTGGTGGTCCAGTAGAACAGATTCAGCAGGAAGATCCCGGAGAAGATCGTGCTAAAGGGGACCGAGGATTCGGGGCCGCCGACCGAGTTGAAACGCTCGCGCTGTTGATCCAGCAGCAATTCAGCCCCTTTGGCGACTCCGTCGCCATCGCCGATCTGAGCCAACGCGTATCCGGTGATCATAAAGCCGCCGATCAGCAATCCGATGCCGTTGATCGTGTCGGAGACCGCGACGGTTCGCAGACCGCCGAACAGTGCGTAGATCGAACCGATGATTCCGACTGCCCAAACGATCAACCACAACGCAAACGAATCGGTCGACATCCCGACCCGTTCGGGCAGATCGCCTAACATCGACGGAACGTCCAGGATCCCGATCATCCCCGTCGCTCCGCTGTACAAAATGATCGGCAGCAGGATGCCGACATAGGCGACCAAGAAGATCAGGTTCGTGATCACTTGGGTTTGGTGATCGAAGCGGATCTCGAGGTACTGCGGGACCGTGGCGACACCGCTCTTCAAAAATCGCGGCAGGAAGAACCAAGCCATGAAGACCAACGCCACGACGCAGACGACTTCCCAAACCATCACGCAGAGGCCGTCGTTAAACGCAGCGCCGTTGAGTCCGACCATCTGTTCGGTCGACAGGTTGGTCAGCAGCAGCGATCCGGCGATCAGCGGGAAGGTCAGCGTGCGGCCACCCAAAAAGTAACCGCTGCTGGAGGCGTGGTCGTCGCGATGCGTGATCCACCAGGTGATCAGACCGACAAGTCCGGTGAAGAACAAAAACGAAAGGATCGTGACCATGTGATGGAACGCTGATTGTGGAGGCGAAGCAGTCGTTGGGAGCCCGAGTGGGGCTGAATTCTAACGCTTCTTCGCCTTCCGTGCAGGGGCGTCCAACGGGATCAAAGGGAAGATCTTCGAAGGCGTTCGGACCGCTTCCATCTGCTGTGCTAATTGGGCAACCAATTCGGGATGCTCCGCGGCGATGTTGTTCTGTTCGCCGATGTCTTCGCGAATGTTGTAAAGCTCGATCTCCAAATTTCCTTTGCTCATGTTCTGCCGAACCGCTTTAAAGTCGCCGACGCGGATCGTCTGCTGACCGCCGTAGCTAGGGAATTCGCGATACAAATAGGGACGTTCTTCCTGCGATTTTCCCAGCAGCGTCGGGGCGATGCTGATCCCATCCAAGCCCTCTGGAACGTCTTCCGATTTGCCGATCAGATCCATCAGCGTTGGGATCCAGTCTTCGAATCCGCTGACATAATCGCTCTGCGATCCCGCCGCGATCTTACCGGGCCAACGGACAAGCGTCGGCACGCGAACGCCTCCTTCGTACAGCGAGCCCTTCAAGCCGCGCAGTTCACCAACGCTGCGGAAGAACGTGTAATCGACCTCTTTGCCCAGATGAGTCGTGCCGTTGTCGCTGCTGAAGACGACGATCGTGTTGTCGCTCAGCTGCAGTTCGTCCAACAGGTTCAAGATGTTGCCGATGTAGCGATCCATCCGAGTGATCATCGCCGCATAAGCCGCTCGCGGCGTGAAGTGGGGCGTGTACCCATATCCGCCATCGCGGACAAACGGCGGATCCTGCCAGCCCAAATCGTGATACTGTTTCAGCTCTTCATCGGGAACGTGCAACGCGACGTGCGGAATCACTGTCGGGTAATACAAGAAGAACGGTTTGTTTTTGTTGTCCTTAACGAATTGTAGTGCCTGCGCGTTGATGCGGTCGGGCGCGTAATCCTGTCCCTTGAAACGAGCGTAGCTGGCCGGATCGCTGGGGTCGTCGCCATCGGCAAACCCGATGTGGCCGGAGACCGGAGGATCGTTGTTCAGTTTGACATGTTGGTTGTCGTCCCAAAGGTAAGACGGATAGTAGCTGTGGGCGTGCGATTGGCAGTTGTAACCGAAGAAGCGTTGGACTCCCTGACGCAGCGGCTCTCCAGAGGAATCGGGACCGCCGAGTCCCCATTTCCCAAACGCTCCGGTGGCGTAGCCTTCGCCCGAAAGCAATTCGGCGAGCGTGATGTCGCTGTCGGGAATCGGCCATTGCCCTTCGGGCGGCGTTGATTTGTTGCTTCGCACCTCGGCATGACCGGGATGTTTTCCGGTCATCAACACGCATCGCGACGGGGCGCAGACGGCGTTGCCCGAGTAGTGCTGAGTCAGTCGCATCCCTTGTTTCGCGAGTTTGTCTAGGTGCGGCGTCTTGATCAATTCTTGCCCAAAGCTGCCTAGTTCGCGATAGCCGAGGTCGTCGGCGAGGATAAAGACAACGTTGGGTGGCGTTGGCGCATCGGCTGCGGCGAGCGAAGCCGTTACCCACAGCATCGCCACTGCGGCCAACAGACTCTTGCAAGATATCAGCGTGCACAGCTGCGATTTAGTCGCGCGGGAGCGGGTGTCGCGCGAGAATCCTGGATCGACGATCGAAGGCATGGGGAGTTCCTGAACAGAGGTCGCGGGCGGGATGCCTTACATTGTCTTTCTTCGTATTGGCAAGGTCAACACGATCGTCTCGTTTTTGACTACACTACCTGAAACCCCAGGACGCGCAGAAAATTGATCTTCGATCGAACCTGCGCCCCTAGAATACGCGGACCAGACCATTCCCATTTTTTCTCAAGGAACCATCCTTCCATGATTCAAGCACAAGATCGACGCGGATTTCTGCGCACCGGTATCGCCGCTGGCGCTGCGGCGCTATCGCTGGGCAGCCTCGGGCGGACAGCTTTGGCCCAGGCGGCGACGAAGCCTAAGTTTAAGATCTCGCTGGCCGAATGGTCGCTGCATCGCACGATCCGCGGCGGCAAGCTGGACAACTTGCAATTCGCTGAGACTGCCAAAAATGAATTTGGCATCGAGGGGATCGAATATGTAAACCAGTTCTTCAAGGACAAAGCGAAAGACGCGGCGTATCTTGCCGAATTGAACAAGCGAGCGGCGGACAATGGCGTCACGCAACTGTTGATCATGATCGACGGCGAAGGCCGATTGGGCGATCCCGACGACAAGAAGCGAACGCAAGCTGTCGAGAACCATTACAAGTGGGTCGAAGCGGCCAAGGAACTCGGCTGCCACAGCGTTCGCGTCAACGCCGGCAGTTCGGGCGAATACAAAGAACAGCAGAAATTGGCATCCGATGGTCTTCGCCGTTTGAGCGAATTTGCCAAGCCGCACGGCTTGAACGTGATCGTGGAAAACCACGGTGGCCTGTCGTCCAACGGCAAATGGCTCGCGGGCACGATCGAGATGGTCGGCTTGGATAACTGCGGCACCCTGCCCGACTTCGGCAACTTCTACATCAATCGCGGAACCGGCGAAAAATACGACAACTACCTCGGGACCGAGGAGTTGATGCCTTTCGCAAAGGCTGTCAGCGCCAAGGCACACAAGTTCGACGACCAGGGGAACGAAGCCAATCTGGACTACGCTCGCTTGATGAAGATCGTCCTGGACACCGGTTACGACGGTTGGGTCGGAATCGAATGGGAAGGCGGAACGCCGGATGAATACGAAGGTATTCGATTGACCAAGAAGCTGCTGGAACGCTTCCAATAAGAAAGGCCGTCGGCCCGCCGAATCAGGCGGCCGCAAACACGCCATCAACGACTCTGGCAGGGATTCGCCTGCCAGAGCATTGGTCGAGCAACAGCGTGGCGACTAGGCCATCAGTTGCTTGATCTCTTCGGGGCTGAACTTCTTTTCCATGCGGGCGCCCAACTGCGACACGATTCGGCTGGCCGCATGCGACCCCAAGTGCCCGGCTTGTTTCCACGACATGCCGTTGGTGATGCCGTACAACACGCCGCCGGCATACATGTCGCCAGCTCCCGTGGTGTCGATCGCGTCGGTCGCGACACCTTCGATCGGGAACGATTCACCGCCGTGCATGATGATCGATCCGTTGGCCCCTAAGGTCATCGCAACGTTTTCGCAGTGCTTGTGAATCTCTGCGGCACAGGCGATTGGATCGGTTAGTTTGGTCAGGCTCTTCGCTTCTTCTTCGTTGCAGAAGAACAGGTCGACGGGACCTTCGATCAGGCTCCAGATCTCGTCTCGCATCGTGTTCACCAAAAAGGGATCCGATGCGGTGAAGGCAACTTTGACGTTGTTCCGCTTGGCACAATCGATCGCCTTGTAAGCAGCCGCCTTGGTCGATTCGCCGGTCAATAGATAACCTTCGACGTACAGGTACTTGGCCTGTGCGATTTCGGCTTCATCGATATCGGCTTCGCTGAGCGTGATCGAGACGCCGAGATTGGTTAGCATCGTTCGCTGTGCGTCTTCGCTGATCAAGACCGCACAGGTTCCGGTCGGTCCCGATGCCGCGGGGGCAACTTCGATCGTGATGCCCAGATCGCGCATGTCCTTCAAAAAGAAGTCGCCGACCTCATCGCCGCTGACCTTCCCCGCGTAGGCGACCTTGCCGCCAAAGTCGGCGATTCCGACGATCGTGTTGGCTGCCGATCCGCCGGCACAGCGGTTCAACGAAACGTCGCCCAAACTCGACAGCACGCTTTGCTGTTGGATGTCGTCGACCAGCGTCATGATCCCTTTGTCAAATCCTGTCGCGGCCAAGACTTGGTCGCTGACGCGGGCTTGAATATCTACCAAGGCGTTTCCAACGCCGTATACGTCGTACTTCATTGTCATTTGTTTGGGTTGAAAGGTATGCGTAGAGAGCCGGTTCGCGGGTGGCGATCGTCGCGAGCGCAACAAACCGGGCGACCGCCGGACGGATGTCCGGCGAGGTTTGTTTATAACGCTTGAGGCCGACTTGCGGCACCTGTCCAACGTAAACCGGCGGCAGGAGGAGAGCTTGCTGCGGTTGAGAGAACGAAAATTTCGACGTCGCGGGCCAGCGATCGGCCGCGCGCGACTAGCACTCGCCGATTAGGCCTTCTGCATTGCCGAGGCGATGCTTTGCGGTTTGCACAGCAGCTTTTTATCGTTCGCGGCGCGGCCGCATTTTAGACAGACATGCGTCGGTTCGCTGATCAAACGAACGTACATCCCGATCTCGCCACGCAATGATTTTTTTAGTTTGCAGAGTTCTTTAGCCATCGACCGGATCTCATTTCGTAAGGATTAGTTTGCCTTGGCGAGTCTTGCGTAAACGGTACGTGATCCCGTCCAGCTCGATCCAAACCTCCGGCCGGTCGCCCGATAACGCGGCAAACTCAAACACCTTGGGGAGGATCGGGGTCTCACCGAGGTGAGCGAGGTCCGAGGGCGAGTCCATAACAGTGGGTCCGATCGGCGGCGGGGAGGCTTGATTGCTTTGATAGCTTTCACGCCGTGGGAGCACGTGGCGGAGAGGCTGAACATTTTCACTGCCATTGTTGTGAAAATACAAGCGCAACGCAAGAGCATGTTGATACTGATTCTCAATACTTTTGTCGTGAAGGGGCCGGGCCTGGCGTCCGTGTTGTGCGAACGCAGCGCCACAGCGATTCGGATCGGAGTTCTACCAACAGTGTGCGACCCCGTTGGCGAGCCTGTTCAGCATGGAAAGAGAACGCTATCGGGAGCTCCTGTGCTGTCGCCATTTTGGGTGATCAGTAGTATGTACACGTGGGTAATGTTGGGATAGGCATTCTTGGCAATGCCTGCCGAATACTCCCGATTCGCGATTGGGATTTTTTTTAATTAGCGTCGCGACGCGTATTGCTTGTTCCCCTTGGATGGAGCCAGACGATCTCTGACATACGCTTTTGTAGATAACAAAGGTGTACTGTGTTTCATGTAAGTTCTTCCAAGGATGGGAAACTATTACGATGCGGAAAAATATATTGGGTGCGTTGTCGATCGCATTGGCGATCGCCACACAGCAGAGTGTCTTGTTGGCGGGCAGTCCGTCTTGCCTGTCGAGCCTTCGGTGCGATGACGGAATGTTGTGCGATAGCGCAGCACACTATCGCGGCGGTTCCGACTGCGACGCTCGCATGATCTGCGGCGATGAGTGCAATGATGGTTGCCTCGGAGGTTGCTCGGCAGGCTGCAGCGACCTCTGCGGCGCAAGCTGCGACCACGGCGGATTTGGCTGTGACGCCGGTATGGACAGTTGTTGCGACGGTGGGCTGTTTGGGCTCGGACTATTGGGCCAGGCCAGTAGCGGTTGGAACGTTTCGGGCTGGGTTGATGCCGGCTTCATCGGAAACACGTCCAGCCCCAACAGTAAGTTCAACGGTCCCTACAACGCTGTCGATCGTAGCAACGAAGGGATGTTGAACCAGCTGTACATGATCGTCGAGAAACGCCTGCCCCGTTACGGCGCTGGCATCGGCGGTCGCGTCGATATTCTCTACGGCGAAGATTACTTGTTGGCTCAGTCCAACGGTTTGGAACGCCGCGACGATGGGGCGGCTCGCTGGAACGGCGAATATTATGGCTTGGCATTGCCACAAGCTTATGTTTCGATGGGAAACGAAGATGTCTCGCTGCAGGTCGGTCACTTCTATTCGGTCGTCGGTTATGAAGGAGTCATGGCCCCCGATAACTTCTTCTACAGCAAATCCTACAGCTACCAATTCGCCGGCCCGTTCACTCACTGGGGCGCCCAGTTGAACGTCCGCCCAACCGACGCGTTGAGCTTTAACCTGGGAATTCACAACGGCTGGGATTCGTTGGACCGCGAAAGCGACAAACCTGGCTTCATCGGGAAGGTCCGCTACGATTCGCAGTCGAGCAAGGCATGGACTTCGTTTGCCATCACGACTGGCGATTCAAGCAACGACCTGGCGGGCGTCGCACTGAATCCCGACTTCACCAATCGCACCCGCTACAGTTGGTTGGTGGCGTTGCCAGTAACCAAACGCTTGGACTACGTCTTCCATCACTGGTTGGGCTTCCAGGAGGAAGGTGCACCCGACGGCGGTCGCGCCGATTGGTACGGCATCGATCAGTACCTGACCTACTGCTTCACCGATCGATTGAAGGGAGCCGTGCGGTTTGAATGGTTCCGCGACGAAGAGGGAACACGCGTCGGGCTGAACCGACCCAGCAATCCCAACAATCCGCCATTTGTTGGCGACTTCTACAGCCTGTCGGCTGGATTCAATATGGCGGTTTCCAAGAACCTAACGATCCGCCCCGAATTGCGAGCCGATTGGTTCGACGGCACCGCCGCCAGCCAACCGTTTGACGATGGCAACGACGACAACCAGTTCATGCTGGGAATCGACGCCATCTTCCGAATCTAAGACGAATCTCACTCGGATTCGTAAAACGCGCGAGCCGCAGGATGTAGGGCCAAGCCTTGCCATTCTGCGGCTTGTTGACGTGTGATCATTCGCGGCACGGAGATTTCACTCCGGTAGAGTGCTTCGAGCGTTGCGGTCACCAGCACCGCCGGTGCGTTGCGACGCGTCGCCAGGAACGCTGTCGTGCCAACGGTCGCGATCCCGTCGGCTGGCAAATCGGCCGCTGGATAATCGGCCGGCAAGATCTGTAGCGGTCGCAGTGTCGGATGATCCAACGAGATATTTAAAGGATCTTCGACCGCAAGCAACTGGAATTGTTGGCTCTGCAGTGCAGCGGCCATGATCTTACTGCCGCGAGCGACGCAAGCGATCGACAACGGAATCGTCGCGTCGCCTTGCGATTGCTGAAACGGTTGGTAGACGATCTCGATATCGCTTTCGGCTAGCCCCAGCGAATCGAACAACATGTGCGCCGCCAGTTGTGATCCACTCCCCTGCCCGCCGATCGCAACGCGGTGTCCCGCAATTTCGGCGAACCGAGCGATTCCGGCATCGCGGCGAGCGAGCAAATGGACTGCTTCGTAATACAGCGGCGCGATCACGCTAACCTGTTCGCCGCGGACCGCGCTGGCCTGCAGGATCGCCAGGTCGACATCGCCGGCGAGCAGGTGTTCCAGATTTTCGACCGATCCTTCCGTTGGCATCGCAACGACCGGGCGATCGACAGCTTGATGCAGTCGATCCGCCAGTTCACCAGCGACCTGCGCGTAGACGTCTCCCGCCGGACCGCCGGCGATCTTCGGCTCCGACGGCAATCGATCGTGCAGCATTCGAGCGCCAAACAGAACGGCGGCCAGGATCATCGGCATCGACAACACCAGCAGCAAGATCATCGATTGAAAGCGTCGATGGCTGTCGGACGTATGCATCAACCGGCGACCGATCAACGCGGCGAAGATCGGAACTTCCGACAGCCAATCGAGACCGCGTTGCAGCGACGTGCGAGCCCGGGCCTTGATCGGTTGATCATTTAAGAAGCGGTCGAGATCTTCCGCCAACGCTTCGGCCGACGCGTAACGCTGCTGGGGCTCTTTCTGCAAACACTTCTCGACGATCGTATCGAGATCTTCGGGCGCATCGCACAGCGAGCGGAGTTCCGGCGCCGGTCGATGGATCACCTGCATCAATGTTTGCATCACCGAATCGGTGACAAACGGCGGCCGACCGGTGATCAATGCAAACAGGATCGCCCCCAAAGAATAGACGTCCGATTGCGGGCAGGTCGCTTCGTGGTCGCCGCTAGCCTGTTCGGGAGCCATGTAATTTGGCGTCCCGATCGCCGCGCCGCTGTTCGTCAGACTGCTCTCGGCATCGACATGTTTGGCCAATCCAAAATCGGTCACGTGGACTTGGTCGCATGCATCGATCAAGACGTTGCCCGGCTTCAGATCGCGATGCAGCAGCCCGCGTTGGTGGGCATGGTGAATCGCCGCGGCGACATCGCGGACATACCGCGCCGCCTCGCGACAGTCCTGCGGTCCGTCGTCGACCTTCTTCGACAGATCGAAGCCTTCGACGTAGTCCATCGAAAAATAGTAATGTCCCCCTTCGAGCCCAAAATGATGCACCGCAACGATATTGGGATGCTTCAGCTTTGCCGCCGCTTTGGCTTCGGAGCAGAAACGCTTGATCTCATCGCGGCCAGCCAACACGCCCGACCGGATCATCTTCACGGCGACCGGACGATCGAGATTCTTCTGATGACCAAGGTAGACGACTCCCATCCCGCCGCGTCCGAGCACGCTCTCGAGAACGTAGTCCCCCATTTCGAAGGGCAATTGCGGACCGGCACCTTCCCCTGGGACCGGCGTGATCGCCAGCGTGGCTTCGAGATCGTCGCCGATGCTGTCGATCCGCACGCCCGCTCGCGTGTCGGCTGCTGGATCGGCGTTTTCGCTGGCGACATTCGATCCGGCCAACTGTTCGATCAGATCGGCGGCATCCAACAGTTCGGAGAGCTGCGATTTCAGATCGGGAAATCGCTCGATAAAGTCGGCTCGACTGTCCGACCCGCCCGCATCGCGCGCTTTTAAATACGCGACAAACGCCTCGTCGATCGGATCGGGAAGATCGGACTCCTCCGGCTGATTGGAACTTGTTGGATCAGGCATCCCCGTTTTACCGCTCTCAATTCACGAATTGCTTCATTTAAGTGTTCGTATTGTGGACCAGACTATTGGCTCTCGTCCAACAGAATTTCCCGCAGCCGCTTCAGCCCCCGCTTCAACAGCCCGCCAACAGCCATCTCCGTCTTCCCGACCGCTTCGCTGATCTCTTTCATGTTCAGCCCCTCCATGTACCGCAGCTTGATCGCCGCCGCCTGCATCTCGGGCAATTGATCCAGCGCGTCCAACAGCGCCTGCGAAGTCTCCGCCCGCATGATCTGTTGGCTGGGGCTGGTCGTGCTGCCCGCCAATTGTCCCGCCAGTCCCGGACCGCGCGATGAATCGTTGGCCAGCCGAACTTCGTGAGCGACCGAGCGCTTTTGAGTGATCACGTGCCGAGCGACCGCAGAGGCGAGGTTGTTCCGCAGGATGTTGCGGATCCAAACGACAAACGCCGCCGGTTCCTGGCCGCGAAACGCAGGCAGATCGCGTTGGGCTTCCATGAACGTGATCTGAACCAGATCGGCCGGATCGATCCGTTGCCGCAACCGATCGTCGAGATAGCGGTGAGCCAAAATCCACAGATAGCTGCGATACTGTTCCAGCAGCTCGCCAAAGGCGTCGGCGTCCCCTTCGCGGGCCCGATCGAGCAGAAATTGAGTGGTGGATTGGGACAAAACTGTGGCTCGCTGACCGACGTCAAATCGAAAGATCCGAGGTCATATTGTCGCACAAAGCGACCGCGGGCACCAACCGGCAACCGTCGGTGAAGCCGATTTCTGCAGAGTCACCAGCCGATCGGGGCGGCTTAGCCTTCTTGGAGCAGTTGTTCGACCAGATCCTCGATCGTCTTGTCCCCCGTCGCACCCTGCCAATTCAATTCGCCTTGCCACCAGTGCCGGATGTACCCCTGTTTGTCGACGACGTAAACGGTTGGCCACATCGTGTTTCCCCAGGCACGCCAGTTTTGCGAGCCGAGGTCGACAAGGATCGGAAACTCCAACTGGCGGTCGACCGCCGCCGCCTGCACCGCCTTGGGATCGCGTTCCCGCGAGGTCTCCGGCGTCTGGATACCGACCACGACGACGCCCTTGTCGCGCAGTTCGCGGTGCCAGCGTTGGTAATGAGCAAAGTTGGCGTGGCAGTTGTGGCATTGGAAAGCATAAAAATGGACCAGCACCACCTTCCCTTTCAGCTCGCGGATCTGCAGCGGCGGCGAATTGAGCCAGTGTTCGACGGGGACGAATTCGGGAGCCATTGGATAGGTCCGCTTCAGCTTGCCGGTATCGAAGGGCTCTCCCAAAACCTGCCCCAGTTTTTGGATCTGCTGTGGCTTGAGCACCTGTTTGTAGCCCTCGCGTTCCGCAGCGACTGCCTTTTGCAATTTCTCGGTCAGGTCGTCGGTCGGCTGTTTGGCGGCGACAGCCTTCTGAAGACGTTGCTCCAGATCGCGGCAGGTCTTTGCCAACGCGATCAGTTTGGTTTGTTGGCCGCGATCGATATCCAACTGCGTCGCCATCTCATCGGTCAACAGCATCCGCACGCCTTGCGAATAACATTCCAGTTGCTTCAGTCGTTGCTGTTGTTTCGCTGACGTGTTGTCGGCGAACCACTTGCGAACCGGCAGTTCGGTCTGATCGATGATCTTGTTCTGTTGGTCGGCGGGCAGCAGACGCGATTGAAACCAAGTCGAATCGACACTCTGGAAGACGTTTTCCAAATCTGCGATCTGCGCTTCGGAGAGCTCCAGTTCGGTGTGGACCTCGGGAGCATGTACCATCGCCAAAAAATAGCGGGGCACCAAATCGTCGGCAGCCGCCGTGGGGGAATCGTCGGCGCGAGCGACGGTCGCAACGGCGACGCCAACCATCGCGATGGCGAAGAAGGATTTCATGCGATTGCTCATGAGCAGGATCCGGCAAGCGGAGATAAGAGAAGATGAGAACAGTTGCTCGGCGCGACCGGGCAGGCCTACAATTGTACCGCTGCGGCCAGATACCCTATGTGACTTAGCTCACGCTTTTCGAGAAACCATCGCTCCCAGGAAACGCCCGATGAGTCTAGCGGTCTTAAATCAAGTCTATGACGAAACGCGGCGGCTCGCGATCGCTGGCAGTAATCTCGCCGCCGGGGACTTTCGCTTGACCAAATTAGTGGAGCCGTTGGAGAAGTCGGCTGCCAAGGCTCCCGTATTCGGACAGGTCGCCGCGTCGATCCAACGGCTTGTTGACGCGCCGGCCGACGAATCGGCACAGGCGCTGTTGGACCTCAGCTCTCTCGTCTCGGCCATCCTTTATACACAGGGGCAAACGACGATCCAGGGCGATCTGGAACCGATCGCGACGTCGAGCCTCGGCACCCAGACGACGCAGGTTTCGGCCAAGTTGATGAAGCCGTTAGTCGAAGCCCTTACCTCGACCGGTTCGGGGCGGATGGAAACGATTCGCGAAGCCTACGATCAGGGAGCGTTTGCCGATTTGCGGATCATCAATTTGGCAGTCGCCGCGTTGGACGATACCTATCCCGAACTGGCCGATTTTGTCGCCGATCGGCTCCTGCCCGGTTATGGCCGCGCGATCGTGCCGTTGATCGCCGAAGAGATCGACATCAAGGGACGGGCTGGGAACGTGCGGCGATTGCGAACGCTCTACCGCTTGGATCCGCAAGCCGCTCGCCCGCTGGTCTTGGAAGCGTTCGAAAACGGTTCGAAAGAGATGAAGATCGCGGCGCTCGGATGCCTTGGCGATTCCGACGACGACCTGCCGCATCTTCACGACCAAGCCAAGGCGCGTTCCAAAGAAGTCCGCCGCGTCGCGCTGGAACGACTGGCCCGATTCGACGACGACAAAACCATCGCGATCTACTCCGCGGCGTTGAAATCGAAGGATCTCGAACTGGCCGCGATCCCGGTCAGTCAGAACGCAAGCGCCACGTTGGCCGAAGTCGCGCGGGAGACGGTCCGGCAACAAGCGACCGATTTGCTCGAATCGAAAACGCGTACCAAGCTAGGCCCGGCGCTTGTCCGCTTCCACACCTTGTTGTTGGCGTTGCAGGAGCGCAGCGATGAGCCGACGTTGGAATTGTTGCAGTGGCTGTTTTCGCAGCACGCAGCGTTGACGGCGCTGAAGGGAACGCCGGTCTCCGGTGCCGACGTGGTCCAACAGTTGACGCAGGTGATGCTCAGCACCGGCGCGGCATCGATGCATCAATTGCTTGTCGAGAGTCGCGATGAATTGCCCGATGACATTTTCGTGAACTGTTTGCGAGCGGGAGTCGAGTCGTTGACGCCGCACGAAGTCTACAAGGTCTTCTCCCCCTACTATCAAGTTGGCAGCAAGTCGCGAGGAAAAGCGAAACAGCGGCACGAGGCGGTCCAGCGTTTCATCGTCTACGGTGGCGATCGCGATCTCTGGTACATGCACTCGCGCGTCGCCGCGGCGCACCGCGACAGCGATGGCGACGAAGCCGACCCATCCCGACCGCGGGTCTGGGATCCCGCATGGCTCGACGAGGCGATTGCTCAAGATGATCTGGAGGCGGTGACCGAACTGGCGACCGTTTCGACGCCGCCGCTGGACGAATATCTGTCGACCAAGTTTGCCGCTCTTTTGAAACGAAGCGCCCGCGTCTATGAGCTTCGCAACGTCGTGGCGGTAATGATCCGCATCGGTCACGCCGAAGCGACCGACAGCTGGATCGCGGCGATCGAAAAACTTGGCAGCAAGAGTAGCGGATACGGCATGTATTGGATAACGCAGCTGGCGGGGGACCTTCCCGCAGCAGAGATCCCAAAAATCGAAGCGATCTTGCCCACGCTCCCCGAATCAGCAGTCGACGAAATCGTCGCCGCCCTCGGCCCGCGGAAACAGGAAGCCGGGACGTAACGCTTCGTTTAACCATACTAGGCACTGTTTAACAAACTGATCTGGTCAAACAGAAACGCATTCGGCAACCTCCCGGAGTACCTACCAAAGTGCTCCAAGGAGGAAGCCAAATGCCACGCCATCGTCTCACAGATCGGGAGTTCAATGCAATCCGTCATCTGCTGCCCAAGCAGCGGCTCGGTAAGCCGGGACGACAGTGGAGCAACCATCGCACGGTAATAGATGGGATACTCTGGATCACGAAGACTGGAAGCCCCTGGCGAGATCTACCTGAGCAACTGGGGAAATGGCAAACGGTCTACGCCAGATTTCGACGATGGACCAAGGAAGGGCTCTGGGCCAGAATTTATCAAACACTACTGAAGCGACTGGACGCACTGGAGAAGATTGACCGGTCGCTTTGGTGCGTTGACGGTAGCGTCATTCGGGCTCACCGCAGCGCTTCGGGTATGATTCCGCAGAGCGAAAAGAACGATGAATTAGTGGCTCTGGGACGTTCTCGAGGCGGATACTCGACGAAAATTCATGTGCTATGCGATGGCGAGGGAACGTTGCTCGGAATCACGGCGACTGGCGGTCAACGCCACGAGTCGACGGAACTTGAGAATCTCATCGCAAGCTGTGAACTAAGTCTTCATCGCTACGACAGTCGTCCTGAAGTGATCGCAGGAGACAAGGGATACAGCAGTAACGCGATTCGCCAGTTCATCCGCGACCGCCAGATCAAACCGGTCATCGGATCGAAGGCTAACGAATCACGGGATGCGAATTTTGATCGCGAAGCTTACCGCCGCCGCAATATCATCGAACGACTGATCGGCTGGCTAAAAGAATCTCGCCGAGTGGCGACGCGATACGATAAACTTGCCTGTTCGTACCTTGCTTTCGTTCAACTCGCCGCCATGCGGCGAGTGCTCAAACTGCTTTAATAAACAGTGCCTAGCACGAAGCGCAAGCGAGTGAAATCAAAGCAGGACGCAAATGTCTGGGGAGCACTCGCTTGCGCGTTTTGATGTTGCGCCGTTGGATGCTTTAGTCAGGCGACGCACCGGTATTCCTGGGATAAAAGCTCAGTGTAGCGTTTCCTCAGTGTGCGGAGTCCGTGGTTGGTTTTTAGCCGTCGCAGGTGCCACTGGTGCTCGCGATAGCGAATGCCTACCAACAACGCCTCGCGGACGGTGTAGCTGCGAGCGTGCTTCCAGCATTTGCGCTGCCGATCGTCGATTCGGCGATCAGCCAGCTTGCGGCGACGAGTCCATTCCAGATAGCAGAACGTGATCAAGACGATCCCCATCCAGCTCTCGACCGCCTCGAAATCTTTGAAGCTGTACTGGTTCATTCCCAGCGTGCTCTTGAGTTCTTTGAAGAACAACTCGATCTGCCAACGTAGACTGTACAGCTCACAAACCTGCCGAGCCGACAAGTGCTTTGCATTGGTCATCAACAACTTCGTCCCTTCACGTTGAATCTTTTTGCCAATCGGCTTACTCGAGGAAAAGACGAGCATGACCATGCCCACATTGTGGACCTCGCTTCTCTCGCTGTGGACGTGATACGTCCGAGTTGACTTCGTCCCGTCGCGGCGGCGGAGTGCCGTTCGATGGCAGGAGGCTCGACGCTGAGCAGCGTAAGGCCCCGCACCGATCGAAAGACGAATGGTTTGGAAACGTGATGCAGGAAGTTGTTCGATTCGCAAACTCACACGAGGCCGCTTGCCGTGCTTCTTTGCAGAGAAGACGCGATTGGTGTTGACCGGAACGATCCAGAAATAGCCTCGCTCCTGGCAAGCCGCACGCACGCATTTGGCGTCAAATGCGGTGTCTCCGAGCACAACAATCAGTTCGGTGCCGGCCGGTACCTGCGCGTCGCAAATCAACTGCGCCGCAAGCTGCGCCTGCGTCCGATGTTTGATCTTGTGGACCTTCGCATAAGGCTTGGTGTAGTACGGCAGCCACATCGGTACTCGCAATCCGTCAGGAGTCAGCAGCAATGCGAACACGAAACAGTGGCAACTCTTTCGTTGATATTTGTACTTGGTGTAGCGGCGATTCTTGGCCGGTCGACGTTTGGAGTTACCGGTGCTGAAGGTGTTTTCGATGGTCTGGCCGGCAGTGGCGACGAGCGTTGAATCGAGCAGCAGGAGATAGCGGCCGTTCCAATCCTGATCACGAAGCATCTTTAGGGTGATCGCCGCGAGCAAATCGGCGATAGCCTGCCGGTACCGTTTAAGGAAGCGTCCGGGTTGTGCCCGATGCCGCGGTTTTCCCTCGATGGCGGAGGCTGCAAACATGCACGAGTTTCGACCGTGCCGCGTAAGAATAGCGATCAAGAATCGCAGCAGCATGCTTCGAAAGTGAGCAGAACCCTGCGTGTTCGGCAGAAACGACTTGATCGCGGGGAGGGAATCTTCCATGATTGCCATCGGTGAGCTCCTGGGCTTTGTTTGTGTGGTAACTCACAAACTCAGGATGTCTCACCTCTTTCTGCAATACCAATTTTCGCTAGCAACCCCATCAACGCGCAACATCAAAACTTGCGCGTCGTGCTAGTAGACCGTGCCGAACGCACTTTCGCGGAGCGAAAGGCGACCAACGCTGCGAGTGTCGTCTTTCGCTCCGCGAAAGCACGCGTCGTACGACTTGGGGCGATCACGGGACGCGTGGGACCGGTTTGACTGCGGTTCCGGGGCGGATCGCGTCGCTGGGGTAAACGATCACTCGATCGCCGCCGGTCAACCCGTCGGTGATCTCGGTCTCTGATTCGCTCTGCAATCCGATTTGCACCGGTTGCAGGTTGGCTTTCCCATCGACGATCGAAAGCACATGCCATTTCCGCTGGTGACGAAATAACGCACTGTTGGGGATCTGCAGCGCTTTGCTGAGTTCCTTGACGGTAATCCGAGCTTCGATCCGATAACCGTCCCCCAGCGAAGCGATCCTTTCCACCGGTTCGTTGAAGTCGGCGATAATGTTGACGCGTTGCTCCTCGACCCCCAGCGATGAGATCTTGGTGAACGCCCCCGGTTCGATCACGCGGACGTTGCCCGACAGCGGCGTGTCGCCACCCCAGTGTTCGACCATCAATTCGGCTCCCGGTTTGATCCGGACCGCGTCGGTGGAGAGGACATCGATTTCGATCTCCAGATTACTGGGATCGCCCAATTCCAACAGCGGCGTCCCCACGGCAACGACCGTAGAACTCTCTTCAAAAACTCGCAACACGCGCCCTGAGATCGGCGCATAGATTTCAAACGGCTCCGCCGACGATTCCTTCTGTTTATCGGAGAACTGATCGACGGCGGCTTCGGCCATCTCCAATTCAAAGCGGGCGATCTCGGTATCGAAGCTGGCGGTCTTGATCGCTTGAGCTGCTGCCAAACTTTCGGCTCGCACGACGTCGTACTGTTCCTGCGAAATCGCTCGACTGGCCAACAGCGTCTCGGCTCGTTCCAGTTTCGATTGGCTCAGTTCATGGTTGATCCGAGCCTGTTCGGCGCTGGAGTTGGCTCGTTGCAGCGCGGCTTCGGAAGCCAAGACTCTCGCATTTGCTTCGGCTCGCGCACGCGAATCGAGGATCGCCGGATCGCTCGGCAGGATCACTGCCAGCAGTGTTTTTTCATCGCAATAGTCCCCCGCGTCCAGTTCGATCCGAGAGATTCGTCCGGAGACGGGAGCCGAAATGATGTACTTTTCGCGGATCCGCGTCTTGCCGTCCTCCTGCACTGTCACGCGCAGCGGGCCGATCGTGGCGGTCGCAAATTCAACGGCGATTGGTTTGGGGATCAATGTGAACGCGCTGGCCAATGCCAGGGCAACGAACATCGTCAACCAGATGAATGTTTTGAGTGAGAACTTCATGACCGGGGAATATCTATAGGGAGTTACTCACGCATCTTCAACACCGCGACAAGATCCAGTTCGTTGATTCGCCGTTGCACGATCAAGCCCGACAGGAACGTCGCGACGACAACAACCATCGCAGCCAGGGCGAAAGTCTCGCGGCTGACGACCAATGGGATCCGGTAGTTGTCGGTATCGAGTCCCGCCGCCATCACGCCGGCCAGGCCGTAGCCCAACAAACAGCCTATCGGAATCGCGCACACAGTGAACAGGCCGATCTCACCCAACAACACGATCGAGACCTCTCGGCGGGTGAAGCCGACGACGCGCATCGTGGCCAGATCGCGGCTGCGTTCGGACAGCGAAATCCTTGCACTATTGTAGACCACGCCAATCGCGATCACTGCGGCAAACATAATGATAAACGAACGCATCACCAGGATGTTTTTGGCGACCGTCTCGTTGAAACTCTCCAACACCGCCAACTTAATCGCCACGCTGCCGACGCCCGGTCGTTGCTCCAACTCGCGAAAAACATCCTGCAAGCGGCTCGAATCGACTTTTAGATAAGCCCCCGATGCAACCTCCGATTCTTTCAACAACTTGTGCAGTTGTTGTTTGTTCATATATGCGTTGACGCCTGTGTATTCCTCGACGATCGCGGTGACTTCGATCTCCACCGTGGGGCGTTTGTCTTCCAGGATCTCCAGCGTGACAAGACTGCCTGGCCGGGCGCTCAGCAGATCGGCGAGCTTGCTGTTGAGCATGATCCCAAAGTCGGGAACCTGGACCACTTGTTCGCGGCTGTCGAGCAAACGATACAGCTGAGGATGGTGTTGTAGTCCCAAGATCCCAACGCGTCGCGAGCGGTTCTGAAACTTCACCTCCGCGGCGACCGAGCGCATCGTTTCACTCTCTTGCACACCCGGCAAACGAGAGACTTCGTAGACGACCGATGCTGTGGCCGGTTCGACAAAAGTGACTGAGATGTCCTGTCGCTGCGCCAAGCGGAATTGGAAGTCCATCATGTAGTTGATCGAATCGAGCGAAAAGTTGCCGACGATCATCACCGCGACGGCCATCGCGATCCCCAAAATTGAGAGGCTCGCCTTCAAAGGCTTTCGAGCCACATTGCGAATCACCATCCGAACCTCCGACGGCAGCGATCCGGAGGGGACAATCCGTTCGATCAGCGTGGGACGATAGTTTGCCGGCGGTGCCGGACGCATCGCTTCGGCCGGCGGCAGCGCGATCACTTCGCGAACACTCAACCAAGTGCCGATCAATGCCGCGGCGGTCGTCAACAGAAACGCAAGTGCGATCGCTAACCAATCGACTTGGAATTCAAGCTGCGGGAATTTGTAGAACTCTTCGTACAGATGAACGATGTTCGCCGCCATCCAAAAGCCTAGCCCCGCCCCGATCACCGTGCCGGTCAACGAGATCACCAACACCATGTGCAGATAGTGCAGGCCGACTTCGACGTGCGTGTATCCAAACGCCTTTAACGCGGCGATCTGTTCTCGCTGTTGAGCGATGATCCGCGAGATCACGATGTTCAGCAGAAACGCGGCGACTGAGAGGAAGATTGCGGGAGCCATGATTGCCGTCGAACGCAATTGCGCCATTTCGTCGGACAGGAATTGATGCGAGATCTGTTGATCGCGATCGTACGCGCCGACGCTGCCAAACGGTTTGAGCAATCGATCTAACTGGTCGATCACCTCGTCGACGTTGCTGTCGTAGGCGAGCTTCAGCGTGACACTGTTAAACGCACCGGTCATGTCCAGTGCCGCTTCGAGATCGCGTTGGTTGATCCAGAAAACGCCAAACCGCTTGTTGTCGGGCATGATGCTGCCCGGTTGCACCTGGATCACGTATTCGGGAGAGAGGGCGACGCCGACGATTTTCAGCGTCTGCCGCCGACCATTGATGATCGCATCGACGGTGTCGCCGGCAACGAAGCCGTGGGCGTCGGCGAAGACTTCGGAAACGACGACCTCTCCCGTTCGGCCCGCTTCGAGCATCCGGCCGCGTGCGATGTACAGCTTGTTCAGCACCGCGTCGCCGCGTTCGGGGACCGAGATCAGCCGAGCGGTTGCCGGATCGGCCATCTCCGGAACGTCCAGCAGCACGTCGTCGACGATCCGAGCTTCGACCGACGCGACGCCCGAGATCTGTGCGATCCGCGGCAGCATCGTGTCGGGGACGCGACGGGCCGACGAAAAGACATCCGCAAATCGGAACTCGCGATAGAACGAATCTTTGCTCGTCGCCAGCGAAGCGTAAGAACACATCGACATCACAAACGTCGCCACTCCGGCAGCGATCACCAGCACGATCGCGACCACCTGACCTTTCATCTGCATCAGGTCGCGAATCAATTTGCGATCGAGCTTTAACATGCGGGCCGCCGATTCGTATCGGGGAACTCGCGTCGTCGGGCGTCGCTTGGGATCACCATTGCAACGCCTGAGCCGATCGTTTGTCGGTGTTGGTCTGCACCCCCGCGATCTGCCCATCGGACAACGAGATCACACGATCGGCCATCTGCGCGATCACGGCATTGTGCGTGATCACAGCGGTCGTGGTTCCCAGTTCGCGATTGATCCTGGCGATCGCTTCGAGGACGACGATCCCGGTGTGAACGTCTAACGCGCCGGTTGGTTCATCGCACAACAAGACCTTCGGTTTCTTAGCGATCGCCCGCGCGATCGCCACTCGCTGTTGTTCGCCGCCGGACAATTGAGCTGGAAAGTGATTCGCTCGGTCACGCAATTGCACCAGTTCCAAGGCTTCCAACGGATCCATCGGCGAACTGGCGATCTCGGTGATCAGTTCGACATTTTCTCGTGCCGTCAGGCTGGGGATCAGATTGTAGAACTGGAAGACAAATCCGACGCTCTGCCGCCGGTATTGGGTGAGTTCGGCATCGTCGCTTGCAGTCAGCTCGCGGTCCAAATAATGAACCGTTCCGGAGGTCGGCGTATCGAGCCCGCCGAGGATGTTTAATAGCGTCGACTTGCCGCTTCCGGAGGCCCCCAGCAAAACGATGAACTCACCGTCGAACAGGTCCAACGAAACGCCTCGCAGCGCGTGCACCTGGACTTCTCCCATGCGATAGATCTTCGCGACGTCGACAGCTCGGAAAACTGCGGTTTGCGAGCCTGCGTGCGACATCGGCAACTTTAAAAAACTGGGGCTAAAGGACGGAGAGAATTTGAAGACGGATTGGCCGTTGGAGTCGAGCCTTCAGGCGAACTCTTCTGCGATGAATCGGAGCATCGATCGGCTGAAGCCTCTACTCCAGCGGCTATTATCGATGGGAACCGAAGCCGAGTACAGCCGAAACGCATGTCGATTTTTGGCATGAGTTTTGCGACAATGCAAAACAACGCGGCGAATTACGCCAAGATCGACAACCTGGAACGAATTCCTTTACGACTCAACGCTCGCAAGCTGCCAAGGTGAACCAATATGAATACCTATCAACCGCAAACGCACTCGACCACGATCGGCTACATCTGTTGGATCTTCGGATTTTTTGGAGCCCACCGATTCTACTTCGGTCGCCCGATCAGTGGCACGATCTGGGCGTTTACCCTTGGCTTCTTCTTCATCGGTTGGATCATCGACCTGTTCCTGATCCCAAGCATGAGCCGCACGGCGAACCTGCGTTACAACAGCGGTCCATTTGACTTTAACGTCGCTTGGATTCTGCTGACGTTTCTTGGGGTGTTTGGGATCCACCGCTTCTACATGGGCAAGTGGCTGACCGGCCTGTTGTGGCTCTGTACCGGCGGGCTGTTCATGCTTGGATATCTGTACGATATGTGGACACTTAACGCACAGGTTAGCGAATGCAATTTCGAGGCTTATGCCGGGCAATCGGCGATGTCGATGGGCTAGTCCTCTTGTTGCAGAGTCGTCCCCGGCAGGTGATCCTTTAGATTCACCAGTCGCACGTCGGGGATGCCTTCGATGAATTGCGGGAAAGCGGCGTCGACGATCCCGCGTCGCGCTGCTTCCTGCCAGTCGATAGTCTCCGCGACGGAGCAGCTCTTCAACAACACCAGCTCCGTTGCTTCCAATTGTCGAGCCAGCAGAGCCGCGATCGAATCGGTCGTCGTCGCCCAGTTGGTGGGCAGGCTGATCGGGCCGCGAGTGTTCGCAGCGTAGAACGCATCGACAGCAACCAGCGCCGCCGAACGGTCTCCGCGGTCGTGGCACCAGCGCTCCAAAGCTGTCGCGTCGCCGATCGGAACAAGCTCGGGCATCAGCTCCGAAACGATCTCGAATGTGTGCCGCAGCAATCGAATACACCGCCAGTGCATCGCTGTGAGATCGAGTTCAAAGCGTCGATCCATCGCTCGCATTACATCGACCAGTTCGCCGCCGCCAACGATGATCGCCGTCTTCCGCTGCGTCTGAGCTGTTAGCCAGCGGCGGACCGCCACCGCGAGATCGGGGTTGATCAATAGACTGCCGCCAAACTTGACGACTCGCATGGCAGGCCTCTTGTCGGTCATGCGAACCTCGCTTCGGCGAGACAGGCAAGTGCGTAAGCCGGACCAACGCGGGACCGTTCCGCCCCAAGTTCTTGAGCCAGCGAAATCTGTCGCGCCACCGTCGTGGGTAACAACCATTCGCCATGCCCGGCGATGACCCACGCGGACGCATCGCTTGCAACTTTCGCGATCCCGGTGGCGATGCGAGCTTTCAAAATCGCTTCGATATGTTCGGACGCGGCGACCGCGTCGTCGAGAGTGAAGCTGCGGTGATCCAGGGCGATCATGCGGGCGATCCGATTGACGCTGTTCTCGACAGTCCGCGGTTTCCCATCGGCCGAATCGCAATCCTCGGGCATCGCCGTGGTTCGACCGAGGACCAAAAAACAGTCGTCGGTCGTCGCGAAGAACTCCGCCATCACAGGAACCTCGCGGCCGCGAAACGGCAGGGACGAAGTCAGACCGCACAGCGGAGTCCGACCAACGCCAAGGTAGAGTAATTCGGAACCTTCCAGACGGTCGACGTCGGTCCGCGAACGTGTTTGCACGCCGTGGGAATCGATCGCGATCAGATCGGTTGTCGTCGATCCGATGTCGATCATCAATCCGGTTTCGTTGTCGCCGAGATATCGTGCGGCGTAGCTGGCCATCGCGTGCCAGTTCGCCGCTGCAACGTCGTCGGGATTCGACTTCGCCTCATCGGCTCGCAGCCACTGGCCATCCAAGCTGTAAACCCACAGTGGATCGACGCCGGCGGACGCCTCCGTTTGCGTGGCCTCAGCGACGGCGTCGACGATCTGGCGGACACCTTGCGGGCGATCGGCGAAACAGTCGGCCAGTTCGCCGGTCATCGTCAGGGCGTACCGCGTCGCCGCGGTTGGTGCTGGCAGTTGCTGTTTCAATTGATCCGCTAAACGTTCGGGATGCTTCCACAACGCAAACGGTTCGGCGGACGTCCAGCCCGCGGTATCGGCAGCTTTGATGTTGGCGCCGCCGACGTCGATTCCAATCCAATGCGTTTCGGGCGGTTCGGATTGCGAGGCGGCATCGTTAGCCAACGTGGGGTCGTTCATTGCGATCGCGAAACTTCGGATTGTGTGCGGTGGCAGGGGGCGGAGTTGCCTGGCGATATGTCGGCACGCCCCGCCGCGTCCCAGCGGACTGCGGAAACGGAGGGATCAAGGATCGGCGGCGCCGCGTCGAGGCCGAGCATTGTTGCAGCAAGATTGCTTTTCATCAAATGGCGAACCCCGACATAAGAGGTCGTCAAGCGAGGATTGATCTCGATCACCACATCATCGCGCGGGTCGTCGGCGAGAACTAGATCGACGCCAACGTAGCCGACTTGGCTGGAAGAGTCGTTGAACCGCGACGATCTGTCGAACACGGCATCAAGCGCCGCGGCAGCTAACCGCTCGGCACGATTGGCGAGCGCGTCGGACAGCGGGCTTTGTCCGCCGTGATAACTGAAATGGGGCGGCTCCATTTTTTGCAAACACGCCGGCAACCAATGGATCCCGCCGGCAGTCACGATCGCGGCGATGCTGACCGTTTGCCCGGGGTGATAGGCTTGGATAATCCAGTCGCCGGTGCGGCGTCGGCGTTGGTTGTCGGCTTGGGTGAAGGAGCCGAAGCGTTGGACTTCGATCGATCCGCAGCCGTCGTTCGGTTTCAAAATCCACTCCGTTGCACTGGACTCTTGCGGCGTCTGCCGCGGGCCGAAGGGGATCGGATGGGGAACGTTCGCAGCCAGCAAACGTTCGCTCAGTTGCAGTTTGTCGGTTGTGGCATCGATGAAGTTGGCATCCGCCGCGATCACGTTGCGGCCGAAGCCTCGAAACGCGGCGACTAATTTATAGAGCAGCCGATCGGATTCCGGTGCGATCAGTATCGCGGCGTCGCAACCTGCCGAAGCGGCGAGCCATTGAGGGATCAATTCGGCGGAGGCATCGACGGGGATCGTTTGGATCGCCGGATCCATACGATGAGGCAAACGGGAGTCGATCGTCGTGACCACGCGGGCACATCGGCTTGCGTCGTCGCAGATCGCGTGATGCATGGCGGTTCCTTCGGCCAGCAGGCTCTGCGGAAGCGAGGCTAAAGGAGTCGAAGCGAGACCGCCGCCGATCGTGTATTCACCAATGAAGACCTGCATGATAAACCTGCCCTGAATCTGTTTGCCGGTGCCAGTCGCAAGGATTGGTGTTGTCGACTGGCATGTTAATGCGAGTCATCAGACTTAATTCGAGTCGCCAGCGATTGCAAGTCTTGACCGCGGAGAGCTCCTTCGACCAGCTCGGGCAAACGATCGGGAGTGCAGGCGAAACAGGGGATTCCGAGGGCGGACAGTCGCCGTGCAAGCGCTTCGTCGAAACAGGGAGTTCCGCTGTCGGAGAGGGCCAGCAAGCACAACACGCGAACGCCCGATTCGACCATCTCGCCCAATCGGCGGACCAATTGGGCTTGGTTGCCTCCTTCAAACAGATCGGCCAGCAGGATGAACAGCGTCTCGCTCGGTTCGGTGATAAATTGTTCGCAGTAGGCGACCGATTTGTTGATGTCGGTGCCGCCGCCCAATTGAACGCCAAACAACATGTCGACCGGATCGTCGCCGCAGGTCTCGGTCAGGTCGACGACTTCGGTGTCAAAGGCGACGACGTGTGTCTTCAGGGCGGGCAGGCTGGCGAAGATCGAACCGGTGACCGCGCCGTAGACAACCGAATCGGCCATTGAACCGCTCTGATCCATATCGACGATCACGGTCCAGTTGTTCGTCCGTTGGGCCCGCGAATAGAAATAGACCCGTTCGGGAATCAAGCGTCCCAATTGGGCGTTGTAGTTTTTCAGATTCCGCCCGATCGTCCACTTCCAATCGATGCTGTTGGCGTGCGGAATCGGAGAGTGTTCGTTCCGATTGAGCGCCCCTTGGACCGCTTGTCGGATCCGTTGTTCCAGCGTGAGTTTGATCTTGTCGGCGACGGCTCGGACGACCATCCGCGCCGTCTCTTTGGTTCGCTCGGGAATCTGACCGCCAAGACTCAACAACGTCCCGACCAGTTGCACGTTGGGCTGAACGTTTTTGAGTAGTTCCGGTTCCAGCAGCAGTTCCCGCATCCCTTTGCGGTCGATCGCATCCTGTTGGATCACGGCGACGACGTCTTCGGAAAAGTAGGTGCGGATGTCGCCGAGCCATTTTGCCAAGCGAGGTGAGGATCCGCCCGAACCGGCTGAACGCTTGCCGCTCGAATCGGAACCTTCCTGCGTCTGGTCGTAGATCGCCGCCAAGGCTTCGTCCATCAATTGCTGATCGGCGTCGAGGGAGAGGTTGCCTCCGCCGTATTCATTCAGCTGATCCTGCGAGCTTGCTCCGAGGATCAAACGCCAGCGACCGAGTTGTTCGGGAGCGATAGGTTTGGGAGTCGCCATCGGGGAGTGGGCCTGATCGATGTGGCTGGGAACGGAAGGGCCCTGCGAGCTTGGACCTTGTTAATCCAGATGTTGTGTGCGGACCACATTGCCTAAATTCGCGTTGCCGTAAGACGCAATTTTAGCGTTTCGATCCCGCCGGTGGACCGCTCACCGCAATCGAGATCGGTAAAGGAGAGAAGCTGCAGCGGCGCGGTCGGTCGCGACCACCATGAGCATAACGCATCGGATGCTGGCAAGAAACGAATTTGTGTTTATTCAAAACATTTTTAGCTGTTCGGAACAACCTTTGCGGAGCATCCCCCAATGTCCAAGTCATGGAAAGTCTTTTACTCATGGAGGAATAAATGATTCAATCATTCAATCGCGACCAAGTGAAGCGTCTGTCGGGCCTGCCGGGAACACCACACGTTACTCTTTTCTTGCCGGCCTCGCCGGAGCACGCGTTGGCTTCGGACGGCAGCATCGGGCTGGGGCAGTTGATCGAAAAGTCGCATCAACAGCTGGCGCAGTTCTGGATGTCATCGACCGATGCAAACGACTTCTTACGGCCGCTGTTCGACCTGCAAGAGGATCCGCAATTCCTGGCGGCGCGTAGCGGTGGAGTAGCAATTTACTTGTCCGAAGACGTTTTTGAGATCGTCCCGGGGTATGAGGAATCCGATTCGCGAGCCATCGTCGCGGGGACTTTTTGCCTGCGTCCGATGCTGTTGACCGAGAACCAATTCGCCGATTTCTATCTGCTGACGATCAGCAAACAGAAGCTGGCTTTCTACCGCGCCACGCTTTCGGAAATTACCCAGATTCAAAATGCTGGGTTCCCCGTGAGCTTCGAAAATGCGGTCCGAAGCGCCGCTCGAGAACCGATGCTTGTGCACACAGGTTTCGAGGATCTGACGCGGACCGCAGCTGTGGATATCGATGAAATCGAAGAGGGGATCGACCCGCTGGCACCTGCGTTTATCGAATATATCCAACAAGTCGATGAAGCGGTGTGTGCATATTTGCACGATCGTTCCGGTTTCTTGATCCTTGCCGGTTCCGAAGCCGAGACCGATCTGTATCGCGAGCACAGTGTCTGTACGCAACGTGTTGGGAAGGTGCTGACTGGCAATATCGATCAATATTCCCCCGAAAAGCTGCTTCGAGAAGCGATGCCGCTGGCCGTCGATCAATTGCAACAACAGCGAGATTCCGACGCCCGGGAGTTCCGTGAGCGGCAACGCCCGGTCACGCTCGATGCACGCGAGATCTTGTGTGCCGCACAGGTGGGACGAATTGACACACTCTTTTTCGATCGCGACGCGACGCTCTACGGAAGTTTCCATCGCGAGCGGAATGTGTTGCAGGAAAGTGGTCAACCACCGCAGGGTCGACCGCGCGAGGAGTGCCGCGATTTGATCGAATCGGCGATGGTGCAGACGATCATCCATGGCGGCCGGATCCACGCAGCACCGGCTAGCGATATGCCGGTCCGAGCGAAGATGGCGGCGACGTTGAAGTATTGATCGGCGTCGCTCTTCTACCTGGCGCAAAACGCAGTTTTTCCACTGCGTACCGCGCCGGTGGTGGAGGTAATCGCGTGGGGCGATCCCCGTCGCGAGTCTACGTCCGTTTTCGCGGACGGTTGAATTTGTCCCGCGCACTGCGCACCGCGTCGGCAAACTGGAGCACTTCTTCGGGAGTGTTATAGAAGTAGAAACTGGCCCGAGTCGAAGCCGAGATCTGCAGCAGTTCATGCAGTGGCATGGCACAGTGGTGCCCCGCGCGGACGGCGATTCCGCGTCGATCGAGCCATTGCGAAATGTCGTGCGGATGCACACCGTCGATCGTAAAGCTTACGATGCCCGCTTTGTGTTTTGGGTCGGGGCCCAAGATGTGCAACCCTTCGATTTCTTGGAGTGCTTCGTGTGCGAGGGTGCACAGTTGCAGCTCGTAAGCGTGGATTCGATCGAGCCCGACGGAGTCGACGTAATCGATCGCTGCGGCCAGACCGATCGCTTCGGCAATCGCAGGCGTTCCCGCTTCGAACTTTTCGGGCAAGCCCGCCGGTTCAAAACCAGAGGTGGTCACGCGGTGGATCATCGCACCGCCACCGAGAAAAGGAGGCATCGCGTCGAGCAGTTGTTGCTTGCCGTGCAAGACGCCGATGCCCGTGGGACCGCAGACCTTGTGTCCACTGAACGTCACGAAATCGGCGTTCCATTGATTCACATCGACTTGCGAATGCGGGACGGCTTGGGCGGCATCGACCAACGTCACCGCGCCAGCATCGCGGGCTTTGGTGACTAATTCCGCGACCGGATTGATCGTCCCAAGCACGTTGCTGGCGGCTGTCAGGGCGACCAGCTTCGGTTGCAGGTCGGATAACCGTTTGTCGAATGATTCGATGCACAGCCGGCCGTCTTCGGTCAACGGAGCGAATTCGACGCGGCAACCGGTCCGCTGGGCAAGCTGTTGCCAGGGGACGATGTTGGCGTGGTGTTCCATCATCGTCGTCAGGATCACATCGCCCGATTTGATGTTGGCATCGCCCCAGCTGCGAGCGACGAGATTGATCGCGGCGGTCGTGCCGGCGGTGAAGATCAGTTCGCACTCGTTTGCAACCGACAGAAACTGGGCGATCCGCAGCCGAGCGTCTTCGTATTTCTGCGTCGATTCTTCGCTGAGCGTATGGATGCCGCGATGGACGTTTGCGTAATAGCCCTCATAACAGGCATCCATCGCATCGATGACCGCTTGCGGCCGCTGGGTGCTGGCGGCGTTGTCGAGATAGACCAACGGCACGCCCTCGCGCAGTTGGCGCGAAAGGATGGGAAAGTCTTGGCGATAGGCCGCAGCATCGATCGCCAGCGGAGAGCGTTCTGTCGTATTCAATTTGGTTCCAATGATGGTTGTCAGTTTTCCTCGCCGAGATGTGGGCCGCCAAAGGTCGGTCCGTCGCCGAATTCATCCAGCGGCGATTGCAGCGCCAATTGCAGCACCCGCCAGGCCAACAGGCCACATTTTTGTTGGCTGACCGCGATCGAAGGACCTAACCGTTCCAACATCGCCCGGGTGTCGAAGTCGCGGATCGCATCGGGCGTCATCGCTTCGATCGTTTCCATCAACATCGATGCAGCGGCTTGGCTGACCACACATCCGTCACCGTCGAACCAAGCCTCTTCGATCTGGCCATCGCTGGGGCTGATTCTCAGTTGAACCTGCATCGTGTCGCCGCACAACGAATTTTCTCCCTCGGCCACGTGCGTCGCCGCTTCGCAATCGCCACGGTGGTAGGGATCCTCAAAATGATCGATCAACGTCTGATCGATCGCTCCATAAGAATTCGACATGGTGGCGGCTGTAGAGGTTCGGTTGGGCGAGTGATCCGCGGGGTCAAAGGGCGGTCGGCGAGAGACCGTTCCCGCCACTGTCAGTTTATTGACTGGACCGGACAGCCGATAGGAGCCGACCGGCTGAGCCTACTCAACGGCCTACTTTCATTATAGGAGAGAGGCTAGGATCGGCGTCGGCCCTGCTGAAGTTCCACCGGCAGGCGAGTGGCCCTTCCATCGGGGCGAACGCATGCGATCACCGATTCGGCGTATACGAGTATTTGGTCCTCGCGGAAGATCTCGTACCGATGGCGGATCCTCGCACCGTGAGCTTCCAAGACGGTTGTTTTCAGCGTCAGCAGGTCGTCGAATTCGGCCAGTTGGTGATATTTGACGTTCATCTCGGCGACGACCAGCATCAGCCCATCGGCTTCGAACTGTTTGTAGCTGGAGCCCAGACTGCGCATCAGTTCGACGCGGCCACGCTCGAAATAATTGAGATAGTTGGCGTGATGAACACGCCCCTGGCCATCGGTCTCGTGATAGTTGACGCGGATCGTGAGCGTGTGTTGTTGTGACATGTTGAGCGTTTGTGATGGAGGCGGTTGGCCGGCCCAAGGGATCGCTTGGACCGGCAGTCTTATGAAAAGCGAAAAGATCAAACGCTGGGGGTGAAGTCGTCTTCGGCGGTCAGGCGAGCTGCGAAGTTGGCCAACAGTTCGGCCGCGCTGTCGAGGTCATTCATCGAAACCGTTTCGACGGCGCTGTGCATGTAGCGGTTGGGAATCGCAACCAAGCCGGTCGCCACGCCGCCGCTGCTGATCTGCAACGCGTTGGCATCGTTGGGCGTCGCTCGCCCCGCCGCAGCCATCTGATACGGGATCCGCAGTTCGTCGGCGATCTGCACCAACCGCTGCACGACTTTCGGATTCATGTTGGGGCCGCGGAAAATTACCGGTCCGCCACCAAGCTTGATGTCTCCCTGCTGCGTCTTGTCGATCGTGGGGCAATCGGTCGCGTGAGTGACGTCGACGGCGATCCCCACGTGCGGCTTGATGCTGGCGGCGGCTGTCGTCGCGCCACGCAGACCGATCTCTTCTTGAACGGTCGAGACGCTGTAGATGCCGCAGGTGGGAGCCATTCCAGCGGCTCGGCGGAGCGCTTCGATGACGACCCACATGCCGGTCTTATTGTCCATTCCTGGACCCGAGATCAGCCCTTCCTGCAGTTGAGTCATTTCCAGTTTCAGTGTGACCGGATCGCCGATGCGAACCAATTCCGACGCCGATTGTTGGTCCTTGGCACCGATATCGATCCACAGCTCGTTCAGGTTCACAACCTTCTTCCGCTCGGCATCGTTCAGCAGGTGGATCGGTTTCCGGGCGATCGAACCGGGGATCGGGCCGGTTTTCGTCCAGACGATCATCCGCTGGCCGATCAGTTGTTGCGGGTCCCAGCCGCCGATCGTCTGGGCGTACAGAAAACCTAACTCATCGATATACGTGACAAGCATCCCGATCTGATCGCAGTGCCCGGCGAACATCAGCCGCGTGTCGGCGTCCGGGTTGACGATCGCCATCACGTTGCCGTGGACGTCGGTGCGCACTTCATCGGCAGCGGGCTGAATGTATTCGCGGACCAGGGCTTGGATCCGTTCTTCGTAACCCGAGGGGCTGGGGGTTTCGATGGCGGATTTCAGAAAAGCGTCGGCAGCGGGATTGAGTTGGTCGAGGCGGGACAATGGAACATCCTTTTCAATCATTGGTGCGGTTTGATGATCCCCCGATTATCGCGGCTCCTGCAGACTTGGAAAGCCGTCGATGCCCCTAACCAGCTCTTTCAGGTTCCGCGGGTTCTGGCCGAGGTCCCCTTTGCCCAGCCTCGATTGGCTCTCGGCATCCAGTTGCGCCCCGCCGTCGATCGGAGAAATGCGGACCTGAATGTCATCGACGTAGCGGAACAGCGAGGTCGTGCGCGTCAGATGCAGTTCGGTTCCGTCGGGGCCGCCACGCTGTCGTTCCACTTGCCAGTGGGGTGTCGTTTCAACAAACGACAGAACGCGGGCGGCCAGCTGGCCCACCGATTCGGCTGCCAAAACCGGTCGCAGCAGCGGATCGTCCGCCGCCGGATCGAGCTGAGCGTGATTCGTCGTGAAATCGCGGCTCCAGTCGTCGACTTGCCAAAAGATCCACCCGGTGACCAGCAGAACAATCGCTCCGATCGCAATTCCCATCCTCTTCCTCATGATGTTTCGGTTCACGATCGCGTCGTTTGCTTTGTAGGGCGAGTGGCTGAGTCGCCACTGCAGCGTCCCAATCCAGTGCGACTCATAATTCCCTGTCGCGCCTGATTTGTCAATTCAGTCGAGCGTGGAGATCGGAGCGCCGATGCGACTGGGAACCCCCAACGAACGACGAGGTTGGGGATGCCGGTGTGTCGTTGGAGGGGGGCGCAGTGAGGCTGCGGGAAAAATGGCTTCGCCGGCCCGCGATCGCACAATCGCAGGTCGGCGAAGCGTCGTCCCGAAACACAAACGCAGAAGACAAATCCCCCGATAACGGTTGATTTGCCCAATGGAAACTCTAGGTCAGATTTGACGCTTGGCAAAGAAAAATTTCGACTTTGCAACCGCTCTGACGCCGCCGATTTCGCGTCTCGGTAGACCGTTTCGGTCGATCGGCGTCGTCGGTCGCTGGGATTGCCTATCGCTGGCACTCGCCGCTGCGGGCGGCTGTCGAAATCCGGTTTTGCCCAGTTCAACGGTAGAGGGCTTAGGGACATCCGAGCGTGCTTCAGCTATAATCTGTCCAAACGAGGAGCGTTTGAATCCCTCTATGGAAATCCCACCGTGATCGACCCAAGCCTGTTCGAATACATTCGCTGCCCCGTCACTCAGTCGACGCTGGTGGTAGCCGCCGACGATTTGATCCAACAGATCAACCAGCGGGTTGCTGCTGGAGAGGCTCGCAATCGGATCGACCGCCCGGTGCAGCGACCGCTCGATTCGGGATTGGTCAACGCCGACGGAACGCTGATCTATCCGGTTTGGGCCGACATCCCGACGCTGATTCCGGATGAAGCGATTCCGATCGCCGCAGCGACTGCGGGGGCGGAAACTACGGAAACTGACGCTTCAGTTTGACCGTTAAGGTGAAGGTTTTTTGACGCCGGATGGTGCGAATCAACTTCGGCGTCGGTTCACCTTCTTCTTGGGGCAGTTCGACTTCGACCTGTTCTTCCACGATCCGGTTGATCTGCATCGGGATCGATTTCTCGGCGGCGGTATGCTTGGCGATCGCGGATTGCAGATCGGCAAACGATTTGACGTCGTATTGGCCGAACTTGATGATCACGTCTCCCGATTGGACGCCCGCCTCGGCGGCAGCTGTGTTTGGTTCGACAGTTCCCACCTCGCAGTTCGGATTCAGCGGGCTGCAGCGGACGCCGAGGAATCCACCGCGGCATTGAATGTTCAGATTTGGGAAGAGCGTTTTCAGCCGTTCGGATCCCTCGAGCGAGATGTCGGTGCCAAACAGGATCAATTCTCGCCGCAACGGAAGTTGAGCAAGGGTGTCGATCAGTTCGTCTCCCGCCGGGACGTTGACCAGTTGGAAGAGGTCCAGTCGCTTCAGATCGGTCAGGCCCTGAAGGTCTTCGACATCGACGGTGGTGTCGCGAATGTCCAAGTTTTTCAGGTCGGGAACGCTGGCAACTTGCCGGACCACATCAGCGGTGATTTTGTCGCCACTTAAAATGACTGTCTCGACGCCGTGCAGCCACTTCAACCACGAGAATGCAGCGACGTTCCCCTGCCAGTCTTTGGGGATTCGCATGTGGTATCCGTTGCGAACCGACGAGGCCAGATGGAACTCGCCAAACCCGATAAAGACTCCGGCGGCGGTCAGTACTTCCACCGCTCGTCGTTTGCGGTCGTCGCGAACTTCGTCCATCGCCAACTGGGCTCGCGTGGCAGCTGACGACGCACCGGCGGTGGCGACTCGTTGCAGCGATTCCCATGCGAGGTCGCGGTCTTGATGCTGGGGATCAAACTGGAGCGACAGCTGACGCAACACCGACAGGATCTGCGAAGTCGTCTCGAGATCGCCGTCCTGCAATCCGGCTTCGAGCGCCGGCACAGCGGCTAGACCAGCCAGTCGCAGACGCGTCGTGGCGAGTTCTCGCAGACGGTATTGGGGCGATGAGAGTTGAGAGACCCACCGCTGCATCTGCTCCGCCGCGTCTTTATCCGCGGCGGGCTGTGAACTTTCGGCAGGATCGACAGTCGCGCTGTCGGCTTCGTCGCCGCGGCAGACCGAGACCGCAGCGACGATCGAAAATAAAAGCGTGGAGCACGTGTAGAGTTTCAGCCTCATAACAAATCGACCTACCGTTGCGGCTCCGCGGAATGGACTTCGGTTCAACCAGCACGCAGCTGTTTGGCGGCGTACAAATACGGGTTTAGCGTAGGATCATTATACATCTTCATCTGGCGATAGGTTCGGTGCGCCTTGCGTCCGGCGAACAGATCGACCAACAATTCTTTCAGCGAATTGGAAAGATCGGCTTGTTGTTGCTGGCACAATGCGATCCGCTGGGTGACCAATTCGCGGTGCGCATCGGATGCGTCGTCGCGTTCGAGTTGCTCTTCGTAGTGGTACAACCGCAGCGACATGATCGACAGTCGGTCGATCGCGCTGCCGGAGGTTTCGGTGTTGATCGGGGCATCTTCGGCGGTTTCGACACCCTGTTGAGCCAGCAACAAGGTGATCGAATCGTCCAATTTTTCGATCCAGTCGTTCCGTTTCTGGTTCAGTCCGTCGATGTTCCGCTTGACTTGAGCGATCTCGGCATCGGAGACGTCTTTCGCGCGGGCGATATCTTCCTGGTGCCACAAACGATAATTGTGTTCGTGCTGCTGGCAGACCAACTGCATAAAATCGGAGTATCGGTTGACGATCGGACCGCAATGCCATTGAGCAACGGTTTCGGCCTGTAATTGAACAATCGCATCAACATCGATGGGCAGCGTCATTTGTAAGCTCTCCTGTGGCTGACAACGCAGCCGTAGCGGTCCCTTTTCTCTATCTTACCAGCGGTCTGGCATCCGTTGCGGATAGTAGGTGAAGAACTTCTCTAAAATCAACCGCATCTTCGCCAATGTGTTTTCCTCGCCCAATCGTCGCTCTGGGCGGGCAAACTCAGCCGTCATAAGGACCGCGCCGGCGAAGGCCTTGCAATCGACTAGCGATTTGCCAAGCTATCCAGCTGCCAATTCGATATTGCCCGTTTCCTTCCCGCCACGGATCGCTTGTTATGATTCCCTCGCTATCGCTTCGCTCTGGAGCCCAGTTGCCCGTTCTTGGTCTCGGAATGTGGAAAATCCCCAACGACCAATGTGCTTCTTTAGTTCAAGCGGCGGCCGAAGTGGGATACCGCCATTTTGATAGCGCTTGCGATTATGGGAACGAACGCGAAGTCGGCGACGGGCTGCGAGGAGTGATCGACAGCGGAGTCTGCCGCCGCGAGGATCTGTGGGTGACGTCGAAGCTGTGGAACACGTTCCATCGCAGCGAACATGTCGAAGCCGCCTGCCGCAAGACGCTCGACGATTTGCAGCTCGATTATCTCGATCTCTATCTGATCCACTTCCCGATCCCGCTGCGATACGTCTCGCCCGAACAGCGGTATCCGCCGGGCTGGTTCTTCGATCCCGAAGCGGCCGAGCCGAAGATGGAGATCGATCGCGTTTCGGTCGCCGAAACCTGGGCCGCGATGGAACAACTGAAGCAATCCGGTCTGGTCAAAGAGATCGGCGTCTGCAATTTCAACATCGCCCTGCTCCGCGACATGCTCGCCTACGCCAACGATCCGCCCGCGGTCTTGCAAGTCGAAACGCATCCCTACCTGACGCAGGAAAAACTGTTCCAGTTCTGCCGGGAAGAACAGATCGCCTACACCGCTTTCTCGCCCCTGGGAGCGCTCTCCTATCACGAGATCGGCATGGCCGACGGATCCGATTCGCTGTTGCAGATCGAACCGATCCGGGCGATCGCCGCGGCCCACGACCGCTCGCCAGCTCAAGTGCTACTGCGTTGGGGCGTGCAACGCGGCACCGCGGTGATTCCGAAAACCACAAAAACGGAGCGGCTGGCCGAAAACTTCAGCCTCTTCGACTTCAGCCTCAGCGATGCAGAGATGGCGACGATCGACGGGCTGAATCGGAATCAACGCTACAATGACCCCGGCGTCTTCTGCCAAGCTGCCTTTAATACGTTTTGCCCGATCTATGAGTAGTCGATGCGTAGGACGGAATACGTTTTGCCCGATCTATGAGTAGTCGATGCGTGGGACGGAATACGTTTTGCCCGATTTACGAGTAGTCGGTCAGGCGGCCGGAATACGTTGTGCCCCATCTATTAAATAAGACGATCCGTTTCCCCAACGACGTTTTGCCTTTATTGCGAGTGATCCATTGCCTCCTGCCTTTAACTATCCCGACGACAGTCTGTTTTCGCTCGATCAACATCTTGGTGGCGGCGACGTCGCGGCGTCGGTGATCACATCGGCGTCGGGACCAAGTGGTCAGTTGCCGTTGACCGACGAGATCCTTCGCTCGTGGAGCAGCGGTGATCTGTTTGGGCTGACGCAAAACGCCGGCATGGGCTGGGATCCAGCTCGCATGATGGGACCTCAGTATCTGTGTCTCAGCACGCAGGGGGGCGTTCGCGATCACGATGGAACGCCGATCGCTCTGGGGTATCACACCGGGCACTGGGAAGTTGGGCTGTTGGTTCAAGCGGCAGCCGAACAGTTTTCCGAGGCCGGCGGCGTGCCGTTTGCCGCTTTCTGCAGCGACCCTTGCGATGGCCGATCGCAGGGAACCAACGGGATGTTCGACAGTCTGCCCTATCGCAACGATGCGGCGATCGTGATGCGTCGGTTGATCCGTTCGTTGCCACGCCGCCGCGGCGTGTTGGGTGTCGCGACCTGCGATAAAGGTCTGCCGGCGATGATGCTGGCGGTCTGCGGAACAAAGCATTTGCCCAGCGTGATCGTTCCCGGCGGCGTGACGTTGCCCCCAACGGTCGGCGAGGATGCTGGCAAAGTGCAAACGATTGGGGCTCGGTATTCGCAAGGCGAAATCTCGCTGGAACAGGCTGGTTTGGAAGGTTGCCGGGCGTGCGGATCGCCAGGGGGCGGTTGCCAGTTCCTGGGAACCGCGGCGACCAGTCAAGTTGTCGCCGAGGCGATGGGGCTGACCGTACCGCATGCGGCCCTTGCCCCCAGCGGCCAGCCGATTTGGTTGGACATCGCGCGGCAGAGCGCTCGCAGTCTGATGGCCTTGGATGCGCGAGGACTGACGCTAGCCGATATCGTTACCGACGATTCGATCTACAACGCGATGTTGGTTCATGCCGCCTGTGGCGGTTCGACGAATCTGTTGCTGCACATTCCAGCGGTCGCTCAGGCTGCGGGGCTGCGGTCACCGACCGTCGATGATTGGCACCAAGTCAACAAACTGGTCGCTCGGTTCGTCGACGTCTTGCCCAACGGTCCTGTCGGGCATCCGACGGTCCGATTGTTCTTGGCTGGTGGCGTTCCGGAAATCATGTGGCATCTCCGCGAGTTGGGACTGTTGCGTGGTGATGCGATGACTGTCGCGGGCGCCAGCTGGAACGAGATCCTCGACGCCTGGCCGCAGTCGGCTCGTCGGGATGCGTTGCGGCAGCGTTTGATCGAGTCGGATCGCGTCGATCCCGACGATGTGATCATTCCTCCGGCGACCGCCAAAAAACGTGGGCTGACCAGCACCGTCTGCTTCCCGCAAGGGAATCTGTGTCCCGAGGGATCGGTGATTAAATCGACATCGATCGACCCGAGTGTCGTTGGTGAGGATGGCGTCTATCGCAAGGCTGGCCCGGCGCGGGTCTTTGTCAGCGAACGCGATGCGATCGCAGCGATCAAGGGGAACCATCCCCGTCCGGTTCAGGCGGGAGATGTTGTGGTGTTGATCGGCCGCGGACCGCTGGGGAGCGGCATGGAGGAGACCTATCAAATCACGTCGGCCTTGAAGTTCTTGCCTTGGGGCAAACATGTAGCGCTCGTCACCGACGCCCGGTTCTCGGGCGTCAGCACCGGCGCGTGCATCGGCCATGTCGGACCGGAGGCGTTGGCGGGAGGACCGATCGGCCGGGTCCAAGACGGCGATCAGATCGAAGTCGTCGTCGATCGGATCGGATTGCATGGCAGCGTTAATCTCGTCGGGACCGCCGACAAATCGCTGACACCAGTGGAAGCCGAAACGCTGCTCGCCTCGCGGTCTCCTCATCCGCAATTAGCTGTCGACGCCAAGATGCCCGACGATTCACGACTCTGGGCCGCGCTGCAACAAGTCGGCGGTGGGACGTGGAGCGGATGCGTCTACGACGTCGAAAAGATCATCGCCACCTTGGACGCCGGCACCAAGGCGTTGCAAGAAAAAGCCAGCGACTGATTTTGCCAACGGTTCCGTCGAACGCGATTGTTGTTTGGGCGTACCGTTTTTCCAAAGCAAGTTGTCCCGACGGGAATCGGTCGGGAATCGGTCGGGAATCGGTCGGGAATCGGTCGGGAATCGGTCGGGAATCGGTCGGTTTCACGCCCCGAAGTGGGCAGCGGTAGGCCAGCCCAGGGCAACGCCCTGGGTTTCGGGGCGGGCCCATCCACGGCGGAGCCCCAACGGGGCGGTTCTACGTGACGTTTGGTAATGTGTGGCGCGATCGTGTTAGGGCCGCCCCGTTGGGGCTGCGATCTTTTGTTTGGCCGCCGTTTACCCAGGGCGTTGCCCTGGGCTGACGTGGTGCCGGCCCTGTTGGGCCTGGGGAATTTGTGGGTGTTTGTTTGGCCGTGGTTTACCCAGGGCGTTGCCCTGGGCTGGCGTGGGGCCGGCCCTGTTGGGCCTGGAGAATGGGCGGGTGTGTTGTTCGGTTTCGCGTACGGTGATTGAGATCCGTGTGTGGGGTGATTAAACCGCGCGCGTGATGCGGTGTGTATGCGTGGCGTTGATGATGGGTGTTGATGATGGGTGTTGATGATGGGTGTTGATGATGGGTGTTGATGATGGGTGTTGATGATGGGTGTTGATGATGGGTGTTGATGATGGGTGTTGATGATGGGTGTTGATGATGGGTGTTGATGATGGGTGTTGGGAATCGGCGGTTTGACGCCCCAACGGGGGCAGCGCTATGTCAGCCCAGGGCAACGCCCTGGGTTTCGGGGCGGACCCATCCACGGCGGAGCCCCAACGGGGCGGTTCTATGTGACGTTTTAATGTGGTGCCTGTTCTGCGATTTGTTTGTTCGGGCAGTTGGTGTTGGCTACAATGATTGGATCCCACGCGCTGCGGACTCCTATTCGTGAGCTGATCAATGTCTCAGTCGCTAGCCAAGGTTGCGATCCATTTCGTGTTTTCGACGAAACACCGTAAACCGTTGTTGGATCCGTTGGAACTTCGCGAGCAGTTGTATGCCTATATGGCGACAATCCTTCGCGACAATGTTGATTCCCCGGCCATAAAGATTGGTGGGGTCGAGGACCATGTTCATGCGTTGCTTTTACTGAGCCGAAAGTTTGCGCTCGCAGATGTCGCTCAGGAGATGAAGACGGAAACCAGCAAGTGGTTAAAGAAGCAAGCGACGGGGCTGAAGTCATTTTCGTGGCAGTCGGGTTACGGAGCATTCTCCGTCAGCGAATCGAACATCGACGATGTGAAGCGGTATATCGCCAACCAACAGGAACACCATCGAAAGATGACGTTCAAGGAGGAGTTTCGCGAGTTGTGTCGTCGCCATGGGCTGAAGATCGACGAACGTTATGTTTGGGATTAGTGGGAATGCCGTTTGTGTCCGAGGAATGGGCGTGTGTTTTGTTTCGTGGCGTGTGCGGTGATGAAACGTGTGCGTGGTTCGGGGAGAATCGGTCGGTTTGACGCCCCGAAGTGGGCAGCGGTAGGCCAGCCCAGGGCAACGCCCTGGGTTTTTGAACGCGCCCATTCACGGCGGAGCCCCAACGGGGCGGATCTACGTGACGTTTGGTAATGTGTGGCGCGATCGAGTTGGGGCCGCCCCGTTGGGGCTGGGATCTTTTGTTTGGCCGCCGTTTACCCAGGGCGTTGCCCTGGGCTGACATGGGGCCGGCCCTGTTGGGCCTTGGGAATTTGTGGGTGTTTGTTTGGCCGCCGTTTACCCAGGGCGTTGCCCTGGGCTGGCGTGGGGCCGGCCCGTTGGGCCTTGGGAATTTGTGGGTGTTTGTTTGGCCGCGGTTTACCCAGGGCGTTGCCCTGGGCTGACGTGGTGCCGGCCCGTTGGGCCTTGGGAATTTGTGGGTGTTTGTTTGGCGGCGTTTTCCCTGGGCGTTGCCCTGGGATGGCGTGGGGGCGGCCCTGTTGGGCCTTGGGAATTTGTGGGTGTTTGTTTGGCCGCGTTTTCCCAGGGCGTTGCCCTGGGCTGACGTGGTGCCGACCCGTTGGGCCTGTGGATTTGTTGGTCGGTTGGGATTGTTGTTGGGGCAAATAAAAAACCCTCGTTCTTTGGGAACGAGGGTTTTTCTGGCAATTCGCAGTTTTGCGCTATTTGCGTTTGGCTACGTAATCGGTTGGATTACATAGGGCCGAACTTGGCGATCAAGTCGGCGGTGCGGCTGCTGTAGCCCCATTCGTTGTCGTACCAGCTGATTACCTTAACGAACTTGCCGTTGTCGCCCAGGACTTGAGTGAAGTCGGCAGCGAAAACGCTGCTGTGTGGATCGTGAACGATGTCGCTGCTGACGATCGCGTCTTCGGTGTACATCAGGATGCCCTTCAGAGGTCCTTCAGCAGCTTCCTTGATCGCGGCGTTGATCGATTCAACCGATGCTTCTTTGCTCAAGTTGCAGGTCAGGTCGACGACGCTTCCGGTTGGCACAGGAACTCGCATCGCGATACCGGTCAGCTTGCCCTTGAGTTCTGGGATCACCAAACCGACAGCCTTGGCGGCGCCGGTGCTGGTTGGGATGATGTTCTGGCCAGCGGCACGCGAACGATACAGGTCGCCGTGCGGTTGATCTTGCACCTTCTGGTCGTTGGTGTAAGCGTGAACGGTTGTCATCAGGCCCGATTCGATACCGAAGGTGTCGTTGAGGACCTTGGCGACAGGAGCCAAGCAGTTGGTGGTGCAGCTGGCGTTCGAAACGCACTTCATGTCGGCGGTCAGTTTGTCATCGTTGACGCCCATCACGCAGGTCAGGTCGGCGCCATCTTTCGCTGGTGCGCTCAAAACGACCTTCTTGGCTCCGGCGGCCAAGTGCGAATCGTAACCTGGCTTGGTGTCGGTAGCACGTGCGGTGAAGAAACCGGTGCTCTCGATAACTACGTCGACGTTCATTTCGCCCCAAGGCAACTTGGCTGGGTCGCGTTCGGCCAATGCGGCGATCGGCTTGCCGTCGACGATGATCGACTTGTCGTCGTATGTGACCTCGCCTGGATAGCGACCGTGGATGCTGTCATACTTCAACAGCGTTCGCAGGGTTTTGTTGTCGGTCAGGTCATTGATCGCCACAACTTCGAATTCGTCGCTGCGTTCCATCAGATTGCGAAACGTCAAACGTCCGATGCGGCCAAAGCCATTGATTGCTACTCGAATTGCCACAGAATGCTCCTGTAAGAAGTAAAAATTGAATCGTGTTGAGGGCGACCAACAAAGGGTGAGCTCAATGTCGCACGGATTATAGCGGTAGAAAACGCCCCCCAGCCAGTCCCCTAGTAGCATTTTGCGGTTAGATCGACTCTCTTGAACGAAGCAATCTCTAGGCCTTGTTGTGGCCAAAGATGTTCATCGTTCCCTAGTAGGCCGGTTGTGTGTCAACCGGAACCCTTGTTGTCTCTAACCGTTTGAGCTGTGCGTGCAAATTGAATCGATTCCTTCGTGGCAGTTGCCTGCGGGCGTGAGCCCAGGAACCTGGGATTATGCCGCGCGACCGGCGATCGCAACAGAGTATGACCAATACTTCGCCGATCATCCGCTGTTCGCGCTAGATCAGCAGTTGGTTTTGCGGCATCTTCCTCCCCCCGATTCGCAGGGGCGAGCGACCGTTGCCGACCTGGGCTGCGGCACCGGGCGAGCGCTGGTCGCATTGGCAGCGAGCGGTTATCGCGGGCTGGCGATCGATCTGAGTCAGCACATGTTGGAAGTGGTGCAGCAGAAAACGCAAACTCAGGCGTTGCCGATCGCTTCGGTCCGGGCGAATCTTGTCGACCTGAACGGGATCGCTGACAGTTGTGTCGAGCACGCGGTTTCTTTGTTTAGCACGTTGGGGATGATCCGCGGCCGGGCGAACCGAATCGCGGCGCTTGGCCACACGCGGCGGATCCTCAAGCCGGGCGGCAAGTTTGTGCTGCACGTTCACAATATCTGGTCGTCGCTTTACGATCCCGCCGGCCTCCGGTGGTTGTGCCGTTCGTGGTGGTCCGGCCGCAAGCGAGGCGATCAAGAATTTGGCGATCGGGTCTATCAATATCGCGGTCTGCCGAACATGTTCCTGCACAACTTCGGCTTGAGTGAACTGAAAGCCGACTTGCGGCAGGCAGGGTTTCAGGTCGAACAGATCTTTCCGCTGAACCTGACCGCCAGTGGAGTGCTTCCGCTGCGACGGGTGTTGCCTCGCGTGCGAGCCGGCGGATTTGTGGCTGTCTGTCGCCGCGACTGATTAGGTTTCGTCGTCGGAAGCGGCGACGGCTTGGAACGATTCGCGAACCTCCCGTTGGCCGGTCCAATAGAAAACGATACCGATCATCGCGATCGCGATCTTGACGATTTCGTAGACCAGGCCGACGATCGTTCCCGACGCGTCGGTCGGCGTTGTCGGCAGCTTGGCATAAAGGTGGTCCAAAGCGCCTTCGAAGACTCCGATCCCAGCCAGCGAGATCGGCAGCCCGGCGACTGCATTGGCGATCGGTACGATCACCATATGTTCGGCGAGCGTGGGAGGATGTTCGTAGAGGCCCGCGGCGATGAAATAGATCGCCACGCCTAACAGTATGTGCACGACCACCGACATCCCGATCGTCACCATAAAGGCGGCGGTGTGATGGCGGAACGCTCGCAGCGGATCGGCAATGCGGTGCACAAATGGGCCGACCATCGGGACGTTTAAGATGCGGTCAAGCGCTCGGTCGATCAGGGACCCGCCCAGGACAACGCCCAGCATAAAAGCAGCTCCCGCCAAGGTTAGCGTGTAGACGACGGCGCGGATCATCGTCACGTCGTCTCCGGCTAACGAGTCTCCGATCATC